>NZ_CP043909.1:3049095-3373643 GCF_008630915.1 Acinetobacter suaedae
AGTAAGGATTTAACAGATAAAAATAAGGATCAAAAGTAGCTCAAAAATATATTTTTCAGTTTAATTTAACAAAACAATCAGATATAAATAAAAAAAATAGTCAAAAAACGTCACTTTAATACCTTTAAAAAAAAATACTATTCATTTTTTTAATATTAAAACTTCTCGAGAAGATTCTTATTAATAAAATATATTTTATTTAACGCTTATACTTTATTATTTCTTAATATAAAAAATGACTCTAAGAGAGTCATTTTTATTTCATACTATAGGACCATCGCAGCAATCCAACCAAAGATCAATAGCGGCAGATTAAAATGTAAAAACGTCGGTACAACCGTATCTCGCATATGATCGTGTTGCCCGTCGATATTTAAACCTGAAGTCGGTCCTAAAGTTGAATCGGATGCAGGTGAGCCTGCATCTCCCAAAGCAGCAGCCGTTCCAATAAGCGCAATTGTTGCCATAGGACTAAAACCGAATTGCAAGCACAATGGTACGTACATTATGGCTAAAATCGGTACCGTGGAAAATGAAGAACCTATCCCAAGAGTAATCAATAATCCAACCAATAACATCACAAAAGCGGCAAGTGCTTTACTGTCCCCAATCCATCCTGCTGTCGCTTTTACCAACTCAGGAACTTGATGCGTTGCCTCAATCACCGCAGCAAAACCTTGGGCTGCGATCATGGTAAAGCCAACCAATGCCATCATTCTCATTCCACTCACGATAACATCGTCAGCTTCTTTCCATTTAAAAATCCCAGCGCAACTTAGAATCGCAACCCCCACTAATCCCGCAACAATCATAGAGTCAGAGTAAAGCTGAACAATAATGGTCGCAATCACAGCAAAAGCGGCCATAAATAAGGTAAATCGTGCAATTTGTGGTGCTTGTTGCTCCTGGGCCATTTCCCCCACGATACTTCGTGTTACATTATGCAAAGCCTTATCTTCATATATTCGTGGCTTACGATAACTCACAAATAAAGCTGTCAGCATTCCAAGAAACATTCCCCCCACAGGAATAATCATAGCGCGAGGAATTTGATCATTACTGATCTGTAAACCATAACTCTGACCAAAATGATTAATGTTATGTGCAAGAATATCATTCAAAAATATTGCGCCAAACCCCATGGGTAAGAACATATAAGTTGCGACTAAACCAAATGTAAGCACGCAAGCCACCGCTCTACGGTCTAAACGTAAATGATTAAACACGATGAGTAATGGCGGAATGAGTACAGGAATAAAAGCGATATGCACAGGAATGACATTCTGCGATGCAATAGCAGCGAGTCCGATGGTACTAAAAATGAGAAATTTCACCTGCTTTTGAGCACGAATATCTGCATCATTTTTAAGACTTTTAACCAGTTTATAGGCTAAAAGATCAGGTAAACCTGAACGTGCCAAAGCTAAGGCAAACGCACCCAAAACACCATAAGCCAGTGCAATTTTTGCACCACCACCTAAACCGTTGTTGAATGCATCTAAAGTGCCTTGTAGCCCTAAACCAGCCAATAAACCACCAGTCAAAGCACCAATGACCAATGCAAATACGACGGGAACACGCCCTAAGGAGAGGCCGAACATGACAGCAACCGCTGCAATAATTGCAAACATAACTCTGAACTATATGAAACGAGGGCGCCATTTTAGCAGAGTTTAAATTGAGCGATTGCTATCTGATAGTTTTTATTTATGCATTTTTCACGATAAATTGACGAATATAATCCGCAATTTTTTCAGGTTGGCTGAGTACCGCCCAGTGATTTGCATCCAACTCTACATACTCAAAATTTTCAACCCATTTTGGCATCGATTCAGTAATGTATTCTGGACTTACAAAGGCATCACGACGTAATACGATTGCCTGAACAGGACATTGTGCATAGCGCTGACGTGGTTGAGTTAAAGATGGAATAAAGTTAGCACGATACAAATTAATTCCATATTTACCATCAGCAACAATATTTGCATTTAATGGTAAATCTTGCTTCTTCTCTAGACCGCTCAAAATTTTGCCCCATCTTTCTGGGCTAAAGAATGTCCATACAGTCGGAGCCAGCAAAGGTAAATGGAATGCACCGATATACCAAGATTTCGTTAACATTTTCAAAACATTGCTCGGTGCAGATTTGAATTTTTCACGTAAATATAAAGATGCATGATCCAAACAAGGCCCTGAAATCGTTGTATAAGACAACAAGCGACCTTTAAGTTTCGGCTCAGTCGCTGATTCCCATGACTGTAAAGATCCCCAGTCATGTGCAGCCATATGGAAATTACGATTCGGTAAGACTTGATCAACTACTTCCTGTAGATCCAAAGATAAGCGCGGCAAACGATAATCTTTAATGCGTTTTGGAATCGATGATAAGCCCGCACCACGCACATCATAAGTTACAACAAAGTAATCATTTACTAATTTTTCAATAATTGGTTCCCAAACTTCTTGGTTATCTGGATATCCATGCACCAAAACCAATGGTGTCTTTTTCTGATCTCCCCATGTTTTCACACACAAGGTTTGTTGGTCAGATGTGGTCACTGTTTTTACTTGTACTTGCATAACTCTTTCCCATTTTGTTTTTAAGTGGCCTGGTCATAAAACAGCCATTGCCAGCAATGCAATAAAAATGATACTTATGGAGTATGAATAGAGTTGCAAGAAAAAAAATTGACCATGAAAGCCTTTTTCAAAAAAATTCGCACCATTCCGGTTGTGTCTAAATTTATCATCAACCATTACTCACCGTATCGTGGTGCAGGTATCGCTATAGATACCATTGATCTAGAGAACTATTTTATTCGCGTCAAAATGCCACTCACCCGAAAGAATCGTAATATCGTCGGTACTCACTTCGGAGGCAGCCTCTATTCAATGGTTGACCCATTTTATATGCTTATTTTGATGCACCATCTAGGTCACAAGTATATTGTCTGGGACAAAAGTGCTTCGATCAATTTCCTCTCCCCTGGCCGCAATACAGTCTACGCAGACATTCAACTTAGTGCGAATGAAATTGCGGAAATTAAACACTTGGCCGAAAAGCATGAACCTGTATATAGGCATTACACTTTAAATATCGTTGATGATGCAGGAACACGAATCGCAGGAGTAGAAAAAGTACTTTATATTCGACGTAAAAAATCCAAAGCCAGTTTAAAATAATACGGCCAAAAGACTAGAATGCCTGCAAAATAAATTTCAGGCATTCTTGATATATTGGAAAAGAGGTTAAAATGTGTCGTGCTATTTCTTCTCTTGGATAGCAGCACCAGCACCGCCACCGATTGCACCACCAATCGCGGCACCCGAATCACCACCCAAAATTGCTTTTCCGACTACTGAACCGATACCTGCACCAATTGCACTACTGGTTGTTGTACTGCTACTACCACCTTTGGCATTAGCACCAACACCTGCGCCAGCTGCGGCACCAATACCTGCACCAAGCCCACCACCAACATGATTACCGACACCGCCACCAACAGCACCGCCTAATGCAGCTGCACCAATACGCTGATCAGATGCACTCATGTTCTGACAGCCTGTAAACATCACCGCCGATAACACTAAAGTAGACACTAAACCAATTGCTCTTTTCATGATCGTACTCACTCCTTTATGCTCTACTAAAAAGCATAATCTTCTTTTATGAGGAATTTGATCACATTGTGTTATCACTCTGTCCCAATCGATTGATATTTTGTAACCCCTAGCTTTATACTTATTCTCCAACTAACAAGCATAAAAAAAAAGCTCTTATTTAAAGAGCTTTTTTCATTTTCTTCTATATTGCGCGTATTTTAGTACTTGCCTTTCTTTTCGCCATAAGCCGCACCAGCACTACCACCAAGTGCACCACCAGTTGCCGCACCAGCTTCACCGCCTAATACTGCACCACCCAGCCACGCACCTACACCAGCACCAATCGCACTATTGCGTGTATTTTTACTGTTCGCACCTTTTGCATTTGCAGCTACACCAGCTCCCACTGCAGCACCAAGACCAGCACCTATATTACCACCAAGATTTTTACCTACAGCACCACCTGCACCACCACCAATTGCAGCAGCACCAATACGTTTACTTTCTGGACTTGCATGTTGACAACCAGCCAAGATTGTCGATGACATCAATACTGCACCCATTAGCATCATCATTTTTTTCATTTGAATTACTCCGCTCTCATATGTCGCTAGAATAATACGCTTTAATGAAGTTTTTAATCAGATCAAGTAACCAAATGCGAGTGCTATACCTTGTTTTTGTAATATTTTGCTCGTATTTTCTCCATTAAAAAAAGGCACCCGAAGATGCCTTTTTTTAATCAACTTGAATTTAGAACTGGTCTGAATTCAATGCTTGACTAAATGCTTGGTCAACTTCACTAAAGTCATTGTGAAGTTCAAATTCAGCAGCTTCCGCTTCTTGACGACGACGCTCTAAGTGATACGCAAGACCTGTACCCGCTGGGATCAAACGACCCACAACAACGTTTTCTTTCAGACCACGTAAGTCATCTTCTTTACCTGTTACAGCCGCTTCAGTTAACACACGTGTGGTTTCCTGGAACGATGCAGCAGAGATGAACGAGTCAGTAGAAAGCGATGCTTTGGTAATACCCATCAATTGACGCTCAAACTTCGCAGGGAACTTGTTCTGAGCCAATACAGCTTGGTTCTCTTGAACAACACGGATGTAATCCACTTGCTCACCTTTGATGAAGCTTGTATCACCACCATCAGTGATATCAACTTTACGCAACATTTGACGTACAACAACTTCAATGTGCTTATCGTTGATTTTTACACCTTGGAGACGGTAAACGTCTTGAACTTCGTTCACGATGTAGTTGGTTAATGCTACTTCGCCTTTCAAACGCAAGATGTCATGTGGGTTTTGTGGACCATCAGAAATGGTTTCACCACGGTTCACATGCTCGCCTTCGAATACGTTGATTTGACGCCATTTTGGAATCAATTCTTCGTAGATCTCTGAACCGTCATCAGGAGTAATCACTAAACGGTTCTTACCTTTAGTCTCTTTACCGAAGCTTACGATACCAGACACTTCTGCCAAGATCGCATGTTCTTTAGGCTTACGAGCTTCAAACAAGTCAGCTACACGTGGAAGACCACCGGTAATATCACGAGTACGTGAAGATTCTTGTGGTACACGACCAATGACATCACCCACACCAATTGTTTCACCATCACGAACGGTCACAATTGTGTTTTGTGGCAAGAAGTAGAACTGTTCGCCGCCATCGGTTGTATCCAACACGATTGCAGGACGTAAATCTTTACCAGAAGCAGGACGTGCTGTTACAGGCAAGATTTCAACAGTTGTCATACCTGTTGCATCATCAGTTTTCGATGTCGCCGTTACACCATCAGCAATCTGGCTGAAACGTGCTTTACCTGCAACTTCCGTAACGAGTGGATGCGTATGTGGATCCCAAGTCGCCACGATACCACCCGCTTCTACAGTCTCACCATCTTTAATTAAGATGCTTGCACCGTAAGGAAGTTTATAACGCTCACGCTCACGACCTAAGTCATCGGCAATACCAATTTCACCTGAACGAGAAACTGACACCAAATGGCCTTTGGCATGTTGTACAGTTTTCACGTTATGGAAACGTACAGTACCTTTATTACGGACTTGAACGCTGTTTGCAGCCGAAGTTCGGCTCGCAGCACCACCGACGTGGAAGGTACGCATCGTTAACTGTGTACCTGGCTCACCAATTGACTGTGCAGCCATAACACCGACAGACTCACCTGGGTTCACCAAGTGGCCACGTGCAAGGTCACGACCATAACATTTCGCACATACACCAAATGTAGATTCACACGCAATCACTGAACGTACTTTAACTTCATCAACACCCGCTTCTTCAAGCTGAGCAGCAATTTTCTCGTCAATCAACGTACCACGAGGTAATACCACTTCATCATCAGATGCACGACGTACATCTTCAGCAGTTACACGACCTAATACACGATCACGTAATGGCTCGATGACATCACCACCTTGAATGAATGGAGTCATCACTAAGCCACCCGCTGTACCACAGTCAGGCTCAGTAATTACTAAATCTTGTGCAACGTCTACAAGACGACGCGTTAAATAACCAGAGTTCGCAGTTTTCAATGCAGTATCGGCCAAACCTTTACGCGCACCGTGTGTCGAGATGAAGTACTGAAGTACTGTCAAACCTTCACGGAAGTTTGCTTTAATTGGGGTCTCAATGATCGAACCATCTGGCTTCGCCATCAAACCACGCATACCAGCAAGCTGACGGATCTGCGCTGCACTACCACGGGCACCCGAGTCAGACATCATATAAATTGAGTTGAATGACTTTTGCTTCTCGTCTTCACCTTGCTTGTTTTTCACAAGTGTATAAGACAAGTTATCCATCATCGCTTTCGCAACTTGATCGTTAGTACGTGCCCAAATATCGACCACTTTGTTATAACGTTCACCAGCTGTTACGAAACCTTGCTCAAACTGTTGTTCAATTTCACGAACTTCAGTTTCCGCCTTATCGATAATCACCTGTTTCGTTGGTGGGATAAGCATGTCTTCCATACCAACAGATACACCTGAACGCGTCGCTTGACGGAAGCCCAAATACATCAATTGGTCAGCGAAGATTACGGTATCTTTCAAACCAAGCTTACGGTAGCAAGAGTTGATTAACTTCGAGATGTTTTTCTTAGTCATCTCAAGATTGATCATGTCAAAGCTTAAACCCTGAGGAACGACTTCCCAAAGTAAGCAACGACCTGGTGTTGTATCAACAATAATCGTTTGTTGTTCACGTTCACCATTTTCATTGATCACAGTTTGGTGTACACGTACTTTTACACGCGCATGCAAATTAACTTGCCCTGTTGCCAAAGCACGGTTCACTTCATGCGTATCTGCAAACACCATACCTTCACCTTTGGCATTTACCGCATCACGTGTGATGTAGTAAAGACCCAAGACCACGTCCTGAGAAGGAACGATGATTGGCTCACCGTTTGCAGGTGACAAGATGTTGTTGGTAGACATCATCAATGCACGAGCTTCAAGTTGTGCTTCTAATGTCAATGGAACGTGTACCGCCATTTGGTCACCATCGAAGTCGGCGTTAAACGCAGCACATACGAGCGGGTGAAGACGGATTGCCTTACCTTCAATAAGAATAGGTTCAAATGCTTGAAGACCTAAACGGTGAAGTGTTGGTGCACGGTTCAACATCACTGGATGTTGACGAATTACAGAAGCAAGAACGTCCCAAACCTCTGGAGTCTCACGCTCAACCATTTTCTTCGCAGCTTTAATGGTTGTTGCTTGGCCAGATGCTTGTAGTTTCGCGAAAATGAATGGTTTGAATAATTCAAGAGCCATTTTCTTCGGAAGACCACATTGGTGAAGACGTAAAGTAGGGCCAACCGTAATTACCGAACGACCAGAATAGTCAACACGTTTACCAAGTAGGTTTTGACGGAAACGACCTTGTTTACCTTTGATCATATCTGCCAAAGATTTTAATGGACGTTTGTTCGAACCTGTAATTGCACGACCACGACGACCGTTATCAAGCAACGCATCAACAGACTCTTGTAACATACGTTTTTCGTTACGTACGATGATATCTGGCGCAGCAAGGTCAAGAAGACGCTTCAAACGGTTGTTACGGTTGATCACACGACGATATAAATCGTTCAAGTCTGAAGTCGCGAAACGGCCACCTTCAAGTGGTACAAGCGGACGTAGATCTGGTGGAAGTACTGGAAGTACATTCATCACCATCCATTCAGGCTTGTTGTTCGAATCTTTGAATGCTTCCATCAATTTCAAACGTTTTGACGCTTTTTTAAGTTTCGTCTCAGAGGTTGTTTGTGGAATTTCTTCACGTAAACGCGCAATCTCAGCTTCAAGATCGATATCTTTTAATAAATCCTGAACTGCTTCTGCACCCATTTTCGCAGTGAATTCATCACCGTGTTCTTCAAGTGCATTGTAGTATTCTTCGTCTGTTAAAAGTTGATACTTTTCAAACGGAGTCATACCAGGATCTGTTACAACATAAGATTCGAAATACAATACACGTTCAATATCACGTAATGTCATATCAAGCAGCAAACCGATACGGCTCGGTAATGATTTCAAGAACCAAATGTGTGCTACTGGAGAAGCAAGCTCGATGTGACCCATACGTTCACGACGAACTTTAGCAGTTGTTACTTCAACGCCACATTTTTCACAAATGACGCCTTTGTATTTCATACGCTTGTATTTACCACACAAGCATTCATAATCTTTTACTGGACCAAAGATTTTGGCACAGAATAAACCGTCACGTTCAGGTTTAAAAGTACGGTAGTTAATGGTTTCAGGCTTTTTAACTTCACCGTGAGACCATGACTTAATCATCTCTGGTGACGCAAGACCAATACGGATACGGTCAAATTCAACAGGTGCATGACCTTCTGAATCCGTTTTCTTACGCATGATATCGAGCAAGTCTTTCAATTTTTTTCTCCGTGTGTCGGGAAGCTACGCTCACCCGACTGGGTCACAAATATTGTTTTCACTGAAATATGGAATCTTCCCTCGCCTCTCTTCTCAAAGAGAGAAACTCCCTCTTTATTTAAGGGAGTGAGGAGTAGCTATAGCTCCTCAAGGGATTTAGTCACCATTTTTCAGTTCAATGTTGATACCTAAAGAACGGATCTCTTTGGTCAATACGTTGAACGATTCAGGCATACCCGGATCCATATAATGGTTACCATCTACAATATTCTTATAGATGCGTGTACGACCTTCGACGTCATCCGACTTCACAGTAAGCATTTCTTGAAGGGTATATGCTGCACCGTATGCTTCAAGTGCCCATACTTCCATCTCACCGAAACGCTGACCACCGAATTGTGCTTTACCACCAAGCGGTTGTTGTGTCACAAGCGAGTAAGAACCTGTTGAACGCGCATGCATCTTGTCATCAACCAAATGGTTCAATTTGAGCATGTACATGTAACCTACAGTTACAGGACGGTCAAACTGTTCACCAGTACGACCATCAAACAATACGGTTTGACCAGTACGTGGCAATTCAGCAAGCTCAAGTAACTCTTTAATTTGACTTTCTTCAGCACCATCAAATACTGGTGTTGCCAAAGGCACACCTGCACGCAGGTTACCTGCAAGTTTTAAAACTTCTTCATCGGTTAAGCTATCAAGATCTTCTTGTTCGCCACCAACTTTGTTGTAGATCTTGTCGAGGAACGCACGCAATTCAGCAATAGTACGTTGCTGTTGGAGCATCTTATCAATTTGCTCACCCAGACCTTTCGCCGCCATACCCAAGTGAGTTTCAAGAATCTGACCCACGTTCATACGTGATGGTACACCCAATGGGTTCAATACGATATCAACTGGCACACCGTGAATATCATGCGGCATGTCTTCTACAGGTAAGATGTTTGATACCACACCCTTGTTACCGTGACGACCCGCCATCTTATCACCAGGCTGAATACGACGCTTAACCGCAAGGTAAACCTTAACAACTTTTAATACACCCGTTGTTAACTCATCACCTGTAGAAAGCTTACGCTTCTTCTCTGCAAATTTCTCATCGATTTCGATGCTCTTCTCTTTCAAGAACACTTGAATTTGCGTTAAACGTTCAGCAATCGCTTCATCAGCTGGTTGGATTTCAAGTAAATCAACAAGCTCTAAACCAGACAATACATCTTCTGAGAGTTTATCGCCACGCTTGGTTGTACCGCCACCATTTGACTCTTGACCTTTCAACAAGCGAACAATACGTTCACGTGCTGCTTCTTCGAAGATTTTATATTCTTCTTTTAAGTCTTTACGATATGCATCAAGCTGAGCTTTCTCAATTGCTTGAGCACGTTCATCTTTTTCCAAGCCATCACGAGTGAAAACTTGAACGTCGATCACTGTACCTTTAGTACCAGATGGAACACGTAAAGAAGAGTCTTTAACGTCAGCCGCTTTTTCACCGAAGATTGCACGAAGCAACTTCTCTTCAGGCGTTAACTGAGTTTCACCTTTAGGCGTTACTTTACCAACTAGGATGTCACCAGCAGTAACTTCAGCACCGATATAAACAATACCTGATTCATCAAGTTTAGAAAGCGCAGCTTCACCTACGTTAGGAATATCAGCAGTGATTTCTTCTGCACCTAACTTAGTATCACGTGCTACACATGACAATTCTTGGATATGAATCGATGTTAAACGGTCTTCTTGAAGTACACGCTCAGATAATAAGATCGAGTCTTCGTAGTTGTAACCATTCCATGTCATGAACGCTACACGCATGTTTTGACCAAGCGCAAGTTCACCCATGTCTGTTGATGGACCGTCTGCCAAGATGTCACCGCGAGCAACTTTGTCGCCCAAGTTCACAATAACATTTTGGTTAATACATGTATTTTGGTTAGAACGTGTGTATTTGATCAGGTTATAAATATCTACACCTGCTTCACCCGCAATCATTTCATCTTCGTTTACACGAATAACGATACGAGATGCATCCACATATTCAATCACACCACCACGACCGGCGATCACACAGACACCTGAGTCGCGTGCTACGTTTGCTTCCATACCTGTACCAACAAGCGGCTTGTCAGCACGTAGTGTAGGAACAGCCTGACGTTGCATGTTTGAACCCATCAATGCACGGTTCGCATCATCGTGTTCAAGGAATGGAATCAATGATGCTGCAACAGAAACAACCTGCTGTGCTGAAACGTCCATATGGGTTACGCGTTCAGGCGACATACGTACGAATTCACCTTGGTGACGCACAGAAACCATTTCTTCGGTCAGGTTGCCATCTTTATCTACTGCTGAGTCAGCCTGTGCAATAACAGTACCCACTTCCTCAATTGCAGATAAGTATTCAACCTCATCAGTTACACGACCATCGACAACTCTACGATATGGGGTTTCCAAGAAACCGAAATCGTTCGCTTTTGCATATACAGAAAGCGAGTTGATCAAACCAATGTTTGGACCTTCAGGTGTTTCAATTGGACAAACACGACCATAGTGAGTTTGATGTACGTCACGTACCTCAAAGCCTGCACGCTCACGTGTCAAACCACCAGGACCAAGCGCAGATACACGACGTTTGTGTGTAATCTCAGACAATGGGTTGTTTTGGTCCATGAACTGAGATAACTGGCTTGAACCAAAGAATTCTTTGATTGCTGCAGCAACAGGTTTTGCGTTGATTAGATCTTGTGGAGACAAGTTATCTGTTTCTGCTTGGCTTAAACGCTCTTTAACTGCACGTTCAACACGTACCAAACCAACACGGAATTGGTTTTCAGTCATTTCACCAACAGAACGCACACGACGGTTACCCAAGTGATCGATATCATCGACTTCACCTTTACCGTTACGGATTTCAACCAATGTACGCAGTACATCAATGATATCGTCGTGCGATAAGATACCTTCAACTTCACGTGACTTCTGATCAGTACCCACTTCGTAAGGACGACCCAAACGACGGTTGAACTTCATACGACCCACTGGAGACAGGTCATAACGCTCAGAAGAGAAGAATAAGTTATTAAATAGGTTTTCAGCCGCTTCTTTTGTCGGCGGCTCACCTGGACGCATCACTTTATAGATTTCAACAAGTGCTTCTTCACGACCTGTTGTTGTATCTGCACGCAATGTATCTGCAACAAAAGGACCACGATCAATATCATTTGTAAACAGAATATTAAACTGTTTCACGCCGCCTTCAGCGATTTTCACCATGATTTCATGGCTCAATACTGTATTTGCAGCAATGACATCGCCATCTTTCAGCGTAATATCTTCAGCTGTAATACGCTCGTACAAATATTCATCAGGCACTGAAAGCTTAGCTAAGTTCGCTGCTTCCATTTGACGTACGTGACGTGCATTAATACGTTTACCCTGTTCAACAATGGTTTTACCATCATTGTCCAAGATATCAAATTGCGCCATTTCGCCACGTAAACGATCTGGAACGAGGTCAATTTGATAGCTACCCATATCAAGATATACAGGTACTTTTTCGTAGAACAAATTCAAAATTTGCTCATTGGTATAATTCAAAGCACGTAGAATCACGGTCGCCAATAATTTACGACGACGGTCAATACGTACAAAGACTAAGTCTTTAGCATCAAACTCAAAGTCTAACCATGAACCACGGTAAGGAATAATACGTGCTGAATACAACACTTTACCACTTGAGTGGGTTTTACCCTTATCGTGATCAAAGAATACGCCTGGTGAACGGTGTAATTGGGATACGATTACACGCTCGGTACCATTAATAACAAAGGTACCATTATCAGTCATGAGCGGCATTTCACCCATGTAGACTTCTTGTTCACGAACGTCTTTAATTGATTTCGTTTCACGATCTTTAATGATCAAACGAATTTTTACGCGCATTGGTGCCGCATAAGTCGAACCACGTAAAATACATTCACGTACGTCAAACTCTGGTTTACCAAGGCTATACTCAACAAATTCTAAAGCAGCATTGCCAGAATAACTTTCAATAGGAAAAACTGAACGAAATGCGGCTTGGAGACCGATATCTTCGCGATTTTTTGGAGTTTTACCGCCTTGCAAGAATGTACGGTACGAATCGACCTGAATCGAAAGCAAGTACGGTGCATCCATTACTTGGGGCAATTTACCAAAATTCTTACGGATCCGTTTCTTTTCGGTATATGAGTATGCCATCTGGAGTCCTCGGAAAGTAAACTAAACCCGCCTGCAGAACGGGCTTAGAAGGAATTACGCAGGCCGATATGGCCACCACTGTTTACAAATGCTGCAATTTTTAGTGGTATTAAAACGCTTAACAATATTTTTATAAGCAAAAAAATATTGGTAAGCGTTTGATATTGAGCCGTTTATTCTAATTATATGCGCAAAAAACGCAAAACTAACAAAAAACGAGCCGATTATTGTAACGCAAAAAGGCTGATGACCCAAGAGCCATCAGCCATTTTTTGGAGCCGATTTTCAAAAAATCGACTCCCTACAGAATTACTTAAGTGTAACTGTAGCACCAGCTTCTTCAAGCTTCTTCTTAAGTTCTTCGCCTTCTTCTTTAGAAACGCCTTCTTTAAGAACAGCAGGAGCGCCTTCAACAAGATCTTTAGCTTCTTTAAGACCAAGACCAGTAGCTTCACGAACTGCTTTAATTACAGCAACTTTGTTAGCACCGAAAGAAGTCAACTCAACGTTGAATTCAGTTTGTTCTTCAGCAGCAGCAGCGCCAGCACCTGGAGCAGCAGCAACAGCTACAGCAGCAGCAGATACGTTAAATTTTTCTTCAAAAGCAGAAATTAATTCAACAAGTTCAAGAACTGTTTTTTCTGCAACTGCGTTTAAGATTTCTTCGTTAGTTAAAGCCATGAGAATAACTCCAAATGGATATTGAATGGTGTGAAAATAGGATTAAGCCGCTTCTGACTCGTTTTTCTCTTTGAGTGCTGTAATAAGGCGACCCAATTTCGAAATAGGAGCTTGAAGAACATTGGCAAGCATAGTAAGTGCTTTCTCTTGGTTCGGAAGGTTTGCAATCACGCTAACTTCAGCACCTTTATAAAGCTTGCCATCAAATGCAGCAGCTTTAAGCTCAAATGCTTTGTTAGTTTTCGCAAATTCTTCAAACAAGCGTGCAGCTGCACCCATGTCGTCTTCAGAAGTAGAGAAACCGAGAATTGTTGGACCAACAAGGTCGTCATTCAAGATATCGAATTGAGTACCTTCGAATGAACGCTTAGCCAAAGTGTTACGCACGATACGTGTAGTAACACCTAACTTACGAGCTTCAACACGAAGTGTTGTTAATTGCTCTACAGTTAAGCCTTGATAGTCAGCAACAACGGCAGAGAACGCTTTAGAAGCAACTTCGTTTACTTCTGCAACGATCTGTTTTTTGTCTTCGATAAGAAGAGCCATCGTAAAACCTCCTAACGGTGATTTATGCATCCCAAACAGATGCACTCCCAATTCGCAAGCCTAATTCAGACTTGCACGCGGAGGAGGAATAAATCACACCACCGCGTCTACTCAGGCTGGAAGATTAAGAAAAACATCCGAGGACATTTCTCGCCTGAGGTCTTTGACGCTGATAAATATTCATTTATCAATTCAAAGTTTGCTTAGATTTTTTCAAAGAAAAAATCTAAGGCTTTAAAATTCTGTCTAATTACCTAGAAACGCTGTTTACATCAATGATCAAACCAGGACCCATAGTTGAGCTCAAAGTGATCTTTTTAACGTATACACCTTTAGAAGTTGCAGGCTTTAAGCGTTTTAAATCTGCAATTAAAGTCTCAACGTTTTGACGTACTGCTTCTTCGCTGAAACCGATCTGACCAATTGCAGCATGGATGATACCTGCTTTGTCTACACGGTAACGTGCTTGACCAGACTTAGCATTCTTAACCGCGTTAGCAACGTCTGGAGTAACCGTACCCACTTTCGGGTTTGGCATTAAACCACGTGGACCAAGAATAGTACCAAGCTTACCAACAACGCGCATTGCATCAGGAGCAGCAATGACTACGTCAAAATCAAGGTTTCCACCTTGAATGCTTTCAGCTAGGTCATCAAAACCAACAACGTCAGCACCAGCTTCTTTCGCAGCTTCAGCAGCAGCGCCTTGAGCAAATACTGCAACACGTACAGTTTTACCTGTACCTGCTGGTAAAGTCGTCGCACCACGAACAACCTGATCAGATTTACGCGGGTCTACACCAAGGTTTACAGCGATATCTAAAGATTCTTTGAACTTCGCAGCTGGTAGGCTGTTAAGAACTTGTACTGCTTCTTCCAAAGTGTAAACTTTGTTTGCTTCTACAGCTGCAGCAATGGCTTTTTGACGTTTAGTTAACTTTGCCATGTCTTATAGCTCCACTTCCAAGCCCATAGAACGCGCAGAACCAGCAATGGTACGCACACGAGCGTCTAAATCAGCACCAGTTAAGTCTGGTTCTTTAGTAGTCGCAATTTCTTCTAATTGAGCACGAGTCAACTTACCAACTTTAGTTTTGTTAGGTACAGAAGAACCCTTTTGAATACCTGCAGCTTTCTTAAGAAGAATAGATGCAGGTGGAGTTTTCATGATAAATGTGAACGACTTATCGTTGTACACAGTAATCACGACAGGAATTGGCAAACCAACTTCAAGTTTTTGTGTAGCAGCATTGAATTCTTTACAGAATGCCATGATGTTTACACCACGTTGACCTAAAGCAGGACCAATTGGTGGAGATGGATTTGCTTTACCAGCTGGAACTTGCAGCTTGATATAGCCGTCAATCTTCTTAGCCATTGAAAATTACCTCTGGGTACAAGCGCCGTTAGGCTCCCCAAAAATTAAACAACACCGAAGTGTTAGAACAACAATGCCCGATAAAATCGGGCGCTTCTCAACCAGTTCAAATTAAACTGTTTTTTCGACTTGACGAAATTCCAGTTCAACCTGAGTAGGTCGATTAAATACATTAATTGTCAACGTTAAACGCGACTTATCGTATTGAACTTCCTCCACGACTCCTTTAAAGTCAGTGAACGGACCATCAATAACGAGTAATTCTTCACCTGGTTCAAACATCGTCTTAGGACGAGGTGCTTCACCAAGATTACGCACACGAGCAAGAATCGCATCAGCTTCACGCTGAGTGATTGGCGCTGGTTTCTCTGGTGTTCCACCAATAAAACCAAGAACTTTTGGACATTCTTTCACGATATGCCAAGTATCATCATTCATTTCCATTTCGACTAACACATAGCCAGGAAAGAATTTACGCTCAGACTTGCGCTTTTTACCGTCCTTCATTTCCACTACTTCTTCAGTAGGGACTAGAACTTCACCAAAGCTATCAGCTACCGTGCTACGTTGAATTCGTTCATTAAGCGAACGCATCACTTGTTTTTCAAAGCCTGAATAGGCATGAATAATATACCAACGTTTCATCGCACCTTACCCGATAATTAACTTAATAAACCAGCCTAACCCGTAATCAAAACACCACAATACAATTGCTGTCACAATTACAACCAAAAGAACCTGCCACGATGTGGTCATCGTCTCTTGTTTTGTTGGCCAAGCCACTCGACGTAGTTCTATTCGCGCATCTAGCAATAAACGCACAAAGCCTTTACCTTGATGGGTGGCGTATAATAAACCTAAAGCGACTACGATACAAGCCAAAATTACCCCAATGCGCACCCAAATATCATTTGCAGGTGCCCAATAGGCAGGTAAATGCTGATTTACCATCGCTGAACCGATTAATAAAGCCAAAGCAATCAACCACAAGACTATATCTAATGGAGAACTTGAGCCTACAATTTCAGCAGCATTATTTCTTTGAGGGATTGGCGCGTCGCTCGATGCGTCACGCGATTTATCATTCGACATTTTTTTACTCGTCGTAGAATTCGCGACTTATTATATGACAACTTAGCCAGAATCAAGCGGTTTTATTAAAAAAAAGTGGCAGGTCAGGAGGGACTCGAACCCCCAACATTCGGTTTTGGAGACCGACGCTCTACCAATTGAACTACTGACCTATTACGCAAATCGAAAGCCGAAGCTTCCGATTTGAGTGTAACACAGTATTCGGCTTATGCAGTTACTTTCGCAACAACACCAGCACCTACAGTACGACCACCTTCACGGATCGCAAAACGTAGACCTGGGTCCATTGCGATTGGGTGGATCAATTCTACTGACATCTCTACGTTGTCACCAGGCATTACCATTTCTACGCCATCTTGTAATTTGATCGCGCCAGTTACGTCAGTTGTACGGAAGTAGAACTGTGGACGGTAACCGTTAAGGAATGGAGTATGACGACCACCTTCTTCTTTAGATAGTACGTATACTTCTGCATCAAATTTAGTGTGCGGCTTGATTGTACCTGGCTTAGCAAGTACTTGACCACGTTGTACTTCTTCACGCTTTGTACCACGAAGTAAGATACCACAGTTCTCACCTGCACGACCTTCGTCAAGAAGTTTACGGAACATCTCAACACCAGTTACAGTTGTTTTAACTGTGTCTTTGATACCTACGATTTCAACTTCTTCACCAACTTTGATGATACCAGCTTCAACACGGCCTGTTACTACTGTACCACGACCAGAAATTGAGAATACGTCTTCGATTGGCATCAAGAATGCTTTGTCAATTGCACGCTCTGGCTCTGGAATGTAAGAGTCAAGTGCTTCTACAAGCGCAAGAACTGCTGACTCACCGTATTGACCTGCATCACCTTCTAACGCTTTAAGCGCAGAACCACGGATTACTGGAGTGTCATCACCTGGGAAGTCATAAGTAGAAAGAAGTTCACGAACTTCCATTTCTACTAATTCAAGTAATTCTTCATCATCAACAAGGTCACACTTGTTCAAGAATACAAGAATATAAGGTACACCTACCTGACGAGAAAGAAGGATGTGTTCACGAGTTTGTGGCATTGGACCATCAGTCGCTGCACATACAAGGATTGCACCGTCCATCTGAGCAGCACCAGTAATCATGTTTTTAACATAATCGGCGTGGCCTGGGCAGTCTACGTGAGCGTAGTGACGAGTTGGAGAATCGTATTCTACGTGTGAAGTATTAATGGTAATACCACGCGCCTTTTCTTCAGGTGCAGAGTCGATCGCTGCGTAATCTTTTGCTTCACCGCCGTAAGTTTTCGCACAGATTGTTGCAATCGCAGCAGTTAAAGTTGTTTTACCATGGTCAACGTGACCAATTGTACCCACGTTTACGTGTGGTTTATTACGTTCAAACTTAGCCTTAGCCATTTTGATTTCCTCGTTTACGTCGACACCAGTTTAGAGAAAAACAACCCTGAGAAACCTTCTTTATCGACATTCGCCTAAAAAACTAGACACCTAATACTTGAAAAGCAGACTATAATAGCCTGCTTCTTTAAAATCTTGTAGAAATTCTACTAAGCTGTATATCTGGAGCTCTTATCGAGATTTGAACTCGAGACCTCTCCCTTACCAAGGGAGTGCTCTACCACTGAGCTATAAGAGCGACCTCTTCGATGGAGCGGGAGACGAGGATCGAACTCGCGACATGCAGCTTGGAAGGCTGCCACTCTACCAACTGAGTTACTCCCGCATGTTGGTACTAACCACTTCAATCGAAGTTATATGGTGGTGGGAGAAGGATTCGAACCTTCGAAGCTTTCGCAACAGAGTTACAGTCTGCCCCCTTTGACCGCTCGGGAATCCCACCAAATCACACTTGCACAGTGCAGCTCTTTTACTTTAAACTCAAAAACTTAAGATGGTGCCGGCACACGGATTCGAACTGTGGACCTACTGATTACAAGTCAGTTGCTCTACCAACTGAGCTATGCCGGCTCTTTCTTAATGTTTCGTACGTTTCGTATCGGAACGGTGTGCAGTTTAGCAAAACTCTGAATCGATGCAAGTGATTTTTTAAAAAAAACCACTAAAAACTCATAAAATCAATCCGTTTGACGATAATTCAACCGCTTTGATCACTGCGCGAGCTTTTATTTGGGTTTCATTCCACTCTGATTCAGGATTTGAGTCTGCAACCAACCCTGCTCCCGCTTGCACGTAAACCTTTTTATCACGAATCACACAAGTACGAATCGCAATCGACATGTCCATTTCCCCATGCCAACCTAAATAGCCAACAGCACCACCAAATACGCCACGTTTTACAGGCTCAACTTCATCAATGATTTCCATCGCACGAATTTTAGGAGCACCTGAAAGCGTTCCTGCGGGAAATGTTGCCTTAAACACATCCAAAGCATCGACATCATCACGCACTTCACCTTGTACATTTGACACAATATGCATCACATGTGAATAACGTTCGATTACCATTTGGTCAGTTACTTGAACTTTACCAATTTTTGATACGCGCCCAACATCGTTTCGACCAAGATCGATCAACATTAAATGTTCAGCAATCTCTTTTTCATCAGAAAGCAAATCTTTTTCTAAAGCCAAATCTTCTTCTTTGGTTTTACCACGTGGTCGCGTGCCCGCTAACGGACGCACTGTCGCAATCCCATCTTCTAAACGTGACAGAATTTCTGGTGATGAACCCACAATATGAAATGGTTTGTCATCAACGATTGTTCGCCCTTGTACTAAAAACAAATACGGTGATGGATTAAGATGACGCAACGCACGATAAACCTGTAATGCCTCACCATCAAAATCAGACACCATTCGCTGTCCTGGCACCACTTGCATGACATCACCAGCACGAATGTACTCTTTCACCGTTTCCACCGTTTCAAGAAACTTTTCTTTCCCCGTGATCGACTCAAAGTGCGGCGTTGTATGCGGTTTTGCCTGCAAACTCACAGGTGTTGCAAGCAGTTGTTCTAATTGATCCAATTTTTGTTGTGCTTGCGTGTAAGCATCATCTTGATTTGCATCAGCATGATGAATTAAAAATAAAGTATCTTTTAAATTATCAAATACGATCACTGTTTTTGACAGCATTAACCATAAGTCTGGCAATGTCACTGGATCGTCTGCTGGAACATTTTTTAATTTTGGTTCGATATAGCGTACAGCATCGTAACCCAAATAACCCACCAAACCGCCTGTAAAGCTCGGTAGTTCAGGCAATTCTTTTTTGCTTGGTACTTTAAATTGATGCTGGAAGTCACGAATATATTGAAATGGGTCAGTACAATTTTGTTGGGTAACCGTACCATCAGTTTGTTGAACAGTAAGTACACCTGCATTGCATGAGAAAACCGTGGATTCACCCAAACCGATCATTGAGTATCTCGCCCAATTTTCACCACCTTCAACAGACTCAAAAAGATAGGCATGTTCATGTGTTTTAAATCGAGCAAAAACGGAAAGTGGGGTTTCGGTATCGGCTAAACGTTGGCGGTAAACAGGAATGGTGTTATAACCGGCTGATTTTAATTGCTCAAATTGTACTAAGGTAGTCATGGATATTCTCTATGGTTTTAATTTCTGTGCGTTTTTTCTTTAGTGCTCTTTCAAGCCCGCCATCGAAAAACCATAACTACTTTCATGCCTGTCTCCTGATCTGATCTTCTTCAACGAGTTCCACCAAACGATCCACCACCTGTTGCGGTTGGCAATCGTAAATATTCTCCCCATGATTATAGCCATAGCTGACCACAATACAATCTATACCTGCACGTCGTGCAGCTTCAACATCATTACTTGAATCACCAATCATTAGTGTTTGTGCGGCAGCAACATTTTGGCTCTGCATACAGTGCAATAATGGCAAGGGATGAGGTTTACGCTCAGGCAAGGTATCACCACCAACCACCATCTTAAAATAAGATGAAAGTGATAAAATATCCAAAATACCTCTCGCCAACTGCTCTGGTTTATTGGTCACACATGCCATGATAATCCCATGCGCTTGACAATAATCCAAGAAAGGTAAAACACCTTCATATACCTGAGTATTGACACATAACTCTTGTGCATAGACATCAACGAATGTGTTTAACAAGAGCGTATGTTGCTGAGGGCTTGCATCCTCAAATAAATATTTAAGGACTGTTTCACAAAGTTTTGCGGCGCCCTTTCCAACCCATGCTCGTATCTGATCTTCAGTAACTACAGGAAAGTGCAATTTTTCCAAACTAATATTCATTGCACGATATAAGTCAGCAGCAGAATCTACAAGTGTTCCATCCAAATCAAACAAGATAAGATCACGACGTTGTAACTGTGCAATGGACATTAAATTTCCACCTATAAAATGAAAAGGCATCCCTCAATAAACACCAACACCATCTGACTAAAGTGTTAATGAAACTCGAAGCATGCCTTGATTGTAAAAGCTTAGTGTAATTATTTAAAGAACAACCAAGCGATCACTGCTAAAATGATCAATACAATGAGAGAAATCATACCCACTGAAGCATTTTTTTGTTGCTCTTTTTCCTGCGCAACTCGTGACACAGGCTCTGGCATAGGCACTGATTTTGGTTCAGCAGAAACCTCAACCTTCACCCCTTCAGGGATTGGTGCAGGCTTAGGAATACCCACTTGCTGAGGCATACCATCTCGACTAATTGGAGTTTCAGCTGCCCTTTCTGCAATACTCGGCATCCCTTGATCTTGTGTAATTGTATTTACAGGTTCCACTTCAATTTCTGGCAATTCAGTTTCTGGAGCAAGAACGCTAAATACAAAACTCGCAAATTGCAAAACATCACCGTCATGCAATTCTGTATCTTGAGTGATACGCACATCATTCACAAAAGTACCATTTGATGAGTTCAGATCCTGCACCCACAATTGGTGTTCTTTAAGCAAAAGAGCAGCATGACGACGCGAAATATCAGCAGATTGCAATAAAATATCAGCCTCTTGATGACGGCCCACCAACATATCACGTTCAATCGTGAGTTCTTTCCCCGTAAATTCACCTGTAATGGCTTGTAGTTTCCAAGTCATAAACATCAACCCTTATCCTGATTTATTGATTATCGGCTCTTGCAATCATAACATTGTGACAGAAGTGCGTGTGTGCTTCTACTGTGAAGACGCGGGATGCAACGTCGTCGTGGTCACCGTATTCTTACTTCTTTCAACCGCTTTCTTTTGCAAAGGTGGTTGTGCTGTTGCTACTGGCGTCGTCACTGCAGAGGTCTTTTGCTGTGTCGCCGTTGGAACATTCTGGTATGGTGAATTATTTACCACTGGCTGGGTGTAAATATCCGAGACATTTTGAGGCAGCTTGGCAAAATTTCCGTTTTTATCCATCGAAAGTTGCAAGCTATATAATTGATTGTAGCGTTGCTGTGATATACGACGAATATCATCTGAATCCCCAACAATCGTTGGATGAATAAATACCAAAAGATTGCGCTTATCATTACTACGCGTATCAGCACGGAATAAACGCCCTAAATAGGGAATATCCCCCAACACTGGGATACTCTGACGAGTTAGACTTGTATCATCAGAAATCAAACCACCCAAAATCACGGTTTGCCCATGATCAGCCAATACCGAAGTCTTTATCGCCCGCTTACTGGTCACCAAATCCGTTGCCTGCCCTCGATTAGGCTGAACATTTGAAACCTCTTGCTCAACCTCAAGGCGAATCGATCCCCCCTCACCAATATGCGGGACAACTTTCAAGGTTATCCCTACATCCTTTCGTTCAACCGTCGTGTACGGGTTTACAGTACTATTCCCCTGTGTTGCAACAGATCCTGTAACAAAAGGGACATTTTGGCCCACCACAATATAAGCTTCTTCGTTGTCCATTGTGACAATGGATGGGGTCGATAAAAAGTTGGATTTCGTATTTGCTTTCAGTGCTTGTATCAACGCACCATACGCCCTGCGTGGGTTTTCAAAATTCCCAACACCAATTGAAGCGCCATCCCCTAAAGCCCCTGCAGCTCCTGCAGCCCCACCAGTTAGATAACCAGCTGCAATTTTGGACAGTCCAGAACCAAGATTTGAAAAATTAACCAGTCCAACACCACTATTTAGATCACCTAACACCCATTGCACACCAAGTTGCTCTGCATCCCCCCCAACGACCTCGATAATCGCTGCCTCAATCAACACTTGCTGACGACGCGTATCCAGTTGTTGTATTGCTGATTCAATCTCACGCATTAATTGTGGATCAGCTTTAACCACCAAGGCATTCTGCGCACCATCAGCAATGATACTCACACCACCGCCATTAAAGCTGGTCACATCATTTTGGCGATTATTAAAACCACTATTTAGGCTAATCGCTGAGTTTCCTGATGCACTATTGGATGAGCTACTACTGTTTTGATTATTTGAAATAAGATTGCTAATCGCATTGGAACTATTGTTATTAGATGTTGATGAAGATGTAACTGATTGGCCAGTCACTAAACCTTGTAAAATTTCAGCTAAATTTTTTGCACTTGCATATTTCAAGCGAAATACTTTTAATCCCCCCAGACGATCTGCTGACGGCACATCCACCATTTCGATGATTTGACGTAACCGCTTACGTGAATCAGGATCACCTTTGATCAAAATACGATTGGTACGATTATCCGCAACAATACGTACACGAGACCCCATCAAATCTTTAGATGATCCCGTCCCACTCATTGTCTCAAGTAATGTAATCACTTCCTCAGCTTGACTCGACTGCAACGTAATCGCTTCAATATCATTCTGCCCTGTCCCATCCAAATTACGGACAATATTCTCAAGCTGATAGATATTTGCTGCTCGGTCAGAAACAATAAGTGCATTGGTCCCTGCCACTGCTGCCAGATGTGCAAACTGTGGCATCAATGGACGTAAAGCAGGTACAAGATCATTTGGATTGGTATTTTGCAGCCAAATAACACGGGTTACGATTTGATCTCCACCCGCACGATTTCGCGCATCATAAGGAATGCCTGCATTTTTCACATTACTATCAGGCACCAAGCGAATCGTATTTCCTGATGGCAATGCCACTACACCATTCACACTTAAAACACCTAAAAAGAGATCATAGACCTCATCTTTATTCAGCGGTTTGTTTGAAATAACGGTCACATTACCGCGGACCCGAGGGTCAACCGCAAAATTCTTACCCGTAATATCAGCAACTTCATTAATAAATGCTGCTAAATCGGCATCACGTAGATTGATCTTCCATGTCTGTGCTTGTACATGGGTACTGATTGTCGCAACTATTGGTGCTGCGGCAAGTAATGCCCAAAGTGGACGCTGATGATTCAAAAAAGCCATAACCTGCACTTATTCCTAACTATTGTGATGATGTGTGATCACTAAAAACTCTGTTGAATGGTCATCACTTGATCACCACGTTTTATTTCTATTTTGGCATGCCCTTGACGACGCACTTGCTCTAATAATTGTACTTCACTCAATCCTTGCCCAACCGTTTGGCCATTGATCGATAGAATACGATCACCTGAGCGCAAACCCAATGTATTTTTAAGGCCAGTGGGTGTTTGATCTGTGATTTCATAGCCATCCGCACCACCACTCACTCCCATATTCTTCAGATATTGCTCACGATTATCCTGCATTTGTTGAATTGCCTGCCCCAAAGCAGACTGAGGTGAATTTTGAACAGGTTCTGGCATATGGGCCGGCGGTGGTTGATTATTACGATTATTGATTGGTTCTATAGGCTGATATAAACCTTTTTCCAATCCCTTAAATGTCACTTCGCGTGTTGCACCATTACCTTGTTTCAACACCACACGATCCCAATACACTTCCGCAAGTTGATATGAGGTTGAACCTAAGGTTTCACCTACTCGATAACGCTCAGCAGTATCATTTAATTTAATTACAGCAGAAGATAATGAATTGGACGAACCAAGTAATACCCCCTGCAACTCCAAATTAACATTATCCTGTACTGCACTCGCGGCTGGCTCATTAAATAAAGCAAATGAACTGATATTAGGAACTTGAGCCTGTTGTGAACCTAGCTCAACCCGATCAAATTGCATCGCTTGAGGGGGAGCAACTACCAACCAAAAAAACGAAGCGAGCTTCCAGCACAGCCATAACAGCAAGATTGCCAAAATCAACGGACTGAGCTTATCGAGCTTTTGCCAATCTAACTGTTGTATTTTTTGTATCAATGCGTCCATCACATTCCACCTTGTAGCAATGGCTGACGTGAACTAATCACATAAGTGTCCAGCCCTGCCTTACCCTGATAAGATGGAACGTTTAAAAGCATTCGCTGTGTGAGTTGTACATCAAGCATCAGATTGGCATCTAAACTTATATTTGCCATTTTTTGACTACGCTGATCACGTATATCCAGTTGTAATTGTCCATTGGCATCTTTTAATGCAGCAATTAAAGATGGCATTGTCATGCGTTCTTGACGCTGACCAAAGGTATATGTCAATTCGCCACCACCCCAATTTAATTGCCCATCTGCCGAACTAAAACCTTTTTCATCGTGATAATGGAGCTGTACATCCTTGAGTTGAATTGCATTTTCAGGCCATTGCCAATTAGCAAAATACTTTAGGGTCTCAGGTGCAACTTGACCTTGTAACCCCTTAACAATGATTTTCTTTCCAAAACTATAAGCAAACACACCATTAAAGTGTGTATTACCACTATGAATATCTAAATCAGCCCCCAAACGCAACAGCAACAAATCTAAAGGTCGTGTCCTCCAATGCACAGAACCTCGCAACTGCCCACGTTGCCAGTCTGCTTGTCCCTGCCAAATATTGCCACTAACATTATGTAGTAATTGATTATCTTTAGAAAATTTAGCAATAAGCCATGTTGCTGGAATCTGTAAAATAATAAAAATTAAAAATGCAAAAATGGCGAATAGCCACCATCTCCATTGTTTGGTATTTTTCTTCATTCCACCCTTACCAACATCGCTAACATCATCCATTTAAAATTCTTTCTCTGAATGACATTATGCATAATTTTTCAACATCGCCAATTCTCTCATATAAAAAAACCAAGCTTTTGAGCTTGGTTTTTTATAAAGGATAAAGTCATGGTATGACAAAACGATGACTTTTAAACTTGCTTAGATTAAGAAATCTTCAAGTTTTGCACCTTTTTCCAACTCCGCAACTAACCAACGCGGTTGTTTACCACGACCAGTCCAAGTTTCTGCAGTATTATTTTTATTACGGTAACGTGGCTCTACAGCTTTACGCGTTGTCTTTTTACGCTTTTGCTCACCTATAGCCAATAATTCTTCAACACTTAAACCAATACCATCCGCAATTGCAATGATTTGATTATATGCATCTTCAATTGCTTGGTCTTTTTTACTTTCAATTAAAGCTTCTGCTTCTGCTTGCAAACGCTTTAAATCTTCAACTGATAAATCACTAATGTCTGGTTTCATCCGAACCACTCCAAATCAATAAGAAAATATTTCACGCAAAAAATAAAAAAATGAACTTCTAAATTCAGCTCAATATTAATTTATATGCAATTCATTAATCAATATAAGAATAGTTGAATTAATCGTACTATAACAAAAAAAATGCTTTTTATTTACAATAAACCTTAAAACATAAACTCAGAATAAAATATTTATTTATCTATTTTAATTTTAATCAATTCAAAACAGAGCCTAACACTAATGATGACAGCTTCAGAAAAAACACTTTTGACATTTTTTATCTAATGAAACTTTACACCCCCAGAAACAACAGACCTCTTTTATGAATATATTCCATTACACAAAACAAGGAAGCATTACAGAAAATAGTAATAATTAAAGCCTGTCTCTTAAATATGAATATCAGACATAATTGTCTTTACGAGATTAACCTAACATTAAATCATGTCCCACATTCTTTTCTAACTGAATGATCTTTTCTTTAATATTCTCAGGAATATTTGATTTCTTTGCGCTCGCCTTATCAACACAAACCATCACAGCATCCCCAGTTGCAATAATTTGTTTTTGCTGTTCACTCCACAACACATATTGCATTCTAAATGCACTATTTCGGACCTCTTCAATACGTGCACCAACATGCAACACATCTGGGTAAAATACCGGACTTAAATATTTACACTGACTGGATGCGACTACGGTCAATATATCTTGCTCGAATATATTTAACGCCATCAAATATGCAATACGAGCACTTTCCATATAACGATAATATTGCACATTATTTACATGGCCAAATGCATCCATATCCCCCCAAGCGACGCTTTGCTTATGCACGACAGAATAGACAGACAACTCATTCATATTTTCACTCATAACTTAAAGTTCAGAAAATTAACATCATTTTCAAATATTAAATTCAACTGTTTGATTAAATCCAGATTATCACCAAGAACTGACTTAATTCTTAAATAGCTCATCAATATATTATCAGGATATAAAGTTAATAACTGCTCTGCTTCCTGTTGGCGATCTGTCGCCATATAAATATGCCATTTAGCAAAACTTAACATTGGTACGCCAGCATAACGCTGTTCAAATAGCAAAATACGCTGCTCTACATCAGCATAATCTGGAATCTGTTTAAGCAATTGCTGCTGAAACCAAAGATAAAATACTTCTGGATCAAAATGCTCTTGTAACAAATGCAGAGCCAACTGCTCATGTTGTATGCTCATCTCAGGCATCCGAGCCAATAATTTAAGCCACAGCACCTTACTCGTATATGGACGAGTCTGTATTTCATTCTGCAAGGCTAAATAACGCTGTTGCAATGCCGCTAAATCATCCACGGATGCCTGATCAAACTTAATCAGCAATTGCTGCAACCATAAGTCTCGATGCTCAGCATCGAGCAAACCATATTGGGTTGCTTGTAGAAATAACCACGGACGTTGTAATGCCAATTTTCCCCATAAAGCCGTGATACGCTGTTGATATGCCGTTTCGATTTGAAGCAACCAAGGAGATAGTTGATGTTGAGTCAAAAACTCTAAATGCGTGAGTGCTTTTTCTTCTTGTTGTTGCGCTAGAAAAATATCTATACGTTGCAATTCTGCCAATTCAAATGCGACCGGCGCCGATTGCTCCAAGTGCTGCAAAGCTGCGTCATAATTCCCATTTTTATAATCAAACTGGGCGGCAACAATGTGGTTTAACAAGCCTGATTGGGTATAAACACGCTCAATAAAAACTTGTTGGTCTGTGGCCGCATCCAACAACCAAACAACACCTAACTGCTCATAAGGGTGCAAATCCTTAAAATGGAGTGCTATTTCTTTTTTTCGTTGTTCACGCACTACATAACGCTTACTCAACAACCAAAGCAATTGAACCAAAAAACTCACAATAATAAAAAATGCAATTAGGCCCCAAACACTACTTTGCAATTGCCAATCACGCCAATATATGTAGACATAACCATGCCCATAGCCGTAACTCAATACTGCAAAAATTGCGAATAAAAACAAGCTAATCAACACATAACGAAGCGACAAATGTTTCATTATGCCTACCCCACTAAACCGAGTGTAATCAGTTTTGGCGTTGCGACTGTTGGTAAATGCAAAATCTTATCTAGACGTCGAGTCATCTGTTGACTATTTTGATCTGGCAATTCGCCCAATAACTGAATCACTTCTTGGATAGATTTTCGATATTCAGCTTGCTGTCCTCGATGTAAAGCATCTGAAGCAAGCAACATTCTGAGCTGCGCCTCTTTTAAAGTAAGATTACGATGCACCAGATCAGGTGGATTACGCTGAACTTTTTCCAAATTAAACCAATGGCGCCATATTGATCCCTCTCTTTTTTCAACTTTTAACCGAGGGTTCTGTATTTCATTTTGAATTCGTTGATCGATTTCTTGTAATAAAACCTCAAATTGCTGTTGCTGCTGTGTTTGAGTCAAAACAAACTGCTGAATAGACTGTTTATCTTGCTCAATCGCTTTGAGCAAACTTTGCTGTAATGCAGGCGCCAAGCTTGATTGAAGTACTTGCTGCTGGACTTGGGTTAGATGCTCTAAGGCATAAATAAATTGTTGTTGGTCTAAAGCAAACTGAACCAATTGCAACTGTTGTTGGATCAAAATCACAGGTGCCACACCTGTGATCACCATTGGCGTCATATTTAAACCAGCAGGTGCTGGGGTACTACTTTGTAACTGACGTTGTAAAGCAACTAGCTGATCATTCAATAAAGCATATCGTTGTTCAGTTTGCGCAAGCTGTTGTTGTAGCTGAGGAATCGTCTGGGCATTTTGAGCCATATCATAACTAAGCTTAACCAACCACACTAAGCCAAGTAATAATATTAAATAGACAATTTTTCTCATACCACCCCCCGCCAATTACTCATGCGTTGAATAATCTCCGATGCAGATAAATTTTCAAGCTGAATAATGTTAATTGCCCCCTCTAAATCATGCTGTGTCTGATTTAAAATCGTCATTAAACGCTCACCTAGCACCAAATAGATCCATGTCCGTTTACAAGGATTTTGTGCGCAGAGTTGAAGCCAATTCTGCCAGCTCGCCTCACTACTAATCAGTACAGCTACAGGCTGATCAGATTTCATTCTCTCTAATAATTGAGGAAACTTGATAAAACTTTCCTGTGGACACTGTCGACGATAAAGTACAAAGTTCGCAATCGTAACGCCTTTCTGTTGCAATTGCTGCATCATAAATTGACGCCCACCTAATCCTCGCCAAAAAGCAATTTTCTGTAAATTTTTCTGTTGTTTTAAAAGAGGAAGATCCAACATACCTTCAGAGCTTTCCACCGCAGGCACATCACTTTGAATACCAAACTGGGCCAACGCTTTGGCTGTTGCCTGACCTACCGCAATCCAGCGAATATGGGTAAGCTGATGTAATGCAATACCAGCCAAATCTAAATAACGCATCCCAATATCAACAGCTGTTGGACTAACAGCAACAATGACCTGAACCTGATCCAGTTGTTGATATAATTGCTGTAGAGCCTCAGAAAAAGGCTCAGCAATTAGCTCCAGTAATGGCAAGCATTCAACTTCATAGCCCGCCCCCTGCATCGCTTGAGTAAGGCGATCTGCACGATCTTTTGGGCGTGTATTGATGAATCGCATTAATATAAAGCTTTCAACAATTCACCTGCACCTTGATCCAATAAATCTTGTGCAAGCTGTTCACCCAACTGCTCGGCTTGATCCGTCGCACCAATCCGCTGCTGTTTGAGTAAAGTTTTCCCATCCACACTTCCAACACGGCCTTCGAACTGAATGTGTTGATTGACTAAAGTTGCATACCCAGCAATTGGAACTTGGCAACCACCCTCTAAATAAGCATTAAACGCACGTTCCGCACGCACACAAATCGAGGTTTCTTCATGTTGCAAGGGTTGAATCAATGCCAAAAGCTTTTCATCATCTGCACGACATTCCAAACCTAATGCCCCTTGCCCCACCGCAGGCAAGCTAAGCACAGGATCCAAACAATGCCGAATACGATCAGCCAAACCTAAACGCTTTAAGCCTGCACTAGCTAGAATAATCGCATCATATAAACCATCATCTAACTTAGACAACCGCGTTCCCACATTGCCACGTAGATCAATAATCTCTAAATCTGGACGTTGCTGTAAGATCTGGCATTTTCGGCGTAAGCTGGAAGTCCCAACTTTTGCACCCTGTGGCAAATCCTCAAATCGCGCATAATGATTCGACACAAAGGCATCTAAAGGATCTTCACGCTCACAAATAACTGCCAAAGTTAAACCTTCAGGTAAATGCATCGGTACATCTTTCATAGAATGTACAGCTAAATCAGCACGGCCATCCAATAATGCTGCTTCGAGCTCTTTAACAAATAAACCTTTACCACCAATTTTTGCCAATGGCGTATCGAGAATTTTGTCACCTTGCGTGACAAATTTAACTAACTCAACAGTTAAATCTGGATAAAGTGCGTTTAAACGAGAACGAATATGCTCCGCTTGCCAAAGTGCAAGAGGACTTTGTCGAGTCGCAATTTTTAGGGTTTTCATAAATGTACGTCAAGCATTGATCAAAGCAATTGTTCCCAACTTAACTTGATCACCTAAAATTGCAAGTAAAAAATCATAAACTGCTTTTCCGCTTAAGAAAAAAGCCGTTAAAGTTGATGCATGCATTCTCTTAAACTTGGTAAATGTCGACGACTTACCGACAAACGCTCATCCAGCTCTCGTAGACGCACTTGATATTGTCCCGCCGCAACCAATTCCAAACCTTCTAAATAATCCAAAGATACCAGCGCATTACGATGAATTCGGATAAAGCGATCTGCAAATTCATTTTCCAAATCCTTTAAGGTTTCATCAATTAATACACTGCCATTCTTGTGACGAACCGTGACATATTTCTGATCCGCTAAAAAGTAATATACATTTTCTAATGGAATTAACTCGACGCCGCGATATGTTTTAGCTGCAATTTGGTGACGCTGATTTTTGGAATCGTCCATATTTTCTTGTTGTAAACCCGTCATTTGTGCTTGTGTTAGTTGGGTTAAATGGTGAAATACTTGTTCTAAATCTTGCTGAGCAATAGGCTTTAACAAATAGCCTTGTGCTTGAAATTTAAATGCTTCCAACGCATGCTGATCATAAGCTGTACAAAAAATAATCGCAGGGCGTGGATTTAGATGCCGCAATTGCTCCGCACATTCTAGACCATTCATACCTGGCATTTGAATATCTAACAAAACAACATCTGGCAAATTTTGTTCAATGCAACTTAATACATCTTGTCCATGATGCGCTGTAGCGACAACCTCATGTCCCATTTGAATAACTAAACGTGATAAACGCTCTACTGCTAGAGGTTCATCGTCAGCAATTAGGACTTTCATCCTTTCCTCCTTGTCATCGTTAACTTCATCCATATTTTTTATGGTTAACTCGACTTATTATTTTACTCGGTAGTGGTAGTTCACCACTGTGGTATATAACGATGCGCCCCCATACACTTGAAATTTTACAGCTTGGCCGTAATATGCTTTCAAACGCTGTTCAACATTTTCTATCGCAATACCATTCCCTTTCCGCGTTTTTATTGTATCGCGAGAATAAGGGTTAGTAATGACTATACTGACTTGATTTTGCAATATTTCAACCAATACCGTAATAGTTGATTGTTGCAGAACTCTTTCGACCCCATGAAAAATACTATTCTCAAGTAAAGGTTGCAATGTTAATAAAGGAATCGTAACCCGTTTTAGTTCAATTGGGGTTGCTTGAATATTCCATTCGACTTTTAAACGATCACCCAAACGTATTTTTTCGATACTGAGATATTGCTGACATAAATCTATTTCTTCAGCCAAACTGACCAATTTAAGTTCTTGGAAACTTGCCCGAAATAAACGAGATAAATTAATTAACATATTTTCAGCTTTATCAGGATCAATTGTGATTAGGCTTACTACACTATTTAAACTATTAAATAAAAAATGTGGATGGATACGCGCCTGCATTGCTTGAATTCGAGCATTTAATTCGCTGTATTGCTGATTCAGCCATTGTTCACGCATATATAGATATCGCAAACAAAATGCACCTAACAACACACCATAACTTAGATGCAACCCCACTCCCTGAAATAGAATCTGTCCATTAAAATTACCTGATGGGACAGTCCAAAACTGGATCACATTCACCACGCAGGTAGTCGAAAAAACAATGAGCTGCAACAGAATAAAACCCAAGATCAACGCAGTTTTTTGACTAAATTTTGCAAAAAAAGTTTGATAATAGTCTACAAATGCAGCAAAAGATAAAATCACCCAATTAATAAAAAATATATATTGCAAGAGACGAACCCCTTGCAATGCATGCCACGATTGCGCTTCAGCTAAAGCTAGTACCATTGCAAGAACATTACTTGCAACAATTAGTTCTAATAAGTATTGCCATTGCCCAATTTTCGTAAAAAAATAGGAGCCTGATGGATTCAATGAACGTGATTGCGATAACTTCTTCGCATGAGTTTCGGCAACTGCGTTTGGATTTGCTATACTCTTTTTTATTTTACTGAGCCGCCATGACCACATCTTCTCAATCCTCATCTTCAGCAAGCCCTCATCAAACCTCTGGCATGTGGGGCGGTCGCTTCTCGGAAGCAACAGATGCCTTTGTTGCAGAATTTACCGCATCTGTGCAATTTGACCAACGTTTTTATAAGCAAGATATTGCAGGTTCAATCGCACACGCAACTATGCTTGCTAAAGTGGGTGTTCTCACTGAAGCTGAACGTGATGACATTATTCAAGGTTTAACCACAATTCAAGCAGAAATTGAAGCGGGTGAATTTGAATGGCGTATTGATTTAGAAGACGTACATATGAACATTGAGTCTCGCTTGACTCAACGTATTGGTATTACAGGTAAAAAACTACATACTGGCCGTAGTCGTAATGACCAAGTTGCAACTGACATCCGCTTATATTTGCGTGATGAAATTGATGATATTTTGACAATTTTACAGCGTCTACAACAAGGTATTTTGCAACTTGCAAGCAAGAATACCAACACGATCATGCCTGGTTTTACTCATCTTCAGACGGCTCAACCCGTGACTTTTGGTCATCATTTGCTGGCTTGGTTTGAAATGTTAATCCGCGACACAGAGCGTCTACAAGACTGCCGTAAGCGTGTTAATCGTATGCCATTGGGTTCAGCTGCATTAGCAGGAACAACTTACCCAATTGATCGTGCATATACAGCAAAGCTACTTGGATTTGAATCCGTTTCAGAAAATTCATTAGATGCCGTTTCGGATCGTGATTTTGCGATTGAATTCAATGCCGCTGCATCTTTAATCATGATGCATTTATCTCGTATGTCAGAAGAACTGATTTTATGGACATCTGCGCAATTTAGATTCGTAAACATTCCTGATCGCTTCTGTACAGGCTCATCGATCATGCCACAAAAGAAAAATCCAGATGTTCCTGAACTGATCCGTGGTAAATCAGGTCGTGTGTTTGGCGATCTTATTAGCCTATTAACCCTGATGAAAGGTCAACCTTTGGCATATAACAAAGACAATCAAGAAGACAAAGAACCTTTGTTTGATGCGATTGATACAGTTCGTGGCTCATTGATGGCATTTGCAGATATGATCCCTGCACTTGTTCCAAATATTGAGATGATGCGTGAAGCAGCACTACGTGGTTTTTCCACAGCAACAGATCTTGCCGATTACTTAGTTAAAAAAGGTGTTGCTTTCCGTGACGCACATGAAATTGTAGGTAAAGCAGTTGCTTTAGGTGTTGCTGAAGAAAAAGATCTATCTGAGTTAACCTTAGAACAGCTTCAACAATTCTCAGATTTAATTGATGCGGACGTGTTTGATCAAGCATTAACACTAGAAGCCTCTGTCAATGCGCGTGATCATATCGGTGGTACGTCACCAAAACAGGTCGAAGCAGCAATTACTCGTGCCCATACTCGCTTAGAACAGCTTTACGCTTAAGGACATCATAATGACTCGACAAGTATTTTGCCGTAAATATCAAAAAGAGCTTGAAGGTCTAGATTTCGCTCCATTTCCTGGTGCGAAAGGTCAAGAGTTCTTTGAAAATGTTTCCAAACAAGCTTGGCAAGAATGGTTACAGCACCAAACTACATTGATTAATGAAAAGCGCTTAAATGTGTTTGAACCTGAAGCTAAAAAGTTTCTTGAAGAACAACGTGAGAAGTTCTTTAACAATGATGAAAGCGTAGAAAAAGCTGAAGGCTGGAAGCCTGAAGAAAACTAAAGCAACGCTTTGGTTTTCTGCAAGACAAGGACGAAGTCCGCGTAGGCCACAATCAAAAAGAATCTATTGCGCAAGACGGAGAACTATGCTTCGAGTTAAACAGGAAAGCGTTGCTTTAGTTTTCTGCAAGACACGAAGAAGACACCTGTAAGCAACTGAAAAAGAGAGCAAATTCGCTCTCTTTTTTACGTGATATTTACATTAGCAATAAAGTCTTACAGAGCATACACACTTGTCTACATGACACAACTCCGGATCACCCTTATAGTTAATTCAGAAGGATAAAGAGACCCTTAGAGATCTCACCGAAGTATGATATTTCTCTCCCAGACTTTCCCCCGAAGTCTGGGATTTTTTTATGTATCATTTAGCTCACTAAGAAATATTCCCAGATTACGAATCCAATCGCAAAGCCAAGAAAAGCATAGAGCGTAATAATTAAAAAAACAAAACTTGCTGAGTTATTCTTTTTTAAAAAGCGCATCGCGGTCACACCTTCAAATGAGATTAATCTCATTTTGAATGACTCACTCACTAAAATATAGACACAGAATTTTTCAAAAAACTATAACAGAAATGCCTCTACGATCAGGTGGAGGCATCCTACAAAACTGGTAAACAATAGAGTTCAGACAGGTCAAATAAAATTATTTTTGATGAACTTTTTGTTCTATTTCTTCAATACTGGTATGACGAACATCTGTCCCTTTTGCCATATAAATCACTTGTTCAGAAATATTACGTGCGTGATCACCGATACGCTCCAAAGAACGTAATACCCACATTACATTCATCACACGTGAAATATGACGTGGATCTTCAATCATATAAGTCATCAATGTCCGTGTTGCTGACTGATATTCACGATCAATATCAACATCTGCCATCACAACTTTCAACGCTTGATCAACATCCAAACGTGCAAAAGCATCCAAGGCATCATGAATCATGACACGTACTTGGTTACCAATATGACGTGTTTCCATATAACCGCGTGGAGACTCACCCTCTTCACATAGGTTTTGAGCAATACGTGCGATTTTTGCAGCCTCATCCCCAATACGCTCCAAGTCAGTATTGGCCTTACTCATTGCAATGACCATACGTAAATCAATCGCAGCGGGATGACGGCGTGCCAAAATCAAGGTTAGACCTTCATCAATATCACGCTCAAGCTGATTGACAGTATTATCTTTAAACTGAACATCAATCGCGAGATTGGCATCTGTATCTAATAAAGAATGGATTGCATTGGCTACCTGTTGCTCTACCAAGCCCCCCATGCTCATAAATTTGGTATGTACATCTTGTAAGTCTTCATTAAATTGTGAAGAAATATGATGACTTAACACAGGATTACTTGGACTCACAGAATGCCTCCATTAGACACATGGAAAATGATGCATGATTAAAACATAACAATGATGAAGTTTTTATGACAGTCATCTTATTTCCGATTAAACAACTCGGATATCTTAAACATACCATAGAAGTTAGAAAAATTGTGCAATTCTGATCATTCCAGCCAACAGACACAATCAGAATCATGCTAAGCTAAATGCTGCTTGACGGAGCGCAGTTAATCAACTGCTGAGATCATAATAATCACGTGATTTAAATATGAGTACCGTTGAACCTGATCAGGTTAACACCTGCGTAGGAATCAAGCCCAGCAAAAACCTAGCTCAGTTTTATCCACGTTTCGAAGGATAAATCCGCCATTGTTTTTGGTCGTGCTTGATTCGTTAATGCCATAACATAAGGATCATGCCATGAACCAATTAACGAATCTTTCTCCAGCTGATATCTCTGCTCAACATGAGCAAGATGCTAAAGATTTAACTCGTATTTTACCCGCATCTAAAAAAGTTTATGTCCAAGGTTCTCGTCCAGACATTCAAGTTCCATTCCGTGAAATTAGCTTGACAGAAACACCCACTGGCTTAGGAGGTGAATACAATCCTCCGATCATGGTATACGACACATCTGGGGTTTATACTGATCCGAATGTACAAATTGATTTAAACAAAGGTTTACCTTCGATTCGCCAAAAATGGATTGAAGAACGTAACGATACTGATGTTCTGACGGGTCTGAGTTCTGAATTTGGCCAAGCACGTTTAAAAGATATTCGTACTGCTGAAATTCGTTTTGCCCACATTCAAAATCCACGTCGTGCACAAGCAGGTAAAAATGTCACGCAAATGCATTATGCCAAACAAGGCATTATTACGCCTGAAATGGAATATATTGCAATTCGTGAAAACCAGCGCCAACGTGAAGATGTTGATATGCGTCAACATCCAGGCCAAAACTTTGGGGCACAAAATTTAAGAGAAATAACCCCTGAATTTGTACGCCAAGAAGTTGCAGCAGGACGCGCCATTATTCCGGCCAACATTAACCATCCCGAATGTGAACCCATGATTATTGGTCGCAATTTTTTGGTAAAGATTAATGCCAATATTGGGAACTCAGCACTCGGTTCATCGATTGATGAAGAAGTTGCAAAAATGACATGGGCAACTCGTTGGGGTGCCGACACCATTATGGACTTATCAACAGGCAAAAATATCCATGAAACGCGTGAGTGGATTATCCGCAACTCCCCTGTTCCAATTGGTACTGTTCCAATTTACCAAGCTCTAGAAAAGGTCGATGGCGTTGCCGAAGATTTGACATGGGAAATCTTTAAAGACACTTTGATTGAACAAGCCGAGCAAGGCGTCGATTATTTCACTATCCATGCAGGTGTATTACTTCGTTATGTTCCAATGACGGCCAATCGCTTAACAGGAATCGTCTCTCGTGGCGGCTCAATTATGGCGCAATGGTGTTTAGCTCACCATAAAGAAAACTTTTTATACACGCATTTTGATGAAATCTGCGAAATCATGAAAGCATATGATGTGTCATTTAGCTTAGGTGATGGTTTACGTCCAGGTTGTATTCAGGATGCGAACGATGAAGCACAATTTAGTGAACTAAAAACCTTGGGTGAACTCACCCACCGCGCTTGGGAACATGACGTACAAGTAATGATCGAAGGGCCAGGGCATGTGCCAATGCATATGATCAAAGAAAATATGGATCTACAACTTGAGGTCTGCAAAGAAGCACCATTCTATACACTTGGACCGCTGACCACAGATATTGCCCCAGGTTATGACCACATCACCTCTGCAATTGGTGCAGCAATGATTGGCTGGTATGGTACGGCGATGTTGTGCTATGTAACACCAAAAGAGCATTTGGGCTTGCCAAATAAAAAAGACGTTAAAGACGGTATTATTACCTATAAAATTGCAGCGCATGCAGCAGACCTAGCTAAGGGACATCCAGGTGCGCAAGTCCGTGATAATGCCCTCTCTAAAGCACGTTTTGAGTTCCGTTGGGATGATCAGTTCAATCTTAGCTTAGATCCTGATACTGCACGCAGTATGCATGATGAAACATTACCTAAAGAGGCACACAAATCAGCACACTTTTGTTCAATGTGTGGCCCTAAGTTCTGCTCGATGAAAATCACGCAAAATGTGCGAGATTATGCGCAAAATCAAAGCAATGCCAAACAATCAGATGATGCCAATACAGAAGTTGAAGCAGGTCTCAATGCAATGAAAACCGCTTATCAGGAACATGGTCAAAAATTGTACCACAAAGTGTAAATCTACCAAAAAAAGATTTGCCTGCGAAACATTCTCGGTTAGGATGAGATATGTACAATCTCATCCTAATTGAAGATGAATATTCTTGACCACGCCAGCTATTCAGCCTCCGACGTTACGATAGAATCTCGAACGTTCTTATACCGAGGGTTTATTCAAGTAGAGAAAGTGTGTCTCAAACATCGATTATTTCATCGATTGGAGTACTCACCTATTATTCAACGTGAATTAATTCATCGGCCTGAAGCAGCTGGCGTTTTATTATACAATGATGTACAGCAACGCTTTGCCTTAATTGAGCAATTCCGAATTGGTGCGATCAACGATAAAACCTCTCCATGGCAACTTGAAGTCATTGCAGGAGTTCTTGATGGCAATGAATCTCCTGAATGCTGTATTCGTCGAGAAGCACTCGAAGAATCTGGATGTAAAATCACAACGTTAAAACATTTATTTAGCTTCTACCCATCTGTTGGCGCATGCTCTGAACTTTATCATTTATATGTAGCAGAAGTTGAATTACCACAAAATGGAGGCGTATTTGGGGTATCAGATGAAGGAGAGAATATTCAACTTCATTTATTTGATTATTCCCAACTACACACATTATTAAATAATGGGCGGTTGAGAAATGCACCTGTAATCATGGCATTACAATGGCTTGCTCAACATATACAACAACGATAACAAGTCTGAGGGGCTAAATACGGTGACCTACCAAGTCTCAACCTCATCTCAACAAGATTTTGTGATGATACAGATTACTGATACACATTTATTAGAGTATCCGCATTTAGAGTTCGTTGGTATGCAACCCGAACAAAGCTTTCATGCAGTAATTGACTTGATGCGCCAGCAACATCCTCAAATCGACCTGATTGTACATACAGGTGATTTAGCACAAACACCAACGCCTGTGACTTACAATCGTTACATCCAGCACATGCAAAGCTTGCAAATCCCTTTTTTCCACACACCTGGCAACCATGATGATGCCGCACATTTTCCCTTTCATGAAGTCGACCAAACTCAAATTACGGTGGTTGAATTAGGGAAATGGGTCATTATTCTTTTAAATAGCGCACAGCCTCAACGCATTGATGGAAGAATTACCGAAAAACAACTTCGTCAACTTCAAACCTTACTAACGCAACTGCATGATCGTTATGTGATTCTTGCCTGTCACCATCACCCATTTGCCATGCAATCTGCTTGGATTGATCAACATAAGCTAAAAAATGCCTCTGATTTATTGGAAACTATTCAACCCTTTTCTAATATCAAAGCGATTGTTTGTGGGCACGTTCACCAAGATGCGATTCATAAATGGCAAGGTATCGACTTACTATCAACTCCGTCTACCTGTATTCAGTTTAAGCCTAGAAGTGAGAAGTTTGCATTAGATGAAGAACATCCTGGTTATCGCTATATTTGCCTAAAAGCCAATGGCGAATTAGAAACAAAGGTCTATCGACTCAAAACATCAGAACGCATGACGAGCTCTGAAGTCTTAGGGTATGATTAAACATGGTTTTTAAACTTTTGATTACAAATCACATCGATGATTTCTCACTAAATCTAGACATGAATGACTACCATCTTGCGAAAAAAGTCTATATGATGACGACCCCTGATGGAAAAAACCATCGCAGGTTTCTATAAAAAACACTTGCATAGCACCATATTTTTTGCGTATAGATAATACGTGTAAGATGAGGAATGCCCTATATGGCGAATGACAACCAAAATCAAGTCTTGGATGAACAAACCGAAGTGATTGATGAGCAAAAAGCGCCTGTAAAACGTGTGCGTAAAACCAAGGCTAAGGCTGCGGAAGGTGGAACAACTGCAAGTTTATTTGGTATCGCACCTTATCAGCCAAAGAAAAATGAAGAATACATGTCTGATGGGCAACTTGAGCATTTCCGTCAAATTTTAGATGCATGGAAAGCTGAGTTAATGTCTGAAGTTGATCGCACCTTGAATACCATGCAAGATGAATCAACCGCATTACCTGATGTCAATGACCGAGCAACGCAAGAAGAAGAGTTTGCTATTGAATTACGTACACGTGACCGTGAGCGTAAACTCATTCGTAAAATCGAACAATCACTTGAAGCAATTCAAGCTGGCGATTATGGCTTTTGTGAAACTTGCGGTATTGAAATTGGTCTACGTCGCTTAGAAGCACGTCCAACAGCAACTCAATGTATTGATTGCAAAACTTTGGCTGAAATCAAAGAAAAGCAAAACAACGGTTAACCCCTCTCCTTTTCCAAAGGGTGTGCAACAGCGCTTTGTAATTCACCAATTCGATACATCTTTGAAAATTCATGATCCCCTCCTTTTAGAAAGGAGGGGGTAAGGGAAGATGTAAATATACTGCAATAAGTTTCCCTATGTCTTATATCGGTCGATTTGCTCCGTCCCCTACAGGCCCTTTACATTTTGGGTCTTTACTTACGGCTGTCGCGAGTTATTGCGATGCCAAAGCCAATCAAGGTCAATGGTTGGTTCGAATTGAAGATACAGACATTCCGCGCATCTATCCAAATAGTGAAACACATATTCTTAGGTGTATTGATACTTTTCAGTTTGAGCCAGATGCCGAAATTATTTTCCAAAAAGATCGCTTAGCGTGCTATGAACAGGTGCTAGAGCAACTCAAAGCAGCTCAAGCAATTTATGCTTGCCAATGTACACGTAAAGTTCTCGGCTCGAACCATATTTATGCAGGTACATGTCGAGAGCTTAACTTAGATTTTGCCCAACAAGCTATTCGCCTAAAAGTCTCTGATCAACGCATCTGTTTTGAAGACCGCCTACAAGGTCAACAATGCTCCAACCTTCAACATGATTTAGGCGATTTCATATTAAAACGCCGTGATGGCATTATTAGTTATCAACTTGCTGTCGTCGTTGATGATTTTTTACAAGGCATTACCCATGTTGTTCGAGGTGCAGATTTACTAGATAACACAGCACGACAAATCTGGTTAGCTTCGGTGCTGAATTATCCTGTTTTACAGTATATGCATCTGCCATTAGCAATGAATGATCAAGGCCAAAAACTATCAAAGCAGAATATGGCACAACCGCTTGAACTTTCAAAAGCGCCTGAACTATTACAGCATGCCATTTTGGCACTCGGTCAACCCCATGTCGATCTCGACCAACCAAATATTATGCTTCAGCAAGCAATACAACAATGGGATGTGAATCTCATCCCACAAGGCATTTATCTTTCTGGTGTATATCAATAGACAATAAAAAAGCCCTTGTTAGAATCAAGGGCTTTCCAATTCAATTTTAGTTCAGAACAACTAGAAGTTTGACTCTTCCTTAACCGGATTATGCTCTTGAGTTGAAGCATCAATTTTTAAAATCAAACTAATCATCGCTGCACACATCATCAATGATGTTCCACCATAACTAATGAAAGGCAACGTCAAACCTTTGGTAGGCATTAAGCCCATATTCATGCCAGCATTAACCAAAATTTGCAGCAAGAAAATAATGCTAATTCCATACGCAAGGTAACCAGCACGCAAATAATTGTGCTGCAATGCACGGTGTCCAATTTTGATACAACATGCAAGCATCGTGAAAGATAAAATCATCACTGAAGTCACACCAACAAAACCAAACTCTTCACCTAACACCGCTAGCATGAAGTCCGTATGTGCTTCGGGTAAATAAGACAATTTTTGAACACTATGCCCTAGACCTGTTCCAAACCACTCCCCACGCCCAAAAGCCATCAAAGCATTAGATAGTTGATATCCAACGCCTAAAGGATCAGCCCAAGGATTAGTAAACGAAATCAGGCGCTGAAAGCGGAAGGGTTCAAAGATAATTAATGCACTCACACCAGCGAGAATCGCACCTAACATGATCAAAAACTGCGTTGCTGGGGCACCTGCCAAAAAGAAGACTCCAACCATCATCAGAACAATTACAACCGTAGCTCCCAAATCAGGTTCTGCTACAATAAAGCCCACTGTTAGTGCCATTACCCCACTTAAACGCAGTAATCCTTTCCAGTGAGTACGCACTTCTTTAGCACGGCGAACCACATAATCTGCGGTAAAAATTGCCATAACAATCTTAGCAATTTCAGTTGGTTGCAATGTAAAACCACCGACTTTAATCCAGCGATGGGCACCGTTGACCTCGGTCCCAACCACTAATACGGCCAACAATAATAAGATAGTAATCAGCCATAATAAGAACACATTTTTGAACCACAAATTAAGCGAAACGCGATAAGTTAGAAATGCCACGATACCTGCAACACAAATCGAGATGCCATGGCGAATCAAGAAATAAAATGGATTCTCATGGATATACTCCGCATAGGGCATTGAAGCCGATGCCACCATCACAGAACCAAAGCATAGTAAACAAATCACGCAAAAAATAAGAATATTACGCGCCGTCATTTCTGCTGGAAGTTTTGGTAAACGACTCAATAATTGCGAAATTTTTTGCGCCGTATTTTGGGCTAAATCCGCCATAATTCTATTCCTAATTTTTATTACCATTCAAGGCATGCACACATGCCACGAATTGATGACCACGGTCATTATAACTTTTAAACATATCAAAACTTGCACATGCAGGTGAAAGCAAAACAATATCTTCAGCTTGTGTTGACTGATGGGCAATATCGACAGCCTGCTTTAAGCTAGTTGCATGCTGAATCTGGGTTGTATTGTGTAAGGCTTGCTCAATCATGGCAGCATCCTCACCAATCAAAATAACAATTTTAACGTATTTCTGTATCGCATTACGCAAAGGCTTAAAATCTTGACCTTTGCCCTGACCGCCTAAAATCAATGCCAATTTGCCATGCTTTGCTTCAATTGCGGCACCCAACCCATCTATTGCGGCAAGTGTTGCACCGACATTGGTACCTTTAGAATCATTGTAATAACGCACTTGATCAATCGTCTGTACATATTCACAACGATGCTCCAGCCCTTTGAATTGTCGCAATGTTTCCAACATTGATTGCATCGGTAGACCAATTGCCTCACCTAGCGCTAAACATGCCAAGGCATTTGCAACATTGTGCATTCCTTGAATATACAAATCTGAGGTTTTGATTAAACGTTCACGACCACGGGCTAGCCACATGCTCCCATCAGCTTCACGAAGTACACCATATTGATTCATGTCAGGTGCATTTAAACCAAAACTCTGCATCGGTGTGACATCAGGAACGAGTGGACGACTTAAACTGTCATCACGGTTATATACCACCTTTTTCACACCTTGGAAGATACGATGTTTTGCTTTATGGTAGCCGAGCATATCGCCATGACGATCTAGATGATCCTCACTCATATTCAGCAACACGGCCACTTCCGCATTCAAATGAGAGGTCGTTTCTAACTGAAAGCTGGATAACTCCAACACAATGAGTTCAGGCTGATCTTTGAGTAAATCTAGTGCTGGGCGACCTAAATTACCACCTACAGCCACTTTTTTTCCTGCATCCTTTGCCATCAAGCCAAATAAAGTTGTAACTGTACTTTTGGCATTAGATCCAGTAATTGCAACAATTGGAACATCTGTTGCACGATGTAATAATTGGATATCACTGATAACGGGAATACCCTTTTCAAGTGCTTGTTGGATCTCTGGTAGTTGGGGTGCCAATCCTGGACTTAAAATAATTTCTTCGGCTTGTAGCAATAGATCTAGATCTAGCTTTCCAAAGCTTTTTTTAATATTTTCAGGAATTTGATCACATCCTGGCGGTGTTGCTCGGGAGTCCGTGACTGCAACTTGGTAGCCTTGTTCATGCAGAAAGTTTACTGCTGATACGCCTGAAATACCCAAGCCAGCCACAACTTTTAATCCACCACGTTGTATTAACATTTTTGCCCCATTTGTTACGGATCACGGAATGGCAAAAATGTTAGCACTTTACTGTTTTAAATGCTTTTTCAGTTTTAGTTTTATTCACTCTTTTTTGTGTCAGTGCGTAAAAGCTAAACGCTTTAAAGTTGAAAAAAAATTGCCCATATCTTGATATGGGCAATCCTTATTTTCAACGCCATTTGACAGTTTGTATCAGCTCTGCCTTTTTACTGTCTGCTTCATCAGTTGAACAACCACAACCTCCACCACAGCCGGCAACCATCTTAGGCTTTAACCATGTTGCTAAACGTTGCCAACCTAAGCGTTGACACAAGCTTGATAAAGCATCAAACGCTGAATTTGCTGTTTGAGGAAACACTTTCTTAAACACAACGATAGCGCTCCACAGTACCAATACAGCGACAATCAGGTATTCAAACATAAGGCACTCCAATCAACCCCAAATGCGAGATGCAATTTGATAGGTAAAGAAAGACATCAAATAAGCCAACCCAAACAGATAAGCGGTCATTACACCCACATGTTTCCAAGAACCCGTTTCACGACGCACTGTCGCAAGAGTAGCTAAGCAATGTGGGGCATAGATAAACCAAACCAATAATGATAATCCTGTTGCAAGTGACCAACCTGAACCATCGGCACTAATTAAATTCGCCAAACCATCAGCAATCGCATCATCATCCACACCAGACAATGCATATACCGTTCCCAACGCAGCCACCACAACTTCGCGTGCCGCCATTGCAGGAATCAATGCAACGACGATTTGCCAGTTAAAGCCAAGTGGAGCAAAAATTGGTTGTAACAAATGCCCAATCATTCCCGCAAAGCTATAATCAATTGCAGCACGCGTTGCGTCCTCAGGTGCTTGAGGGAAAGTACATAAGAACCACAATAGAATCGAAAGAGCGAAAATAATTCCACCCACACGCTTTAAGAAAATTTTGGCGCGATCTAACAGACCAATCGCTACACTTTTGAAGTTAGGAATTCGATAGCTTGGTAGCTCTAACAATAATGCATGTTGCGACTTATCTTTTTGCAAAAATTTTGTCACAAAGGCAACGCATAAAGCACTAATGATCCCTGCCATATATAAACCAAATAACACTAAACCTTGCAGGTTAAAAATCCCCCACACGGTTTGACTTGGGATAAAGGCAGCAATCAATAACGCATACACAGGTAAACGCGCCGAACAAGTCATCAATGGCGCAACCATAATCGTGGTAAAACGATCTCGTGGATCACTAATACTACGTGTCGCCATAATGCCTGGCACCGCACAAGCAAAACTTGACAGTAAGGGAATAAATGCACGTCCACTCAGCCCTGCTTTAAACATCAGTTTATCTAACAAGAAGGCTGCGCGTGGTAAATAACCCGATTCTTCCAACACTAAAATAAAGAAAAACAGAATCAGAATTTGTGGCAAGAAAACCAGAACACTCCCAGCTCCAGCAATAATCCCATCAACCACTAAACTATTGAGCAAAGGTTGACTAATATGTTCGCCTAAAATCTCACCTGCCCAAGCAAAAAATTCTTCAATCCCATCCATGAATGGTGCGGCCCAAGCAAAAACTGCTTGGAAAACCACAAACATCATGACTGCTAAGCTCAACAAACCAAGCACTGGATGTAGGAAAATTTTGTCGAGGAAATTGGTACGCTGATCTTCCTGATCAACAAACTTAACCACATCGTTAAAAATCACTTCGATCTTTTGATGATGATCGCCCGTCAAACCGCTCAATTCAGTTTTTGGAATGCTGTAGTTACCTTGATCAAGTGCGTGCAATAGATTTTCGACGCCTGCACGACGAACAGCTACAGTTTCCACCACAGGAACACCCAAACGTTCCGATAGTTTTTGTGTATTGATTTGAATGCCACGACGACGCGCTTCATCCATCATATTCAATACCACTAAAACAGGACGTCCAAGCTCAATCACTTCTAAGACCAAACCCAAATGCAATTTTAGGTTGGTCGCATCTACAACACATAAGAAAGCATCTTGATGACCTTCTTCTGCAATTTTACCTTGGCAAACATCACGGGTAATTTCTTCATCTGGGCTGGTTGCTTTTAAGCTATAAGTGCCGGGCAAATCCAGAACACGCACAGCTTTACCTGATGGAAGTTGGAAATGTCCAACCTTACGCTCAACCGTTACTCCCGCATAGTTAGCAACTTTTTGGCGTGTTCCTGTTAAATGGTTGAATAATGAAGTTTTACCACAGTTCGGATTTCCCACAAGGGCAACACGTAACGCATCACTCATGCAGGTGCTCCTTCAAGTTGAATTTCTATTTTATCGGCTTCAGCTTTACGTAATGCAAATCGCGTAAAACCTATCTGGATCAGGATCGGGTCACCACCAAAAATACCTTTGGTAATCACCTGTACTTGTGTACCTGGCACAAAGCCTAGACTCTCTAAACGAACAGCCACAAGATCTGTCTGTTCCGTATCATCGACTAAGCGATTAACTTTAGTAATCATCGCTGTTTGCTTGACTTTCAATGCTGATAAACGCACCACATTTCACCATAAACCGTTTTCACCAAGTATACAGGCAAATGAGAATAATTACCAAAACCAATCTCAATGGCATTTACCCGACTTGCAGATCGACAAGACTTATATTTTCTTTTACAGTGCCAACAAAGAATCTCAGTTTATTCAGTCATGTTAAATAAAAAACCACGTATTCCCGCCGCAGTTTCTATCCCAGAACATTTAAGTTTTTTGCAGGGTTTTCGTGATTATTTAGTTGCACAAACTGTAAGCCCCCATACGCGTAATGCTTATTTATCTGATTTGATTCAATGCAGCGAGTTACATCAAACTACATCTTTGCCAAAGTGGTCCAGTGAGGATATCGGAGATGTCCTAATTGGATTAACCAAAGCAGGGAAAAGCCCTCGTTCAATCGCACGTTGCCTCTCTGCCCTACGCCAATTTTATAAATTCTTACGCGAACAAAAATTAAGAGAAGATAACCCTGTTGCCTCACATCACTCGCCTAAAATTGGTCGTGCATTACCCAAAGATCTATCGGAACAAGATGTGGAAGCTCTAATCAATGCGCCCGATATTAATACTGCGTTAGGCTTACGTGATCGTGCTATGTTGGAAGTTCTTTATGCGTGTGGATTACGAGTATCAGAGTTACTCAATCTACGTTTAGAGTTGATTAACTTGAAACAAGGTTTTTTACGTATTACAGGCAAAGGTAATAAAGAGCGTCTTGTTCCATTGGGACAATATGCTTGTGATTGGATCGAAAAATATTTAGCTGAGTCTCGACCACAATTGTATAAGAGCAATACGGATTATTTGTTTTTAACTCAGCATGGCGGAATTATGAGCCGCCAAAATTTTTGGTATGCAATTAAACGCTACGCACTACAAGCCAATATTCAAGCTGAACTCTCACCACATACCTTACGACATGCATTTGCAACACATTTACTTAATCATGGGGCTGATCTACGTGTCGTTCAAATGCTACTTGGGCATAGTGACCTATCAACCACACAAATTTATACGCATGTTGCCCAACATCGAATGCAAGCCTTACATAGCCAATATCATCCGAGAGGTTAATGCATACTACAAAGCAGCAAAAACAAATCGCAAGATGTTCACAGAGCTGATGCAAGATTTAACGAAGTTATTGTGTTTTTTTGGTATGCTTGAGCAAGTTTATAAATACAGTATGAAAAAAGGTTATTTATGGTGTTTACTCAGTCTAGATTAGTACTGGCTTGTACATTAGCATCGACTTTAATACTAGGTGCTTGCTCAAAGGAAAATGCTGCACCAAAACAAGATACGCTGACAGCAAGCACACCAGCAACGGGTGAAGCGTCAACATTAAATGAACGTAATGCACAACAACGGTTAATCTCGACTTTAGAAAAACATTTTAAAACAGCAAAAATTAATGCCAAAATCATCGCAGTACAAAAAACAGATGTCCCTAACCTATTCTGGGTCAATCTCGATGGTATGGGTTCAGTCTATGCAACAAGTGATGGTCAATACATTATCCAAGGCGATGTCATTCGCCTAGGTGACAAACAACTGCATAATGTCGGTGATGCATTACAAGCTATAGAGAATAAAAAACATTTAGCAACTCTCAAAACTGAAGACTTGATTGTATATCCTGCTAAAAGTGGCAAAGCCAAACATGTAATTTACGTCTTTACCGATTCAAGTTGCCCTTATTGCCACCGCTTGCATGAACACATTCCAGAGATTACAGCCAAAGGCATTGAAGTCCGTTATATCGCGTGGCCTCGTGGTGAACAATTTATGCCGACCATGCAAGCAATTTGGTGTAGTGACGATCGCAAAGCAGCGTTTGAACAAGCAATTCAAGATCAACCTGTCGCCTCAGCTGAATGTAAGAACCCTGTCCGTGACCAATATCAACTGGGTCTTAATATGGGCGTGAATGGTACACCAGCAATTTATAACGTTGAAGGTGAATACTTAGGTGGTTATATGACTGCAGATGAAATCGTTCAACGTTTAAACAAATAATCGATGCTTTTTGCATTCAAAATTTGAACGACTCGGGCGACAGATTAAAGATGATCTTAATCAGGGTCTGTTATTACTTTATCTATGGTTGCGACAGAGGAGATTTTTAGGCGATACAAGGCATGGATTGTGAAATTTAGTCATTCTAAATGCACAAGACATAACGCAGTAGCGTCAAAAATCTCCCTGTCCCGCAGGGTTGTAGCTAAAACTCCCTCATACTGCGTTATGAAACTTGGTAAGGGAGTCGCCATTCCCAGCGTTTCATGCCTTGTCTGAGAGGGTTTTAGCTTTCAACGCAATTCATTTATAAAGTGACAACAGACCCTAGTGTCTGCGCATTTTTTTAGCTATGATCAAGCTTCATTAAAATGATTGAATAAAATGGAGTGTGACGTGAAACCAGTTCGTCTGGCGATACTCGGTCTTGGTACTGTAGGTGGTGGAGCCCTTAAACTACTACAAGAAAATGCTGCTGAAATTAAACGCCGTACCGGTCGAGAAATTCAAATTACACACGTAGGCACTCGCCGTCCACGTCCAGATCTACAACTTGAAGGAATTCAGCAAAGCGATGACCTTATGGCTATCGTACGCCAACCTGATGTGGATGTCGTTGTTGAAGTGATGGGTGGAATTCATCCTGCTTATGAAATCATCATGGAAGCCATCAAACATGGCAAGCAGGTGGTAACAGCAAATAAAGCATTACTGGCAGAACATGGTAATGAACTTTTTAAAGCTGCTGAAGATAACGCCGTACAAATCGCTTATGAAGCCGCTGTTGCTGGCGGTATCCCAATTATTAAAGTTATTCGTGAAGGTCTAGCAGCAAACCATATCGAATGGCTGGCAGGAATTATTAACGGCACAGGTAACTTTATTCTCACAGAAATGCGTGAGAAAGGTCGTGCCTTTGCAGATGTCCTTGCTGAAGCCCAACAACTTGGTTATGCAGAAGCAGATCCAACCTTTGATGTCGAAGGTATCGATGCAGCACATAAGCTTACTATCTTAGCGTCATGTGCATTTGGTATCCCCCTTCAGTTTGACAAGGTTTATACTGAAGGTATCAGCAAAATTACAGCACAAGATGTGAAGTATGCTGAAGAATTGGGTTTCCGCATCAAACACTTGGGAATTGCACGTCGCGCTGAAAAAGGTATTGAGTTACGCGTACACCCAACTCTAATTCCAGCAGAAGAACTGATTGCTAACGTCAATGGCGTTAAAAATGCTGTTCTGGTTCAAGCCAATGCTGTCGGTCCAACCTTGTATTATGGCGCGGGCGCGGGCGCAGGTCCTACAGCTTCTGCTGTAGTTGCAGATGTCATTGATATTGTACGTGATATTTCTTACACAGAAGATGGCGCTGGAACAATTCCACAACTTGCATTTGAAGCACTCACCGATATGCCGATTCTCAGTCGCGAAGAAATGACAACTGGATATTACATTCGTTTGAATGCCGAAGATCAAACAGGTGTCTTGGCTGATGTTACGGCAATCTTAAGTCGTGCAGGGATTAGTATTGATGCCATCATGCAACAGTCTCGTCTTAAAGATCTCATCCCAATTGTGATTTTAACCGATCCAATTGTTGAATCAAAAATGGATGAAGCACTCGCGCAAATTCAAGCTTTGCCTGCAATTCATGGCGAAATTGTGAGAATTCGTTTAGAATCGCTCGATAGTTAATCAGGTTGAGGGGAAATGCCTTCCCTCACCCCGCTCTACCTCATATTGGAACACCATCATGTCGAATGCCAATCGTTATACTGGTCTTGTTGATCGTTATCGTGACCGTTTACCTGTGTCTGCAACTACACGTGCTATTTCTCTAGGTGAAGGAAACACGCCTCTAATTAAATTAGAGAATATTCCACGTCTTATTGGCAAAAACGTAGAAATTTATGTGAAGTATGAAGGTCTTAACCCAACAGGTTCATTTAAAGACCGTGGTATGACGATGGCTGTGACCAAAGCTGTTGAAGAAGGCTCAAAAGCGATTATCTGTGCATCAACAGGGAATACTTCAGCAGCAGCAGCGGCCTATGCAGCACGAGCAGGAATTAAAGCATTTGTTTTGATTCCTGAAGGTAAAATCGCAATGGGTAAAATGGCTCAAGCGATGATGTATGGTGCAATTACCATGCAAATCCGCGGCAACTTCGATGATGGTATGCGTCTAGTAAAAGAAGTGGCAGATCAAGCACCTGTAACGATTGTAAACTCGATCAATCCATACCGTTTGCAAGGTCAAAAAACCATTGCTTATGAAATTGTTGAAGCCTTAGGTCGCGCACCTGATTACCACTGCCTTCCTGTTGGCAATGCTGGCAATATCACTGCACACTGGATGGGTTATACGGAAGCGGTAGCAAACCAACCGGCTGATCAGTTTGAACAAGTCGTCTATGATGCTGCAACAGATCAATTTACTGGCCCTAAACCAGAAGGCTTACCAACGATGGTGGGTTACCAAGCATCAGGTGCTGCACCATTCCTTCGTGGCGCGCCAGTTGAAAGTCCTGAAACAGTAGCAACAGCAATTCGTATTGGTAATCCTCAAAGCTGGAACCATGCCAAAGCCGTCGTACGTGACTCTAAAGGTTGGTTTGATGAACTTAGCGATACAGAAATCTTAGAAGCTCAACGCCTACTTTCTATGTATGAAGGTGTGTTTGTAGAACCAGCTTCAGCAGCGTCTATCGGTGGTGCGATTCGTGATATAAAAGCAGGTAAAATTGCTGAAGGTTCTGTGATCGTATGCACAGTGACAGGTAATGGTCTAAAAGATCCTGACACAGCAATCAAGCAGTGTGCTGATGCCGTTATGTTGTCAATCGATGCAACAATGGATCAAGTTAAAGACTCTATCCTTTCAAATATGTAAAATTAAGTTGATAAAAAAACCAGTTGCAAGCAACTGGTTTTTTTATGCGTTGAAAAAGCTTAAACGCGTTTTGGTAGAGTATTTAACCAGGTCAATAAGTTAGTTGCATCGCTATTACGTGCTTGAGTGCTTGGTGCACCCAATAGCACCACAACTGCAGGACGCGAATTGACTGTGGTATGCATCACGACACAACGTCCAGCTTCGTTGATATAACCTGTTTTAGAAAGGTTAATATTCCATCCACCGTTACGAACCAAAGCATTGGTGTTATTTGATTTCAATACACGATAACCTAAATTGAAATCATAGGTCGGTGTGGTTGAGAACTGACGAATCAAACCATACTGCGAAGCTGCACTGACTAAAATGCCCAAGTCACGTGCCGAAGAAACATTGCCTGGATGCAAACCCGTAGACTCAATAAAATGTGTCGCAGTCATACCCAGTTGTTTAGCTTTACTGTTCATTGCTGCATAGAAAGCCGTACGCCCACCTGGGTATGTACGAGCCAATGCAGCAGCTGCTGGATTTTCAGACTTCATCAAAGCAAATAACAAAAGTTCGGCGCGATTCATACTATCGCCAGCACGTAATGTAGAACTAGAGTTCTTGCCACCCGCCCCTGCAAAATCGATCTGTTGTAAAGTCACTTCTTCAGACATATTTAAACGAGCATCTGCAGTGACGACAGCAGTCATTACTTTAGTAATCGAAGCAATTGGTAGCGCTGTGTTGGTATTTTTACTAAATAATACTTCACCTGTCTGAGCATCCATCACCAATGCTGCACGTGCATTGACTGAAGGTTGACTACTATAGCCCACCGTATCACGGATCTGCACGCTTTGTTGAGGTGAGGTCGAAGAGGTAATCGCCGCTGAACCACCACTACGTAACGTTGTGGTCACCGAGGTCGAACCTACTGGGCTCAAATCTAATGGCTCATCATCATTCATCAATTGACTGGCGTCATTCGCCGACCAGCTCATTGAGGCTGAACCATTATTACCCGAAATTGCTGAATTATTATTGACTACTAACTCAGCAAAACTTGTTGAACTCCACGCCAACAAGATTGACATGCCTAATACATGCATGACAGATTTTTTAGCATTTTTCACGACACAATACTCAACTCAAGGTGCTGCACATTTGCGCTTACTATCATTATGCCTTACATTTGAGCATATTGGGTAAAGCTTTTATAGACACAATTGTGTACAACTATTCTCTAAAAATGAAGAATAGCATTGCTAATTTTGTCATTTCATTGCAAGCTAATTTTGCTTTATGTAACAAAAAACCAATTTTTTGATAAAAAGGAGGTCTTCTTGATCACTGTTCTCGTTGTTGATGATCATGAACTCGTACGCACTGGTATTTGTCGTATGTTAGAAGACCACCCCGATGTTGAGGTTGTAGGACAAGCTGAGTCTGGGGAAGAAGCAATTGCTTTAGTTCGTCAGAAACATCCTCAAGTTGTTCTGCTTGATGTCAACATGCCGGGTATTGGTGGGGTTGAAACCACTAGACGTTTGTTACAAAGTGCGCCGGATACCAAAGTAATCGCTGTGAGCGGTTTAGCTGAAGAGCCTTATCCATCATTACTTTTAAAAGCAGGTGCAAAAGGTTATATCACCAAGGGTGCACCGATTGCTGAAATGGTGCGAGCCATTAATAAAGTCATGCTCGGTGGCAAATATTTTAGTGCCGATATTGCGGAACAACTTGCCAGTTCATATTTATCCGATACACAGCAATCCCCTTTTGATGCACTATCAGAACGAGAAATGCAAGTGGCAATGATGGTTGTAAACTGTATAAGTGCGCAGGAGATTGCCGATAAACTTTTTGTCAGTGTAAAGACCGTAAATACCTACCGTTATCGTATTTTTGAGAAATTGGGAATTGATAGTGATGTCAAACTGACCCACCTTGCGATTCGTTATGGGCTTATTAAACCTTAAAACTTTTGTGAATTGCCTATGTTGGGAAAAGTTGCGCCTTCCATATCACAAACCATTTACCAACTTGGCATGTGGTACAGTGGATATCGCCTCATTGTTTCGATTTGCTTATTACTTATCTTTCTTTTAACTGCAGAACAACTCACAAACAATTATATCTATCCACTCTTATATTTATATACGCTGATTGCTTATATCGGATTTAATATCAGTCAGCTTTTTTTTCTTAAAATCTTTTCTATACATGTCAATAAACAATTAATTGCTATCTTTCTTATTGATGTCATCTGCTTAAGTATCATTACCTTTGCAACAGGTGGTCCAAACTTACAACTTAGCCTACTCTATGTCATTATTATTTTTGCCTCAGCAATCCTATTAAACGCCCAACTTTCACTGGTGGTGACCCTACTCGCAGTCATCATGATTGTATATCAGCGATTCATTGGAAATTTATTAGACTACAATAACTTAAGCCATTTAAGTAATAGCTTACTTTTGGTTTTTTTATTTTTCGTCGTTTATGTGATTGGCCGAATCGCAGTACAACGCTTTAAAATTTTAGAAGCGCTTACTTTCCATCAATCCATTGAAATTCATCAACTGCAAAACATTAATCGCTATATATTAGATCAAATTGAAGATGGATATCTGGTTTTAGACGAAAGTAATCATATTGTTTTGACTAATCCTGCTGCAAATACCTTACTTGGCATTCACTTACCCGTTTCTCATGAAAAAACTCCTTTAATCAAATGGCAACCCGATCTATTTGAATTGATCAAATTTAGTGATTTAGAAGATGGCGAGGAGTTTACTTTTGAGTCACAGCAAAGTTTGTATACGATACATGTATGCGTCAAACATTTAATTGTTCCAGAACAAGCACTTATATTGCTTATTCTCAAAGATGCCCAAAAGCTAACCCAACGCGTACAACAACTCAAACTAGCGGCTCTAGGGCAACTCTCAGCGAGTATCGCACATGAAATCCGTAATCCTTTAGCTGCAATTGTGCAAGCCAATGAACTTTTCAGTGAAAGTGACCCACATCAACAACAAATGCTGTCTCGCATGATCCGGAAACAGACCAAACGCATCGATCGCATTGTAGAAGATACTTTGGCAATGGCACGCAATAAGCCAACTGAACCACAAAACATTCATCTTACTGAGTTCTTTGAAAGTTTATTTGATGAAGATCTAGCAGACGTAAAACACATGATTCAGCTTGAGCTTTCAGAGGAAATTCAAATCTTATTTGATGATAAACAGTTACGCCAAGTGCTGATTAATTTAGTGAGAAATGCATTACGGCACAATGCTTCGAATATGCCATATATTGAAATCAAGGTACATACTGAAGAAACACGAGTTTGGATTGATGTTATCGATTTTGGTTTAGGGGTAGCAAAAAGAGACCTTTCTCAGCTTTTTAAACCATTTTTTAGTACCGAAATCAAAGGAACTGGTTTAGGATTGTATTTGTCTCATAGTTTCTGTGAGGCAAATCATGCAAAGCTCACTTATGTAGAGCGACAACAAGGAGCATGCTTCAGGATTGAATGCTCAATAATTAATTGATTAAATTAGGTTTTTCGGGGAAATGGCAACTAAACAACCACTCGTCTTGCTTGTAGACGATGAAGAGGACTTGTGTCTCCTCATGCAAATGACACTCGCTCGAATGGGGATTAAGACACATCTGGCTTATCGTGTAGAGCAAGCAAAAAAATTCTTTACCGAATTTCAATATGATGCATGTTTAACGGATTTAAACCTTCCTGATGGCAACGGTTTAGATCTCGTCCAACATGTCACCCAAAACTATCCAAACACCCCGATCGCTGTGTTGACTGCGTATGGCAATATGGACATTGCGATTGCAGCATTAAAAGCAGGGGCATTTGACTTCGTTAGCAAACCAGTCAATCAAGTGCATTTGGATCAATTGATTCAAAAGGCTTTGAATAGACCACGACCTGAACAAGAAGCGGCTGAAACAGCCTTAGAAAATAAACTACTGATTGGACGCTCTGCACCGATTCAACAACTACGCATTGCATTAAAGAAAATCGCACGATCTCAAGCACCAGTCTTTATTACTGGAGAATCAGGAACTGGAAAAGAAGTTGTTGCCAACTTGGTGCACCGGTTAAGTAATCGTAGTGAAGGGCCTTTTATTGCGATTAACTGTGGTGCTATTCCAGCAGAACTGATGGAAAGTGAACTTTTTGGGCATAAAAAAGGCAGTTTCACCGGTGCCACTCAAGATAAACAAGGTCTCATTTTATCTGCACATGGCGGTAGTTTATTTCTCGATGAAATCGCAGAGCTACCCTTAAACATGCAAGTGAAGTTATTGCGAGCAGTGCAAGAAAAGAAAATCAGGCCTGTCGGCTCAGATCAAGAAATTGATGTCGATTTCCGAGTGATTAGCGCCAGCCATCAAGATCTTGAGTTACTGGTCCAACAAGGAAAATTCCGACAAGATTTATTTTTCCGCATCCATGTCATGGATATCGTCCTACCGCCATTACGTGAACGTGGACAGGATATCTTGTTATTGGCGAATCACTTTATTCAGAAAATTAGCCAGGAATGGGAGCTGCCTGCCAAGACATTATCGTCTCGTGCAGAGCAATTCTTATTACAGCAATATTTCCCTGGTAACGTGCGCGAACTACGCAATATTATCGAACGAGCAATAACGCTCAGTGATGATGAAACGATTGATTTGGCGCACTTACAAACAGCACCATTACGCAATCCAATTCCAACGCCATCACCGCACTCTTATTCTCAAGAGGAGGCTGAGCAACCACAATACACCAGTCCAAACACAAGCTCGAAAAAACTACCACCTGAAGGCTTAGAGCGTTATTTAGAAAATATTGAAAAAGAAGTTCTACTCAATGCATTGAATCTAACCCATTGGAATCGGACGCTCGCCGCAAAAAAACTTGGAATGACTTTCCGTTCCTTGCGCTATCGTTTGAAAAAATTCGGGCTAGACACCGAAGAAGATGAATAATTGATCATACATAAAACAACGCCTCGATCTATAGATTGAGGCATTGTTAATTTACAGTCTGCTTTTTAGTACCAAATCAGTGATATGGTCTAAGTAGTATTCCTCTTTCATTTCAGGCTGTAAAGCATAGGCTTGGTTGGGTTGAATTCCTTGCCCCTCAATCATCAATCCGTTGGGAGTGTAATAATGTGAAACTGTCATTTGCAAAGCAGCACCATTAGGCAACGGAAATAGCTTTTGTACCACCCCCTTGCCATAACTGGTTTCTCCAACAAGCCATGCACGTTTATGCTCTTTTAAAGCTGCGGCAAAGACTTCTGCTGCCGATGCTGAACGTCGATTAATCAGCACGCCTAGCTTCAGATTTTGAAACTCTTTCGATGGCAAAGCTTGAAATTGTTGATCACCTTCTGAGCGACTCTTTGTGGTCACAATTAATCCTTGATTTAAAAACAAGTCCGCAGATTCAACTGCGGCAGATAGAAGTCCTCCAGGGTTATTTCTTAAATCCAAAACAACTGCTTTTAATTTAGGTGAACTAAACTCTTCAATCAAACGCTTGATTTCATTAGCTGTATCTTGCTGGAAAACTTTGACTTTTAACACTAATACTTGGTTGGATAGTAAAACAGGCTCAATATCCGTTTCTACCTTCTTGTTTCGCACTAAAATCACTGTGCTCGTAGTGTTCTCTGGTAGTATTTGTACCGTACTGCCAATCGAACCATATAACAAACCTTGCACTTGATCTTGATTTAAATTTTTTAATTCTTGATTATCAACTTTAAGGATGACTTGACCATTTCTCAGTCCAAGCTTATTCGAATCAGACCCAGTTTTTAAATCCTGAATTTTCCATAACTTGCTGTGTTGATCAAAGCCTAGATTAAAATCAACTGAAGCTAAATCACCTTCCGTGTATTGGATGAGTTGACGATATTCTTCTGCAGATAAATAGCGAGAATATGGATCTAAGCCCCCTACTAAACCTTTGATCGATTGCTGAAATAAAGCATCATCTGATTTTTTCTCAACATAATTGTCTCGAACAATGCCATAAATCTGCACAAATTGCTGAATCGACTCTATTGGTACTTCAGCACTTCGTGATGGTGGATTCTCCCCCCATCCAGACAATGGTGCTGCAACAAGTGTATGCCCCCAACACATCAACAAACTGGCAAATATAGCGCGATAAATGTTGTTGTGTGGGGTCATTCTCTCACCTTATTGTAAAGTAATTAGATTTTTACCTTGCATCTCTTGTGGTACAGGGATATTCATCAAATGTAATAATGTTGGTGCAACATCTGCCAGCACCCCCCCTTCAGCAATGGTTGCTTGAGTAGGGCCAACATAGATAAAAGGAACAAGTTCAGTTGTATGCTGAGTATGAACTTGACCACTATCATAGTCTTGCATTTGTTCTACATTACCATGATCTGCCGTAATTAACATATGTCCTTTGTGTGCCATCACCGCATCATAAACACGTCCTAAACAGGTATCGACCGTTTCTACTGCTTTAACTGCTGCATCGAATACCCCCGTATGCCCGACCATATCTCCATTGGCATAATTCACCACCAATAGATCAAATTCACCCGAGTTAATCGCATTGACCAATTCATCTGTGACTTCATAGGCACTCATTTCAGGTTTTAAATCATAGGTTGCAACATTCGGTGATGGAATCAAAATACGTTTCTCACCCACATATTCATCCTCTCGCCCACCGCTAAAGAAGAAAGTCACATGTGCATATTTTTCTGTTTCAGCAATACGTAATTGTGTCTTACCTAAGCTTGATAAATATTCACCAATCGAATTTTTTAACTCTTCTGGCATATAAGCGACTGGCGCATCAATACTTGCTTGATAACGAGTCAACATGACAAATTTTGATAAATTTGGCACGACCTTACGTTCAAAACCAGCAAAATCTTTTTCCACAAAGGCACGTGTAATTTCTCGTGCGCGATCAGCTCGGAAATTCATAAATACGAGGCTATCGCCATCCTGTACTTTAACAATCTCGCCAATACGTGTTGCTTTGACAAACTCATCATTTTCTTCAGCAGCATAGGCCTGCTCTAGACCTTCAACTGCTGAATTTGCCACACGAACAGCCTCACCTTCCGTCATTAAACGGTAAGCTTCTTCGACACGATTCCAACGATTGTCACGATCCATCGCAAAATAGCGACCAATCATTGACACAATACGTCCTTGATTTGGGTATTGAGCAAATAAAGCATCTAATTTTTCTAATGAGGGTTGAGCACTACGTGGCGGTGTATCACGCCCATCAAGGAATGCATGTAAATACACTGTTGCCCCACGTTTTAGTGCAAGCTCACACATCGCAACGATATGATCTTCATGTGAATGTACACCACCCTCTGAGAGTAGACCCATCACATGAACTGCACCATTGGCGGCCTTGGCTTTCTCAACCGCATCCACCAATACTTCATGCTCAAAGAAATCCCCAGTACGGATATCTTTAGTAATACGGGTAAAATCTTGATATAGCACGCGACCCGCACCAAGATTCATATGCCCCACTTCAGAGTTACCCATTTGCCCATCAGGAAGACCAACATCTTCTCCTGAGCCAGAAATTAAACTATTCGGATGCTTGGCTTTCATCGCAGTCAAATTTGGGGTTTGCGCAGCTAAATACGCATTATCTTCAACTGCTTCACGATGTCCTACACCATCCATAATTACAAGAACGTGAGGAATTTTGCCAGCATTTGCATCCGTCATAATGGACTCTCTGTTTGTCTATCATTTGATCGGCATAGTTTACCGAAATTTACATCAATTCTCCATGATCTTAACGATGGCTTTCACCAATGTTCGCGATAGAGCAAGCACATCGATCAATTGGTTATCTTGCTCGATACAATAAATAACTTCCGATCATGAACATCAACACTACCGGTAATAGTACGAACCATGCAGGTGACGGCGCATAAACTAAACTCGCGTATCCCATGAAATCTTGTAAATAGAAGAAACCGAGTCCCGTAAAAAGTGCAATAACCAATCTAAATCCCATAGATTGTTGACGTAAAGGACCAAAAATAAATGAACACGCAATCAATACCAAAGCAATCAAGGCAAATGGTGAAGCAACTTTCTGCCAAAAAGCCAATTCATAGGTTTTAGGCACTTGGCTATACTCTTCCATATAACGCATAAAACTGATCAACTGACTTGGAGACAAATCTTCAGGATCTATCGTCACCATATGGACATATTTTGGCTGTAATGCCAATGCTAATGCTTGGTTGGCATGATCTGTTTTTATGGCATTCCCTTGGGGCAGTAAATCAATCTGATGAGACTGTTCAAGTGCCCACTGTCCATCTTTAACAAAATTCCCTTCTTCAGCCGTAACAAAAGACTGTAGTCGATAGTTTTCATCAAAATCAATGGATTGGATATTACGTAACTGACCTTGAGAGTTAGCATAATCAATATAGGTAAAACGCTGCCCTTCTCTCGACCAATAACCTTTAACTTCACCCAATGCTGCTGCGCTACGTTGCTTTTTAATACTTTGTGCTTTTTCATTGGTATAGGGGATCACCCACTCACTCAATGTAAAGGATAAAACAATCAGCAATAAAGCCGACCGCATCACCCAGCCCACGATTCGCCAGAGACTAATCCCAACCGAACGCATGACGATCAACTCACTATTAGAAGCCAGTGCACCTAATCCTAAAACAGAGCCAATCAAAGCAGCGACAGGTAAAATTTCATATAAATAGCGAGGTGCTCCCCATAACACATACAAGAATGCTTGCCACGCATTATAATTTGACTTTAATGAGCCCAACTCCCCCAGATAGGTAAATAGGACTTGTAAAAAAGACAGCACCAACGTCGTACCGAGCATTGCCAGTACCGTGGTTTTTGTTACATGTTTGGCGACTATTCGACGTGCTAACATCACAACCCCACTCGTTGAATACTTTTCTTAATTTTAGGTGCTAATTTCTGTTTACGCGTGAACAGTGCGGCTGCAATACCATAAATCAACAGCACCGCTGGATAAGCCCAAATATCTAGTTCCTCTTTACTGATACGCGTTCTAATGGCAATCATTAATACGATTAAACTAGCAAAAATGAAAATAGCCGGAATTAAACGATAATATCGCCCTTGACGTGGACTCACTTCAGAGAGCGCTACTGCAAGAAATAACGCCACGACCATCACAAAAGGACCAAAGATACGCCATCCTAGCTCTCCTCTTACCACGAAATCATCACGTTTTTGCCATAACTTCGACATTGATAAAGCTTCAACATCTTCACTCTCAAAATTGACATCTTTGTCATTTTCTAAACGTAGACGATAAGATTGAAATTCGGCTTGCGTGTATCTTGGCTGATTCGGATAAATCTCGTAACGGCGACCTTGCACTAAATCGACAACACTCGCGGTATCATTTTCAATTTCAACACGTGTAGCTTCTTTAGCCAGAATCATTTGGTCCGGCTTATCTTCACGATCAGATTTATAGTAATAAAAAATATCTTTTAAGTTTTTTCGGTCCTCAGACAACGAACCTGCATAAATGGTATAGGAACCAGAAGAAATAAATTCTTTAGGCCGTACCAAGTCAAAGCCAGCTCTAACGGCTTGGGTTTGCATCAAGCTTTGATAACCTCTTATACCCGCTGAAGCCCCCCAACACATGAGAACTGCTTGCACAATCAGGAATATAACCGTCATCGGCAATAATAAGCGTGTCAACTGATTACGACTCACCCCACTGCCATTCAATACCGCCATTTCATGATCGACATACAAACGACCAAACACCAACATTAAACCAATGAAAAAACCTAATGGTAAAATCAGCGTTAAAAATTCAGGTAAACGATAAGCAATAATACTGAGTAGTACGCCACCATCGAGACGACCTTGTGCTGCGCGCCCAAAAATTTTGATGAGCTGCCCACCCATAATAATCAAAGTGAGCAAGGCCGTCACAACCAAAGAGGTGGACACCACTTGTTTGACGAGGTAACGTCGAATAATCAAAGTAATGCTTCCAAAAAACCAATCGAGGGGTATCGCTAGTTTACCCGAATGTTAAAAATATAAAACCTATCGCATGTTGCGGATTGCAACCTCATATCTGAAAGTGTTTAATGAGATTATCTTTATTTTTTACCGATTAGGTTCTAAACAAACAATGAAATTTACTCTTGATCATGCCTTTCCAACACAAACAGCAAGTGAATCTTTATGGATTTTGGTGGATTCAGAACAACTACAAACCAACCTAAACTCCTACCAAATCAGTCAATTAGAAGAGGTCTTAACTGCAACTCAATTTAAAGCGAGTTTTAATGAAAGCTTAGCTTTGATTGCAAAAGTTGCTGAGCAAAGCAATACCCAATTACTCGGAATTGGAAATGCTACAGAGCTCAAAGCAACCAAATTAGCAAAACTTGCACAAACGATTATCAAATCATCACAAAATAAATTTAAACAAATCTGTGTTGATTTATCCGCACTACCATCAGAACTTCATGCTCTATTTGCTTTAAGTTTAACTCAAGCTGCTTATGGCTATGACGAGTTTAAATCTAAAAAGAATGAGTTTGTACTCGAAACTATCCACCTGATTGCGAGCCAGACGACTTTAGATGATGCCCAACTCAATCTGATTCATGCAGTTCAATCTGGCCAAAGCTATGCTCGAGACTTAGGCAATCGCCCTGGTAATATTTGTTTTCCTGAATATCTAGCAGATCAAGCACTTTCTCTTGCAGCACAATATCCAGACCGATTAAAAGTGACGGTACTGGATGAACAACAGATGGCTGACTTAGGCATGAATGCATTTCTTGCTGTTAGCAAAGGTTCGGACCGCCCAGGGCGAATCATCACGCTTGAATACAATGCTAAAACAGAACAAGCACCTGTCGTCCTTGTTGGTAAAGGTGTGACGTTTGATACAGGCGGTATTTCATTGAAGCCCGGCTTAGGTATGGACGAAATGAAATTCGATATGTGCGGTGCAGCATCCGTACTAGGGACCATGCAAGCACTTTGTGAAGCACAATTGCCAATTCATGTGGTGGGTGCAATTGCAGCAGCAGAAAATATGCCTTCAGGTGGTGCAACTCGCCCTGGAGACATTGTCACGACGATGAGTGGTCAAACGGTTGAAATCCTCAATACCGATGCAGAGGGCCGTTTAATTCTATGTGATACCCTGACCTATGTAAAACGTTTTAATCCTGCACTGGTGATTGATATTGCGACACTCACAGGTGCATGTGTTGTTGCATTAGGTAAAGTCGTGAGTGGCTTATTTACACCAGATGATGAGCTTGCCCAAGCATTACAACAAGCTGGTGAACAGTCACTCGATCGTGTATGGCGGATGCCAGTCATGGAAGACTATCAAGAATTACTAGACTCTCCGTTTGCCGACATTGCCAATATTGGTGGTCCTCATGGTGGTGCAATCACAGCAGCATGTTTCCTTGAGCGTTTTACCCGTGACTATCGCTGGGCGCATTTGGACGTCGCTGGTACCGCATGGTTATCAGGTGCCGCCAAAGGTGCAACAGGACGACCAGTCCCTTTACTGATGCAGTTTTTAGCAAATCGTGTTGAAGCGAAAAACTAAAAAATGACACAAGTCAGCTTTTATCTCTTTGAAAAGAGTACCGAACGGCAAGTCGAAAGTGCTTGCCGTTTATGCCGAAAGATCCTGAATCAACATCCACAAATTTGGTGGTATTGTACGGATTCAGAGCTCCAAAATGAGCTTGATGACAAATTATGGAGTTTTGATCCCAATAGCTTTATCCCCCATGGCGTCAATCAAAGTCATAGCCCAGTCTGTATTTCGGAACATTTACCACCTTCCAACGACTGGATCGTGTTTAATTTTAACAATCATGCACTTGAACAAATTCAAGATTTTCGCCACATTATCGAAATTATCGAGAATAATGAAACCGCGAAACAACTTGGACGAGAAAAATTTAAAATGTATCGTCGTTTAGGTATCGAACCTCGAACTTTTAAATTATAGATCAACAATCAAGCGTATTATTTGAGGAGTATGGTGTGGCATTAAATGTAGGTCAAGATTTTAAAAAACGCTGGTTAAATACACCTGAGGCTGTACGTCAAACCTATCAGGATGATTTAGCACGAATTTGTGATCTGCTATTACCACAAACCTCTATTCAAACTTGGCGTCAGCAAGAAGAACAGGCAGAAAAGCACTCTCAGCAACGCATTGATCAAGCCTATGCAGATCTTAAAGCAGAACTGATTGAACAAGCTCGTATTCGCAAACAACTTGCCTTAGAAAAAGCCTTAGCTGAAAAACGTGCTGCTGAAGCAGCCTACGCCGCCCAACTTCAAGCCGATGAAGTACGACAATTTCAACAACAAACTGAAAATCTCTTGGCATTACGTGAGCACATTGATCAGGAAATCAATGCACAAACCGAACGTTATCAAAGCAATCCTGAACAACCAAGTATTGATTATGCTCAAGGACAACGCCTCACAATTGATGACCAGCAAATTCTTTCAGAATTAGAAAGTGTTCGTGTTCGACTCGAATTAGAAGCCGAAAGTTTAATTGAACAAGCCGTGACTGTATTCAGAGCTAAACTACATGCAGTGGCGCAAGACGAAATCGAATACATCTTGAAAAATAGTGAATTTTCTAACGACCAGTAAATATTAAAAAGCCCAGCGAAACTGGGCTTTTTAATTAGCTAGATTTTATTTTAAAAATCCATTTTCAGCTAAAAAAGCCATACTAATATTCGATTCAGCTTTTTGCTCGGCCGCCTTATCGCCTAGCAACAAACGCTCAATGTAACGCGCAAGTACATCAACTTCCAAATTCACTTTAGTCCCCACTTGCCATGTACCAATATTAGTCCGTTCTGCAGTGTGCGGAATCAAGTTTAAACTTAAAATATTGCCACGTAGGTGATTAATGGTCAGGCTAATTCCATCTACCGTCACAGACCCCTTTTCTGCTAAATATTTTGCAAGTTCAACAGGTGCTGTAACTTCAAAATAGAGGGAACGCGCATCTTCACGAACCAGCGTAATCTCACCTAAACCGTCAACGTGACCGCTCACAATATGCCCACCAAAACGTGTCGTTGGCAACATTGCTTTTTCCACATTGACAGCTTGACCAACTTTCCATTGGCCTAGTGTGGTACGGTTCAAGCTCTCACGTGAAACATCGGCTGCATACCAGTTATCTCCCCATTCAATCACAGTGAGACAGATCCCATTGGTAGCAATTGAGTCGCCCAAATGCACATCAGACATATCTAAATCAGTCTGAATACGCAGACGAACATCACCACCTACACTTTGTAAGCTTTCTACCTTACCTAAACTTTCAATAATGCCTGTAAACATGGGACTTTTTAACCTACCTTTATTGCAGTACGCATCACAGTAAAGCAAATACCTTAAAGCAAAGAAACCCAGATAACAAGGCACGCTTAGTTCAAATTCAGATGAATAAAAAGGGCGATCCTCTGACCGCCCATGTTGCTATAGATATAGATGAAGTGATCAACTATTGCATTTCTGATACTTGTTTTTCGACAGGATGCGTTTCTTCAACTTTATTGCTCAACAAGAAATGGCTAAAAAACAGTTTATAGCCCAATACTCCTAAGCAAGCCCCAACAATTGGCGCAAGAATAGGAACAATAAAATATGGAATATCTCGTCCACCCGTAAACGCAACGGGTCCCCATCCTGAAAAATAGGCAACGATTTTCGGGCCAAAATCACGTGCAGGATTCATGGCAAAGCCTGTCAGCGGTCCAAAAGATGCTCCAATTACGGCAACCAATAGACCAACTAAAATTGGTGCTAAAGGCCCACGCGGTAAACCGTTACTGTCATCACCAATCGCCATGATTAACCAAAGTAATAGCATGGTGATAAACATTTCCACCATAAACGCCTGACCAAGCGACAATAAATGATGCGGATATGTCGAAAAAATTCCAGCTAACTCAAGGCTTTCAATACTACCTCGTACCATATGATGCGTCTGTTCGAAATCTACAAACAAACTGCTATACAGTCCATATACCATCAACGCACCGGTTGCAGCGCCCGCCACTTGTGCAATGATATAAAAAGGAACTTTGCGTTTATCAAAGCCTGCAAATAAAGCCAAAGCGATGGTCACTGCTGGATTAAGATGTGCACCTGAAATACCCGCCGATAAATAAATTGCTAAGGCAACTGCTAAGCCCCAAACAATACTGATTTCCCACAGACCTAAATCTGCTCCAGCAAGTTTAAGTGCAGCCACCACACCGATACCAAATGATAAAAAAATTGCGGTAGCAAAAAATTCAGCTACACATTGCCCCAATAATGTGGGTTCCGAGCGACTCATAACAACCTCTCTTGGTCATCGCTACTCATAGGCAAGACCCTAAATTCAGCTCGGAAAACTATATTTATTTTTAAAATCGGTCAATCATCTTTGATAGTTTTTTGAACGATTGATAAAACTACTCCCTACCCAAATCCAACTTAAAGAACGAATAACCACCACATAAAGAGTATGCATAATTATTTGTTTTATCTATAAATTAATATAAAACACCATAGTAAATAAATTCAAAAAGATTAAGCTTCATCATCTAGAAATACAATAAAAATTACAAGATATTTATCATAAAAACAGTGGGTTATCTAACAAAGCGATTCTATTTATTGTATTAACCGATTAAATAAGGAAATTAAATACAAAAACACCACTTTGTATGGCAAAGTGGTGTTTTTGTTATCTTACCAAAGTGCAAGTTGGGTACTATTTCCTGTAGTATCGACACCGCCCAATTCGGCAAAGTGATACAACTGACCAAGTAACTGCCGCAATGGCGGACCAGACTTTGCGTGAGTATCTGTAATCACAATAAATTCAAGTACGCGTGCGCGCTCTGACTGACGCTGCTTACTAACGCGATAACGTGGAACATCTTGCGTTAACAACGTGACCTTGCCACGTTTTAAATTTGCGGTCAGTAAATCTTTTGGCTCAATATTCCCATCAGTCGAATAACTGGTCAAGATATAGCGCGCATTAATCGTTTCCAATAACTTCTCATAGGCATCTTTGGCATGCTTGGAAGAATTATAAGGACTTGGACGTTCTTTGCGCCACGCACGATCAATCCCGCTCTTGAAACCTTTGGTATCAGGTGAAGGTAAATCAACCTGATCCCATAAAGTCAACGCATTCAAGACATGATAGTTACTGCTGTAGGCATGCTGATTATAAGGTGGATCAAGGTAAGCAACATCAACTTCAAAGCCACTCATTTGATTGGCCAAATGCTGAGAATCAACACACCACATTTCTGCGGCGGGACGTTTTGCATCTCCAATCTCACAGAAACGGCTTGGTGTTAACCAAAGTAATGATTCGATTCGTTCCAAAGCCGTTTGAGTACGTCCTCCCCAGCCTTGGTGAAAACTTTTAAACACCCCACTGGTGTTACTCACAAAACTGGCGGAGTAGAGTAACGGCGCGAGTAAAGCACTCATTTCAACATCATTAATCGCACCCTGTGCCTGCCAAGTTGCAATCTGCTGACGAATCGCATCAATTCGCATCCCATTACGACGCTTAAAGAACAAACGATCACGAGCAGGATCATAGACATCATCATTTCGTGGGCACAAATTATGTGTAACCCAGCCTTTCACTTCAGGCAAACGGTTCAGATAATCAATGGCTTTTTGATAGCCACCCAATTCTTTAAATGCTGGCGCATCAACACAAGCTAAAATCGCATGATTCAGCGCATGGCTATACGGCTCCCAGTCATTAGCAATCACACGGTAGCCATTCTGACGGGCCAAACGAGAAACCACCCCACTGCCGGCAAAGAAATCCGCAAAAATCGGTGGATTCTTTTTCTTACTATTCAGCGTCCCAGTAATCTCAAGCGCTTCTAAAATCAGATGCAAAAGACGGCGTTTATTTCCAAGATATGGAACTAACTGATGAAAAAGATATTCGTCAGTCGTACGGGCCGCATGACGACGTTTGTGATAAACCGATGGTTCTGGATTCATATCAACTCTTGGATAGGGAGCAATCTCAGGCGAATGTCTTGCCCAAGTTGGGTTACATCGACCAACTCAAATCGTCGTTGTTCGGCCATTTTGCTAAATTCAGCATTGAACATAGCGCGAGCAGATTGACCAAGTAAAGTTGGTGCAACATAACTAATCATTTCATCAACCAAACCTTGCTGTAAAAAGGCGGTGGATAAAGTTGCACCCGCCTCAACCAATACATCATAAATTTGGTATTGTTGAGAAAGGGTTTGCAATAACTGATTTAAAGGTTGCGGTGACAATTGTATCACGCCTAAATCAGCAAGTTCTTGACGAAATGGTGTCATCACCATCACAGTTTCAGGATTTTGCAAAATCTTGGCAGTGAGAGGCAGTTGTCCCTGACGATCTAAAATAATTCGTTTGGGCTGTACCACTGTAGAAAGATCAATGCCCTCTAATACTCGGACATTCAGCTCACAATCATCGGCTAGAACCGTTTGAATTCCTGTAATGACTGCTCCAGCAATAGCACGCCAATGCTGTACATCTTGTCGCGCAGAGCTTCCTGTAATCCATTTGGACTCACCTGACGCCATCGCAGTACGTCCATCTAGGCTTGATGCAACTTTTAAACGGACATAAGGTAAACCTGTAGACATTGCTTTTAAAAAGCCTAGATTTAAACCTTTTGCATTCTCGGTACAAACACCTGTTTCAACCTCTATCCCGGCATCCTGCAAAATCTTTACACCCTTGCCTGCAACCAATGGATTCGGATCCGAACAAGCAATCACAACTTTCTTCACTTGCGCCTTCACTAAAGCTTCAGCACAAGGAGGTGTACGACCATAATGCGCACAAGGTTCTAAGGTCACATAAGCCGTTGCATCTTTTGCATCTTCACCCGCTTGACGTAATGCAAATACTTCTGCATGCGGCTGACCTGCTTTCGGATGGAAACCTTCACCAATGATTTGCCCATCTTTAACAATAACGCAACCCACATTGGGATTAGGTTTAGTTGAATATTGTCCAAGTCGAGCCAAATCAATTGCTCGTTGCATCCAATACTGCGCTTGAGATAAATGATTTGGGGTTAACTCAGACATAATCTCTCTAACTTAGACTTCATTTTCACGTTGTTGCATCTGCTCAATCTGATGGCGAAAAGCTTCAACATCTTGGAAATCTTGATAAACGGAGGCAAACCGAACATAAGCAACATGATCCAATGCAAACAATGCTTGCATTACAATTTCACCAATCATTCTCGATTTCACATCACGCTCACCGAGACGACGGATTTGTGATTGGATATCACTGAGAACCGTTTCAATCTGTTCTTGGGTCACCGGACGTTTTTGCAAAGCATGCATCAGTGAGCGGCGTAATTTTGCTTCATCAAACGGTTCACTTTTACCATCTGATTTCAATACACGCGGCATCACAACATCATAACTTTCAAACGTTGTAAAACGCTCACCACAAACCACACATTCACGGCGACGCCTAATCTGACAGCCTTCGGCAGCCAAACGGGAGTCAATGACTTTACTATCAGCGGCGTTACAAAATGGACAATGCATATTGGTGCGATTATTTCCTCACTTTGCTTAAGTGTAGCAAAGTTTCTTGCATTGCAGAACTAGAGGCTTATCGCTCTTTTATTATGCATAAAAAAAGCAGCCCTATTGGGAGCTGCTCTTAAGTCAATAATTTTAATTATTCAACGCGTTCGCCATGTTGACTCAAGTCAAGACCCATACGCTCATCGTCATTGCTCACACGGATACCAATTGCGAGATCAATCACTTTTAAGATAATAAAGGTCATCACAGCACTATATGCGATAGTTGCTAATACACCCTCAACCTGCACCCATAATTGAGTCAACATATTTGCTGGAGCATCATCACCCATGATGAATTCACTCGCAAATACGGCAGTTAAGATTGCACCAACGATACCACCAACACCATGTAAACCAAATGCATCTAAAGAGTCATCCGCTTTCAGCGTACGTTTTAATGCGGTAATACCCCAGAAGCAAACAACGCCACCGATCAGACCCATGATCAATGCGCCACCTACAGTTACGAAACCTGCAGCTGGAGTAATCACAACTAGACCAGCAACCGCACCTGAAGCTGCACCTAAAACTGAAGCCTTGCCACGAACAACTTTTTCAGCCACTAACCAAGACAATGCTGCTGCCGCTGCTGCAACTTGAGTTACAACAATAGCATAAGACGCTGAACCATTTGCACCCAATGCAGAACCACCGTTGAAACCAAACCAACCTACCCAAAGTAAGCTCGCACCGACAACAGTTAACGCAAGATTATGAGGTGCCATAGATTCACGGCCAAGCCCCATACGTTTTCCAAGCATATAAGCCGCAACTAAACCAGCAACACCAGAGTTGATATGAACGACAGTACCACCAGCAAAGTCTAAAGCACCATCATTGCCTAACCAACCACCACCCCATACCCAGTGAGTAATCGGCGCATATACCACAACAACCCAAATCGCGATAAAAGCAACAAATGCTCCAAACTTCATGCGCTCAGCAATCGAACCACTAATGATCGCAACCGTAATAATTGCAAAGGTCATTTGGAAGATAACAAATAGAATCTCAGGAATTGAATCACTCAGTGCATCAGTACCTATGCCTGACAGCATCAGCTTATCAAGTCCACCAATAAAAGCATTCCCTTCACCAAAAGCTAAGGTATAGCCAATAATGACCCAAGCAATACTTACTACTGCAGCAGCAACAAAACTGTGTGCCATCGTGCTCAGTACGTTCTTTTTACGAACCATACCACCGTAGAATAAAGCCAAACCAGGAATCGTCATTAACAGAACCAATGCTGTTGAAACAAGAATCCAAGCGGTATCACCGGTATCTAATGTTGCTTCTGCTTCTGGCTCAGCAGCCACTTCAGCAGGAGTTTCAACCTCAACAGTTGTTGGTAATGTATCAGTCTCAGTTACAACAACTGTTTGCTCTGTAACTGGAGTTGTAGCAGCTTCTTCTGCCCATACGACAGTCGAACCACCTAGGAGTGCGCCAGATAAACTAAGCGCCATAAGCATTTTTTTCATTCGTGTCCCCCAACCTCATTTTGTGAGCTATTTCTCTTAATTTCTAACTCAGCAAACTTTGTGCCAATTTAGACAGCATCTGGTCCAGTCTCACCAGTACGAATACGGATGACTTGTTCTAGATTTGTGACAAAGATTTTCCCGTCACCAATTTTTCCAGTGCTTGCGACACGAGTGATTGACTCAATAACCGCATCTACCATCTCATCGCTAATCGCGATTTCGATTTTCACTTTCGGCAAGAAATCAACAACATACTCTGCACCACGGTACAACTCAGTATGACCTTTTTGACGTCCGAAACCTTTGACTTCAGTTACGGTAATCCCTTGAACACCAATATCAGAGAGTGCTTCACGCACATCATCTAACTTGAATGGTTTTACAATTGCAGTTACAAGCTTCATGTGTGTTTTCCTTCGGCTTATTTTCACCAGTAAGGTTTTATGTTCAATTTTCATGCCAATATTCAAAGGTTGGGGGGGATTTAAATATTGGACATACGGCTTCTTTATAACCTATTTAAGCGAATAGAAGTAGATCATCCATTGAAAATAAGTATGATTTGCCAAGATTTAATTAGATTTCTCAGTCATCTCTCAAGCTACTCAGCAGTGCTAGAGGATTCTAACAAGCAATGGTACACTGAGCAGCAAATATACATAACCTATTGAGCACTTTATGATTGAAACTCTTTTACAAGCAATTTTGCAACAAGTTGATCAGCCTAAAAAAGACTTAGAAAAAAACTTGCGAGCATTATTAAATGAAAGTATCGAAAAATTGGATCTGGTTTCTAAGCAAGAGCTTGATCGCCAAAGAACAGCTTTAAATTTAGCAAATCAGCGCCTCACCGAATTACAGCAACAGATGAAAACTTTAGAGGAAATGGTGCAGAACAAAAAATAAGCACCAACTCGGTGCAAAAAGCACCTTGAAATGATTAAAAATAAAGCACCACAATGGAACAACAATAAAATGTCTTTTGCAAAAATTTATACGAGGGGATTATTGGGGCTACATGCACCCCAAATCGAGGTCGAAGTTCATATCAGCTCAGGGCTACCCTCTTTGACCATCGTTGGTTTACCCGAAGCTGCTGTCCGAGAAAGCAAAGATCGTGTTCGCTCAGCAATTATCAATAGTGGATTCTTGTTTCCAACCAAACGCTTAACCATTAATTTAGCGCCAGCAGATTTACCTAAAGACGGCTCTCGCCTCGATTTACCGATTGCACTGGGTATTTTGATTGCTTCAGGGCAATTACCAGAACAATGTACAGAGGGGTTTGAATTTATTGGTGAATTAGCACTTGATGGTCATTTACGCCCAATTTCTGGTGCATTGACCATAGCAATGGCCTGTCAGCAAGCCAAGCATCGTATGTTACTCCCGGCTGCAAACTTAGATGAGGCCAGTCAACTCCCAAACTTCGAAGTATATGCGGCTCAACACCTTCAAGAAGTTTGTGCACATTTTTTGGGCAACACCAAGCTCAGTGCTGCACCACAACGAGAAAATATCAACAGCTCACAATATCAATTTGATCTCGCCGATGTGAAAGGACAACTTCGCCCTCGCCGTGCACTCGAAATTGCGGCCGCAGGTGGTCATTCATTACTGTTCAAAGGTCCACCAGGTACGGGTAAAACCTTGCTCGCCTCGCGTTTGGCTTCTATTCTGCCACCTCTCAATGCTCAAGAAAATTTGGAAGTTGCGAGTATTTACTCTGTGGCAAATGCTCCACACCATTTTGGGCAACGCCCTTTCCGTGCCCCACACCACACTGCATCTGCAATTGCATTAGTCGGAGGTGGTGTAAAGAACCGGATTTTTTGATATTAAGTTTAAATTTGTTCTAAATAATTGCAATTAGCCAAAATGAATGAAATTATATCTTTAATATTTCATCAATAAAAATTTAAAAAATGTTAGAGATAGTTGATTTTCCTCATGATAATAATTTTTGGAAAGTAGAGTGGCTTGGTGGCGTCTATAATGATATGGATGGTGAACCACGTATTAGAATTTATTTAGCACAGATCAAACCAAATATAGAGCGTAAACATACATTATCAAATACATCACTAGAAACCTTTAACAATCAATACATCAGCTCAGTTCATGATATCAAAATTGGGTTAATTCAGTTTGTTACTATAGGATCTGTTTGGAGAAATGGCATTAGAGACATTTCTTTTACATCACAATATCAACAATTTACATTTAATTCAGATACCGAACGAGAGGTTTGTTATCAACATATAAATGGAAGTGTTGCTGAAACTGGTTTAAACCATACCACCGAATGGAATAACCATCTTACAAATCGTTATTATCTTATTACTAATAGTGAAGCTAGAAGTGCTGGAAACTACTTAAATGTTTTTTATGATACGAATAATTTTTCAAGAATATATATACCCTCAATAGTTATATTTCAATCATGTTATGTAACTTCTCCTAAAGCTGCTCGACATATAATTTTTGGGCAAATTGGTAAACTACTTGACCTAGATTCATCTGGATTTATTAATAATAAGACTTTTAGGATTCACCTACATAGAGACTTCAAAGACATTGAAGCACCTATGATCGCAAATATTGCTACCAACCTTGTAGCAAAGATTGAGTTGAGAACATTAAGACAATCATTATTAAAAGAGTCTAATTCAATTGAGACTCCTTATCCTAAAAGAATAAAAATCTCCTTTCCTTTTTCAAAAGAATTTAGCTTAAAAGTAAAAGGGAAATATATTATGGATAATAATAAAGCCTATGGTTTCCTAGTTACTGAAATAATTGAATTTATAACTGAATTTGAATTTTCAAAATTAATAATTCTTAGAAAAAATTCAAATCAAAAAGGAAAAGAACAAGCAGAAAATATGCAAGCTGCATATGAAGGAGGAACAGGGCAGCCTCCACAAAAATTGGATAATCCACAGAATAAAGATGATCAGTCTGAACTATTAAATTTCACCGATGATCAAGTCTCAAGCCAATATCAAAATCAAAAACTTGATTTTACGTTGTGCGCAAATATTTCAGACTTAGAGATATTAAAAGAAGAAAAAGATATACAACGGTATCAAAATGCATCATTTACAAATTTGAATCTAGAATATACCAATAACGTAAGTACTGGGCCAGTAGTAAATTCAACTAATGGAGTATCAGAATTACAAATAGAGCCAAATCTACCAGTTGATCTAGAATATTTTTTTGACGTTTTAGAAATTTTGAATAACTTAGGATATAAATTTGAAACTATTGCTGTTAATAATGCAAAAGAACATCCTAGAGGAATTATTAATCAATTCAATAGATTCATAAAGAATCTTCATAAATGGCATTTACAAGATGATGATCAAAAACCAAGACCATTTATAGTTGCTGAGATGGAATTTAAAGGATCTTTTTATTATTTAATTGATATTGCACCAAGAAAGGGCGCTGCTTTATCAGCTCAGTTAATACGAGCTCATACAGGTGAGAAAATCTTAGATATAGCATTCAAAATCCTATTGAATGATTTAGTAAGAACGACACCAAAAGGATGGGCGGTGCTTGACCAAGTTAAATATGCACAAAAATGGGAACATCATAGAATAGAACATAACAGAAGTAACAGAACTGAACTGGTTGCTAAAAACATTATAAGAAAGCTACTTTAGGCAAATTTGTACAAGTTTGTTTTACTTTTTATATTTTTTAAACACATATGTATCAGCACTGGAGACATTAAAATATTGGGAAGCATGTTCTTCATAAATATCTTTCCCTCTTACAAGAGTTGCAAAAAAATATTTTTTATATTTATTATCTTTATCATAAACAACACCTATAAACTCTTTATGTTTGAAATCTACTAATAAAATTTTATCAAAAGGATTTTTTTGAACTTTCAAATAATCAGAAAGTTTTTGAGCAAGATCTAAGTACAGGTTCTTACTCTCAAATGATTGGCAATGCAAAATCAATAAAGTTTTCGGATACTTTTTTGAATATACTTCATTGAATCTTTTAATTTTTGGGTGTATGGCATTCTGACAAAATTGATTATTAATTATAGTCTTGTCTAAGAAATATGTATTGTTCTCTCGATTTTTGATAGCAAGTATTTTATCTCTTTTTGCTTTCGACAAACTTTTGATAAAAATATTATAAAGCTTTTTGTTTGAGGTGGTTTTAACTGAATATTCTTTATGTAGTTCAATAAAACCATCACTTTTACTAACATCTACTATTTTTATTCTCTTCAATAATTCGATATCTTTAGATTTTAATCCTAATATACTATTACTACTATTTTGTTTAAAAAATAAATACCAATCTTCGAGGTTAATATCAAAATTTGTATTTTTATCCATAATAAGTTGTTGATTATCTATTGCAGTTATTTCGACCCCAATTCGTTCTTTGTTCACCAATTCAATTGCAAAATCTGGCTTATCAACTTGATCTCGTATTAGAGTAATTGGACCAAAAAAAGACTCTAACTTCTTTTTACATAATGCAAAAGCAATTACTTCTTCAGAAGTATTTTCCATTCGACTCATCTTTTCATTCACCTTAACGATAGAATCAATTTAAAGAGTTTGTTGTAATAAATTAACTATAGGTATATCTGCTGCAGCCCAATCAAGTGATGTAAGCTCTGGAGCTTTCATCCAAATAATTTTTTCATGTTCTAAATTACTCAAATTGTTATTATCGATTAAATTGCAGGCAAAAAAAGTAATCTCAACATTAAAGTCTGGATAACAATGTTTCACTTTTTTAATTTTTTTTTGGACAACTATCTTAACACCAAGTTCTTCATAAATTTCTCGAACTACTGCGTCCTGCAAAGTTTCACCTTCCTCGATCTTACCACCAGGAAATTCATACTTCATAGATAAATAACTGTATTTGTTTTCTTTTCTTTGAGCACAAAGATATAAACCATCTTTTTGAATGACTGCCGCAGCGACTTTAATGAAATCCAAATTATAATGCTCCGACCGAAAGATAATGATAGAATCTCCTTAAGTATATACTTTAAGACACAAAGGTTCATCAATGATAATTTCGTTCAGATCAAGAGAACTGAGGGATAATGCATTAAATGAGTTCATCAGCCTATTTGAGTACTCTGCACATATTGTTGATAAATTGAAATTTTTTCTTTTGGTCTTAAATTCCAGTCAAAATGTTGTTGAATTTCCCTTACAACACACCTTAAGTTTTCATGGTGAAAATTTAGAAATTTCTTTAGACGAAAATACAAGTATTATATTCAAACAAGCACATAAGAATGTTGCTGTTGCTGCTGATGGTTCACTTCCTTGGGAAAAAGTGACACGTTTACAGTTAATCGAGGTGAGGAATACAACATGTTAAATAGTGAATTCCAGCCAAATTGGATTTATCCTCCATCTAAAATTGTTGAGAATTTTATTGTATTAAATCAAGTTGATACTTCAAAATTACACTCGAGAACTCAGAAAGTACTCCATGACTTGGTAAACAAGAATACCCCTATAGATATAAATATTTCGAAAATCTTAGAAGAAACTATTGGCGGTACAGCTCAATTTTGGCTTAACATTCAACACCAGTTTACATTAAATACTCTAAGAATAGAAAATAGTCATGTAGATAATAACTTTAACGATTATAGAGGTTTAATAACAGAGTTAAAAAAAACTGATTGGATACCAAAATCAAATTATGATTATTTGGATCAAGTCCATCTTAAATCCTTTTTTGGTATTTCTGAATTTAGTATATTAACTAAAAAATATATCATTCAGCATAACTTACGAATTAAGTTCAAAAATATTGGGAAATATAGCTCATCAGAATTAAACATTGCAACACTTGTAAGAAAAGCCGAATTAGAAGCAAAAAAACAATTAATTACAAAACAATGGGATAAAGCTTTATTTCTTGAAAAACTTCAAGAAATCAAAAAACTCTCTAAAGTTAGGAAATTTAATGACTTTAAGTTAGAGCTTCAAAATATTTGCAATCAATGTGGTGTAGCTTTCATTGTATTAGATACATTAAATAAGTCGCCTATTCGTGGTATTTCGAAGTTTATAAATAATCATACTGGACTAATTATAATTACGACAAAATACAACCAAGATGATGTCTTTTGGCAAACTTTTTTTCATGAAGCAGGACATTTAGTATTACATTCCAAAGAAATGGTTTTCGCGGATCAAGGTGCTCCTGCGGAAAAAGTAACAACTGAGGAATTAGAAACTCAAGCAGATAATTTCATGCTTTCACAAATTTTATATCCTTATACAAATGAAGATGTTATAAGTATGTTTAATAAAAAATTAATGTACTCAGCCAAAGAAAAAAGTTGGAGAAATATTTGTCAAATTGCAAGACAAATTAATATTTCTCCAAGTCTTTTAACAGGTATTTTGAAACTACAAGGAATAATTCCTTATAACTATTTTACCAATGGGCACAACAAAATTTATGACTAACCAGTATAATATTCATATTTATCAGGCAGTTTTTGCCAATTACATAAAGCATCTTCCATTTCCTGATAACCTACACCCAGAAAATCAGCAAGGTTTATAGCAACAGCATCCAATTCTTTACCTGATTTGTTACCAAAAAGTAGCCTAGCCCCTTTTATTGGACCAGTAGAACCAGAAATGTAACAATTATCTGCTTTAATATCAGCCAATCCTGTTTTATATAACATTGATAAATAATCAAATTTTGCTAATCGTCCAAAAGAAAAGATTGGGATTGTTTTATAAAGATTTGAAAACAAATCTTCTGCAGATAAGCTATTCGATCTAAATAAGTTTGAATGCCCTCCATTTGTATTCACCCAATCCATATATGTTTGAAAGGCATCCACTATATGATTAACTGAAACATATTTTCGATGATTTCCAAATTTTATTTTTTCGTTACTATTTTCATAATTATTAACCCAAGAAGTTATCAGTGTTGGATTTCTATTTATATTTGCCCAAGTAATGATTGGGTTTTTCTTTAGATTTCCATACAATAATTTAGTGAACTTCCACTTGGAATGGTAATTTTCACCAGTGAAAACTAATAAAAATGTAAGCCAGCAAGCTTCATCATAATCATGATTTTTTAAATAAAGTATTGCTCTAATTGGATCAAATAATCCATTATGAGGATCGGCTCGACTTGGACTAATCGTACGTTCTTCTAAAATTCTAAAATAGTCTACACGATTTACACTATCTACTAATTGCCTAGCTAATACGTCAATCTGTATTGGAGAGTGTGTGCCTGGCAGGGCCGTAATATTTAAACTAAAATCGTTAATCTTTTGCACTAAGTCATTAGCTAATCTATCTTTTTTATAAAATTTCATTATTAAACCCCTTATGAACTAATTCATCACATTTTTTTGCTAAAAAGTAAATTACTGGATCACTTTGACATAAATCTTTTAACAATTTTAAAGTTTCTAAGTCTTCTTTTTTAAAGAAATAATATGCAAATAAAATAACGGCTAACTCTTTCCAAAAGGGATCTTTTAGATCATTTACTTCTAATACAGATAAATTGACACCTAATCTAAGTGATTGTTCTATTTTAATAATTTTAGGTAATTCTTCGTCGATAAGGGTTGGCTCTAATGGAAACATTCCTGTTATATTCTGCCACCCTTCATTACCTAAATAATGCCTAATGTCAGGTAAATCTTTGCTATAAATATGTAAGCTACCAACTATATGAGTATATTCCCCAAGTTGAAGGTTTGGAAAAAAACTGACTAACTTCGTATACATAATTTCTTGAATTAATGTAAAGCTAAATACATCATGTACTAAACCAATAGCAGCATCATTAGATCTCATTGTTGTAGTTAGGTGTAATCTATCATCTCTTATAAAAAACTGTAAAAAACATGTACATGGTATATCCCTATGGTCTTGTCGTAATAAGTCATCTTTTGAATAAATTGCAATTACAGCTCTACGACTAGTTGGTTTTTCCTTCAAGACTTCTATGATCTTGTTAAACTGGCTATTTTCACCAAAAATTCTCGGACCATATGCACCAAATGCAGGTAACACTTCAGTTTTATCATATCCAATGAATTTTCTATAATTTGCTATATAGTATTCAATAAAATCAAGTTCATCACTTCCATTTAAATACCAAAAAAACTCCCCAATACAACTTATAAGTTTACTTCTAGTTTCAGATATACTTAGCCTAGATCTAGGGTTCTCAAGTGTCAGAATGGCATTTCTTATTTCAAAATTATCCCCCTTTGATGCAGTAAGTTCATCACCACTTTCTAATATAGAGGTATAAGTAGTATTCAATAAATCATCTAATGTTTTTTCTCTAATATGCATTTAATTGCCAATTAAAATAATTCTCCTTGTAGCATATTATACCTTTTTGTAGCACTTTGGTTAAGCAACTCAATTTTTAATTTTTTCCCGCATTCTATAATTTTGGCCCTCTCAGTAGGAACAGCTCCATAAGTGATCGCTTTTGTCCTAATTTCAACGGTAACATCATAATGCGGATATGTAGCTGTTCGATGAAACCAACAACGTTTTACACCAATATACAATGCAAAATCATGTAATTCATCAAGACTATCTGCCATTAAATGACACCACTCTTTTCCTTTATGTTTGATGCGCATGTTATCTACATAGATAGCCATATTCATTCCCCTTAAAGTAGTAGACGGATTCTAAATAAAAACTCTTGTCAAAACATAATAAGAATCAATATCATTTGTAAAATATCTATAAATTCTATCAAACCTAAATAGCAAAAAGATAGGATTTCAAGTATTAAAAATAGATTTTTTTCGAAAACTAAGCATTCCTTCACATAATTCTTCCAATACTGCTACCAAGCTGTAATATTTTTGTGTGTCTTCATCTGTTTCAACAGCAGTAAAAGGCTTGTATCCACTATAGTATCTTTCGGCATATTTACTAAAAAAAATAGAAAACTCTTTTTCATCATCAAAAACCATTTCTACATTTAAACTAGCTGGATGATAATAAATAGCCTTTACTGGACAATTATTTATAGTTTTAACCATATTATTATCCAATGATGTAAGTAATGGTAAGTAAACAAAATTTGGCTTATCTTCAAATTTTTCAGTTGAAAAAGTTTCAAAAAAACGATATGAATAAGTGTCCCATGAAAGAGCATGTAATCTTTTTAATGATTTTGTCTTTAATGACATTAAGGGTTTTTCTGTAAACATTGAAAAATCATTAGAATTAAGATTACTTTTATAAATCTTTAATATTTTCCAACAAAAATATAAACTTTTAATTGGTATTTTTTTAAAATTTTTCTTCACAAATGAAACAAGCCCATTAAAAATATCTTCATCAGATTGATTTGGATTTCTCCAATAAATAGTATAAAAACGTAATAAAACTAAATAATGTAAAATATGATTAACTTTAAAAACTTGCATCATTTCTGATTCTAGATAAGATTTCCACAATTCTTTTGATTCTCCAATATACTTTTCAATTTTATCAATATCATCAAAAAATCTAATATCTCTAAATTCCATATTTTTATTGTCAATAACTTCTTTCAAAACTAACATCGCTGCAATTTTTCTAATTGGATGAAAACTATCATTTTCATACTCCCTCATATTTTCAAAAAAAATAAAATTAAAATCATAAGAACAATTATATTTATTGATTACATCTTCTATTATTTTTTCAATTCTAATTACTTCATTATTTTTATCATTTTTTAGCTTGTATCTATCACTAGAAAAATATTTAGGTAAATTTGAGACAAAGTTGGTATCAAAAAAAACTTTTTGTCCAATAATTCCATTTTCTTTGGTTACAACAGTATCTGCATTCAATAGTATTGGAATTCTATTTCCAAAAAAGTTTACAAAAATTTCTGCGCTTTTTTCTATTTTTTCATTTCCAAAAAAATTAATAATTACTCCACCTGTCTGGAAAAAAGTAGGGGGGATTTTATGAGCAATACTTTCTATAGAATTATGCTCATCCAAAAGAACTCTTTTAATATCTAACATAGAATGCACAATGTCCTCCAAAAGTCTGTTATCTAAAAACTTTATATAACCAAAATGGCATTTTACCACTAGAATTTTTAGATATAAAATTAGTATATGGGTGTTTATACTGATAAGCATAATCTAAGAAATTTTTAGGCCAGTTAACTAATAAATTGGCACACCCATTAAGTACTTTTAATCTATCACTAAATTCAAGTAATTCAATTGCTCTTGAGTTTGTTCTACTTGAAATCTCATTACCTAAATTTCTAATATACCCTTGGACAATTCCCCTTAAGCCTAGAAAAAATAAATTTGCAAAAATTGGATCAGAACTTATAAATACATGCTCTTTATGGAGAGCTAAAAGTATAAAATTTGACAATATATTTAAGTTTTCATTAACTTTAATTATTGGTGAACTTGATAACTTAGTAAAGCAATTTGAACAAAAATTAATATTTAAATTAGTCACTAATTTTGACTTTTCGATCATATCTACTCTATGTGGAGTAATTGGAAAGCTACATTTATAGCATCTGTCATATAATTGAATGCCGTGTGTTGGACATGAAATTAAATATGATACTCTCCAATATTTCCTACAATATGGAACTTTATCCTCTTTTAAACACATTGGGCAAATTTGTAAGCCATAGCGCTTTCTTAATCTATGATTAATTCCAATAGATAAAACTCCTTTTAAAACAGCTGAATTTGAGTGTTCAAACAAAATATTTTCATAACTTTTCATACTTAAATGTCTAATATTATCAACATTTTGTTTTGTAAAATAATGCAGCCTATTTATTATCAGATCTGGAGTTTGACAGTCAATATCCCTATTCCAAATTTGAGTCTGACGCCCAAAATAATGGGCATAAAAATCATGTGCTTTATAGCCATTACCATGTGCTAATCTAATCATCCAAGATGAAAGTAATTCATCATTAAGAGGTTGTAAATGGACTGGCCAAATTTCCATTATACTCGTGCTGCCGCCTGTTTACGTAGATGGGGACCTATGTATCCAGACTCTTCCAAAGTTTGTTTTGTAATTTTTTCTATTTTATTTTTTATAGCAAATATAGATGCCATATTCAGCAAAGTTGAAATTTCACCAATTGTTCCACCAGACATGTTCAGAATCAATTCAGCCAATTCTCGATTTATTAAATTTGAAGGTTGCTTCAATGGAATTACCTTTTCAAAACTAGCCAATAATCTTAAATACTCTTGATCTAACTTCCATTTGGGTAATATTTCAGGGTTAAATCTATTCGCCAATTGAGGATCCGCTTGCACAGCTCTTATGGCTTCTGCTGTACCAATACCTACTAATGGAACACATAATTCATTTCCTAAATATTTAAGTGCATTAAGACAAGTTCTTTGTTTAGTATAAGGTCCTGCTAAGAGATGCTGTATTTCATCAATTATTATCATTCCTAAGTCTAACTGTCTTAATACAGAAACTACTCTATCTCTTTTAGAATCAGTAGCTTCACTTTTTCCATACGGCTCGAAAAGCCTATTTAAAATAGCATTATATATACCTCGCTCATCAGGACCAGGAGGAGCTTGAATATATAAAACAGGTAAAATTATTGCATCCCCATTAGGATTATCTAACGGTGGATGCTTATCTCTAAACCGATTCACAAGTACTGTTTTTCCATTATTTGTTTCACCAACAATTAATAAATTTGGCATTCTTGACTGTTTTGGAAATACAAGTAAATCCTCAAGTTTTCCTAAAATTTTTTGAGAATGACCATATCCTATCCATCTAGGTTTTAATAAATGTTCTATCCTTTCTGAATCTGCTAATTCTAATTTCTTAGATGTATTTATTGTTAAATGTGCGAGATTCATTATTCAGCCTCTTCTAGGTCTAAGAAAGGTAAAATTTGATCGTTATTCCAATTTAATGCTAGATTATCAAAGGGATTTGTTGGTTGTGGCTGCACAAGTTGCTTGTCCTTACTCCAATCTTTTCTTCTTTGCTGCATTCTTCTTGCAGATTTTGACTTTTCTGCAGCTACTTCCGCAATTTTTCTCATTTCTTTTAATCCCTCAAAAATTGTATCTTCATTAATTTCGAAACATTTTTGTTGATTTAAATCTTTTATAATGGAATTCAATTCCCATAAACTGATAGGAGGATGCGAAATATTTCTATATGGAATTGGGTAATATATTTTTAATTCAGGATCAAAAAAATAAACAACACTAATATCCCTTGGATCACGAGAAAATATAAATTTCCTCTTTAATTTTGAATTATTAGGATCTCTAGCATGTATCCAATTCCTTAATACATCAGCGTAATAGTAAATATTATCTATAAGTACTCCATATTCTTGAATAGTTCTTTCAACAAATGGCATGAAATCTAATTTTAATTTTGTTTCATCTTCTATTAATGTTGGTAAACCAATCCCTTTAGTGTTGTCATCCCCCAATATAAAAGTTTCATATAATGACAATGGTGAAACTTTATTGATCCCATTGTGGGGTTTTTCGTGATAGACCTTTAGCACAAAAGTCGCAAACCATGATTCAAACTCTTTGAGAGTTAAAACAGCTTTTTTCTCAGAATTGTAGGACTCCTTTTCTTTAACATTAGAAAATGTTGTTCCTTTAAGTGATTGGCTCCTTTTCATAAAAGTTCCAAATGCCCGCTCTACATGTCCGCCATAATTAGGTAGACCTTTAGGTCGATTCTCTAAAATTATTCCATATTCTTGGCAAGCTCTTTCGAGCATTGTTCCTCTGAACTCTTTGGCATTATCTGCATAAATTTTTCTTGGAATTCCATATATTGGCCATGAACTTCCTATTTCATGCTTAGCTAACCACATCTCTTTAGGCAGAATTGCATGACTAAGTGCAATACCAGTAGCTAAAGCTCCGACTGGGTCAAAAGAGACACAAAAACCTGCTATCATTCGAGTGCAACTATCAATTACTATCGTCAGGAAAGCTCGCCCAATAGGTTTGCGATATTCTTCATCAACTAATATTACATCTATAGGGGTATGATCAATTTGATACACAGCTAAAGGAATATCTGCTCCAGGAAAACTACCCTTAATTGGCTCAAATTGTTCCCTTGCCTTTTTTGAACCAAATCTTTTTGAAACTACTAACCGATCTTGTAGTAAGTTCAGCCTCCGTCGAAGAGTTGTCATACTCGGTGGCTTAATCTTTTTTTCACGGCATACTAATGAAACTTGCTCCCATAACTCAACAACTGTAGGCCTTTCGGGTACTAAATAGAAAGTCGAAATTTCATTTTCTATAATTTTTTCAACATCTTGACTAAGCCTATGTTGTCCATGATCTTTTCTAGCTTTTTTTATTAGGGCTGATACTACAAAATCATTCTCAAGTTTTTTAATTAATCGATAAATAGTTGCTCTACTTTTTCCTAGCTTTTCAGCTATATCATCTAAATCTTTATAAGTTCTTGCTCTTTTTTTATCTTTAACTAACTCTCTAATTAAATCAAAAAGTTTACAAGCTTCTAACCATGTCTCATTTGGTATATCTTGAAGTAAATTTGTTCTATTTTCCGAATCACCCAAACTAACTTCTAATGCATTTACTAATTCAATATTTTTATCCTTTAAGTTTTTCAAAAGAACTTTTTTTAAATCAACAATATCTATAAGAATCCATTCCTCCTCATTCCAGTGAACTTTACAACCAGGAAGTATTCTGCGCATATTACAAACTCCAAATTGTTGTTTTCATTGTAAGTGTTTTTGTTAGATCGCAGCCTACTTCTCTACGAGCAATCATTCCCCATAAAACTGGAATCATTTTAGCTTGATTCCACTTATCTTTAAAAATCGAACAAACCAACTCTTTTGGTGTTGAAACTCTCAACTTTTCTAATTTTTCAGTTATTAAAAGATCAAAATCTTCATGGAAATAAGATTTATAGGCATTTAAAAACTTAGCATTTTCTAAAAAAGGACCTCTTATCCTATCATCCGTAAAAATTTTAAATTCCCATCCCATATTTTTTGCATATAAGTTTGCTGCTCTAAATTTTGGCAAGACTTCATTAAATTTATTTACAAAATCTGATCTATATTTAACTTCAACTAAAATTACATTTGCTTTTTTTGACTTATCTCTGGATCGGTATTCAATTAAACCATCCGGTGTATATCTATGATTTTTTCCATCTGAAGATTGATATTTTATTACAAGAGGTTGGGGAGTATACAAATGCACAGAAGGGTCAAAATCCATTAAAATCATTAAATCTCTTTCTAAGGATGATTCATAACGATTTCCATTAGGCATTGTGCCTGTAATACTCCTTGAACTTATACCAATCTTTCTTACAGGTTCATACATAGTGAATTCCCTTAATTTCATTTATTATGGTAATTAAGGTTTATTATCTCACTTTTTAAAGTTCTTTACAGGTGGTTCACAACCTAAACCTGGTGAAATTACGCTTGCCCACTTAGGTGTATTATTTTTAGATGAACTTCCGGAGTTTGACCGTAAAGTACTTGAAGTTCTACGCCAACCTCTTGAATCCAAGGAAATTGTGATTTCTCGTGCTGCACGACAAATGACTTTTCCAGCAAATTTTCAGTTTATTGCAGCAATGAATCCATGTCCTTGTGGCTATGCGTTCAATCAGGATAGTCGCTGTCAGTGTTCTCCAGAAAGCATTCAACGCTATCAAAATCGCATTTCAGGTCCATTATTAGATCGTATTGATCTTCATATTGATGTCCCACCATTACAAGCACAGGAGTTACAAGATCAAACAGCAAGTGAGGACTCCGCAACCGTTCGCAAACGCGTTATCAAAGCCTATCACCAACAAATCGATAGACAGCAATGCTTAAACCAAGCACTTTCACCCAAACAATTAGAACAATACGCTCGTTTAGATGAAAGCTCTGCCAAAATTATTGAAATGGCACAACAACGTTTGAATCTTTCTGCACGTGCCTACCATCGGGTACTACGCGTTGCCCGAACCATTGCAGATCTAGCAGAAAGTGAAATTATCTCAAGCAATCACTTAACAGAAGCCTTATCTTATCGAGGCAATTCAAATTAAATACGCTAAAAAAGCGACCCTCAGGTCGCTTCAATTCTTCTTATTATTAAAAAGCGTAACCCAGACCTAAAACAACTTTGTTCTTATGTTTGACTTCATCCCGAGTATAACCACCAAAAATATAATCCAAACTCCAAGTTGCGCCTGTTGCACCCAAGGGATGAGACAGACCTAATGTCGCATGACGGAAAGCAAAATCCGTTTTGGTGACGTCGCCTGCCTTCGCTTGATAGGTTAAATATTCATCATCATCACCATAGTAATACGCCGCAACCTGCGCTTTACCTGTAAATCCGCCTGGCAACTGTGGTGTATAACTCGCTAAGAAATACGTATCACCTTTATTACCAAAGGTCACATTATTTAACAGGGTTTGAGCAGTAATACTAAAATCTTTATAGCTCAATCCTACAATTGTTTCGTAACCTGTAGACTCCCAACCTGGATAATAGTAATAAACAGTTGCTCCAATTTGATAACCGAGATCTTCAGTAATTTTCCCTTTATACCCTGCATAAAAATCATTTTCGAAAGATTTCTTTTCTTGAGGTACATAAGTTGGAGAAGTATTAAAATCAGCATAGGCCGCAGCCAAGGTCGAAAACCAATAACCCAAATAAAATCCACTGTCATGCGTATAATCCAATCCACCTTGAATTGCAGGTGTATCACTTTCAGGTGAATTGGTCATCCCACGCAGGTTATAACTCGATACAACATTAATATTTCCTGAAATAGAACCTGGAAATGGAAGCTTCAACTCTTCCGCTAACGTTAAAGTAGATAGTGTTGAAAATACCCCTAGTGCAACGGTCATGCCTGCAAATTTCATCATATTGATTTTCCCCCATGATTTAGATATTCAATTGATTTAAGTTTTGAATTGCATCACGGTGTAATTTGCAAATGCTATACCAATCAATATAAACCCATTAAAAACAAATACTTAATAAATAATTTACATTACTTTTCAATCTTCCATATATAAAAATATCATTAGGATTAAAAGAAATAGCCAAACTGAAGCAATATAGAACTTTATGGGGCGTTTAAATCTGCAAAAGGGTAGTTTTAGAACTCTATTTAAATAAAAAGCCAGCAATTGCTGGCTTTTTATTCATGAAAATCGCTTTTAGAAAGACTTAGATAAACTAAAAATCACACCTGTATCATAAGGCTTCTTATCGTTCTTCGTCATACCAGATTTGCTGATGTTGGTACCAACAACATCCAAACCAGCATCTAGACCTAAGAAGCTATAACCAACACCAACCTTATAGTCAATATAATCATCATCTTTGCCAGGGCCACCAGCTACAATTGCTAAGGCATCTTTATTCTTCAATTTATTGTAACCAATTGAAGCAACACCTGTTAAACCTGTATCTGCAATCGGTGCTGAATAACCAACATTAAAATACCAGAAGTCATCTGTTCTCCCCCAATAATCTGGTGAATAACTTACCCCTACGCTCAGTTCATCGTCTGCAAAGATTGTATTTGGGAAAGCTAAACTGGCAAAAATTTCAGTAAATGCCAAACCATCTTTGCCATTTGTTTCATTCGTATAATTTGACTTAGAACCAATATAGCCATAATGAATGACACCGACATCATAGGTTGCTTGCATATTTGGTGTTAGTGCAAAGCTATTACTATAACCTAGTGTTGCATCAGTTTCCGTTGACACACCAGAAATACCAAAGTCAACACTTGACCCCCAGAGACTTAAATATGCTCCAGACTCATGAGAAAATGTGAAACCACCTTGAATAGCAGGGTTGTTTGATGATTGAGTAACACCACGGAAGCGATAATCTGTAACAACGGTGACTTCACCTTCTGCGGTAATACCGTAAACTGAAGTTTTATCATCAGCCATCGTTGTTGCTGAAGCCGCAGCAAAAATACCTAAAGCAATAGCCTTACATGCAAATTTCATCATATTGATCTCCCCCATGATGGATATTCGACTGATTTATGTTTTAAATTGCATCGAAATATCATATGCAAATGCTATGCCAACTTTTAAGTTTCCTTATAAAATAGTGCTCTCGTTCCATAAAAGTGCTGCTTTAATAGATGAAGTGCCTCATCAACGACCTAAAATAGAAATTCAATGTTTGTTTTATGAGCTATTTAAAAGCAATAAACACTTTTAGGTCACTTATTGCACAATAAAGATGCAACAAGACACATTTCTCAATACTAGATCTTTTGGAATATAAGTTATTTAGTCCAAGATTAGAGAAAGCACAATAAAAGTGCACCACCAAAATCTTAATAATGTCTGAAAAAGCTGTTCTTTTTTGTAGGCAAAAAAATGCCATTCATCGGGTTGTCATATTTTGCAAATTAGTTTGATAGTTTTTTAATCAAAGTCTAAATAAGCCATTAAATTTAAAAAGAAAATATATGTCTTTATCACACATTAAATGAGAAACAAATCCCACAAAAACAACCATCTATTACATGCAACATATAGTTTTTTATACATAAAAATCATTATCTTAATTTTATTTTGATTTATTTTTATACAGTAAATAAATCATAATATTTTATAAGTATTTTATTTAAAATTAATTAAAATTTTTTAATAAAAATCTATCTTTTTCATGTATAACTTATACAATTGGTCAAAATTTCGGTTTCTTCCCAAAATTAATTTATTTTATGAGGCTAGCTATGCCAAAGGCACAGAAACTTACTTTAGCGGTATTAATTAATGCTGCGTTAATCACCTCAACATATGCAAGCGAACAAAGCGAAGCAAAAGGATTTGTTGAAGATGCAAGCGGAAATGTTCTTTTCCGTACTGGTTATTTACATCGTGACAAAAAACACGGCAAGGAAGACACGAGCTCATATGCGCAAACTGCGATGGTTAAGCTAGACTCTGGCTTCACTCAAGGTGTTATTGGTTTCGGTGCCGGAATTATTGGTGATGCATCTTTTAAATTAGGCTCAAACAATAATGCGGGTAACGGCATGATTCCTAAGCACCCAGATGGTTCAGCTTATGACCATTGGGCGCGTGGCGGTGGCTATGTAAAAGCACGTGTATCGAACACTACCGTTACTTATGGTACTCAAATTCTCGATCTTCCAGTTCTTTCAAGCAATACAGCTCGTTTAGTACCTGAATACTTTGAAGGTGTTTTAGCAAACAGCCGTGAGATTGATGGTTTGGAAGTTACCGTCGGTAAATTTACCAAGAACCAATACTCTGACCAAATTAATTCTGATGGTAATGAATTAGACCGTGCTGTAGTTTGGGGCGCAAAATACAAAGTAAATGATCAATTAAATACAGCTTATTATGGTACGGATATTAAAGATCGCCTAGAGCGCCACTATATTAATGCGAATTATAAGCAAACTTTAGCAAATAATAGCTCATTGACTTATGATTTCAGTGGATATCACACTGATTGGGATCGCCAAGCAAATAACAGTTTGTACTCTTATATCGGCTCAGCTGATGACAAATATCAAAACTCTATTTGGGCTATTTCAACCACTTACAACACTGGTCCACATACAGTAATGCTCGCTTATCAACAAAACAGTGGTAATGCTGGTTATGACTATGGACTAGGTAAAGGTGTTGGAGACGGTCACCAAACTATTCATTTACCAAACTCATATCTTTCTGACTTCATCGGTAATGATGAGAAATCTGCTCAACTGCAATATAGTCTTGACTTTGGAAGCTTCGGCGTACCAGGTTTAACTTGGACTACAGCATTTGTTTATGGTTGGGATATTGATACTAGTTCAGCTGTTAAAGTAGGTGATACTGTATTAGGTCGCGTACGTACTGCGGATAATGCAACTGAACGTGAATTCTTTAACCAAGTGAAATACACAGTTCAATCAGGTTTTGCGAAAGATGCAAGCTTACGTGTACGCCACTCGTATTACCGTGCAAGTAACGAATATGAAAACGCATACATTGGTGATACCAATGAATGGCGTCTATGGCTTGATATTCCTGTGAAGTTTTTCTAATTCTTCGTTAGTCAAGAGTTAAAAAAACCTCCATTCAAATGAATGGAGGTTTTTTTATACCTAACTTTAAGGCATAAAATTAGGCCGTATCTTCTTGAAAGATTACTTCTTTGCCGCTTCGATTGCTTTTAACACTTCTGCTTTAGCAACATCTGCTCCTTCCCAACCGCTGATTTTAACCCATTTACCAGGTTCTAAATCTTTATAATGAGCAAAGAAGTGTTCTACTTGGCTGATCAACAATGGCGGAAGATCAGTATATTCTTGAACATCTTTATACAGTGGAGACAGCTTCTCATGTGGAACCGCAATGAGTTTAGCATCAATGCCGCCATCATCTTCCATGTTCAATTTACCAACTGGACGACAGCGAATCACTGAGCCAGCAGCAACAGGATGTGGAGTAACAACTAATACGTCTAATGGATCCCCATCTTCAGATAGTGTATTTGGCACATAACCGTAGTTTGCTGGATAGAACATTGCTGTTCCCATAAAACGGTCTACAAATAATGCATCTGAATCTTTATCGATTTCATATTTGATAGGTGCTGCATTTGCAGGAATTTCAATGATCACATAGATATCATTTGGTGCGTCTTTACCCGCAGGAATATTGCTATAACTCATATCAACACTCGTGTATTTGAATTGAATATAAAAAATCGGTCAGATTATAACGTGAATACCAGTAAAATGATGCTGTATATTGGTATTAGAGATGATGAATTTTACATTCAATTTGATTTAAGTCATTTTTATAGTGATCACAAACAAAAAAATTGGACAAAGTATAGAAAAGAGCCAAATGATTGAACGTAAAGTTGCCCAATTTGCGAGATAACAAATCCCATAAATGACTCGGAAAACAATATAGGCCCAGCCCAACGTCAAGATGAATCGTTCAGGAATAACCATATATTCCGCCATCAAGATTGCAGCGATAAATAATGGTAAGCTTTCAAAGCTATTTTGTTGTACAGCATTCGCACGTGCTGAAAGACCTGTGGTTTTTGCTAAAAATTCACGAGGATTTTGATTGTCTTTGGCTTGGAAGCCACCCGTTGATTTTGCAATCAAAGTAAAAATATAAGGTAATAAACATGCGATGATAATAATCAATATAATACCGTTAATACCTTGCATGCTTTGACACCCATCTTTGAAGTTCGTCTCATCATGCTATCATAACTTAAACTTTCATTTGTACTTGTTCGACAAGCATTTTTACAGGTCTGCTCGTAATGCAGTCTAATCTGAATAAAGCTATGCTATTTTTATTTTTAGGATCAGTTTATGCAAAACCAAGATCAAAAAGAAATGTTGGATGTTCTCGCATTACAACGACAACACCAACTCAAAGTTGATCGTATTCTAAAAATTGTACTTCCAATCGTTGCCTTCTTATTAAGTGTGATCTGCGCAAATCTTAACTGGCAATCAACATTAGGTACTTTTGTGATTTTAACGATTGCATTTTATGCAGTTGGGATTAAACGTCTCACACTTTGGCATTGGTTAACAATTATTGTGCTTTATGTTTTTGCAGACAATTACTTCAGTTTCAACGGTTTTGATATAACACGATTGCGCTTTCAATTAATTACGATGTTTATCTTTGTTGGTATTGTTGGTATTGGCCGCCCTTATATTGATCGCTGGCTTATGAAAAAATCAAACTAAAATTGGTTGATAAAAAAAGCGCCAGAAGGCGCTTTTTTTGTTTCGAACATTATTTACGTAAATCTTTACGTAAAATTTTACCTACGTTCGACTTTGGTAGCTCATCGATAAACTCAACATAACGTGGGCATTTATAACCTGTTAAGTTCTTTTTCGCAAAAGCAAGAATTTCTTCTGTTGTTAAAGAGTCATCTTTTTTCACAACAAATAGTTTTGGAACTTCACCTGATTTTTCATCAGGAACGCCGATCGCAGCAACTTCCAATACTTTTTCGTGTTGTGCAATGACTTCTTCAATTTCACTTGGATATACGTTAAAGCCAGATACTAAGATCATGTCTTTCTTACGATCCACAATCTTGAAATAACCACGTGTATCCATAATACCGATATCACCCGTGCGGAAGAAACCATCAGCAGTCATCACTTTGGCAGTTTCATCAGGGCGATTCCAGTAACCTTTCATGACCTGAGGACCACGAATTGAGATCTCACCTTGTTCACCTTGAGGAAGCTCATTACCGTCATCATCTAAGATCGCAACATCAGTCAATGGTAATGGAATACCAATCGTGCCACTGAACTCAGTTGTTGCTGGTGGGTTTGCTGTTGCCACAGGAGAAGTTTCAGATAAGCCATAGCCTTCGATAATGATTGTACCTGTGACTTTTTTCCAAGCTTCAGCAGTTGATGGCAATACCGCCATACCACCACCCATAGCCATCTTAAGATTGCTATGGTCAAGTTGCTTAAATTCTTCGTTATTTACCAATGCATTAAACAATGTGTTTACAGCAGGGAAGAACGAAGGACGATATTTACGTAGCTCATTAATAACAGCAGGTAAATCACGTGGGTTCGGGATCAAAATGTTTGCTTGACCTTTGTACATACCGTACATCGCACAAACCATAAATGCAAAGATATGGTAAAGCGGTAAAGCACAAACAATACGATCTTCTTTTCCACCATCAGCATCACCAAACTTACTTGAGAAAATGGCATCACACTGTAAAAGGTTACCCACTAAGTTACGATGCGTAAGCTCAGCACCTTTAGATACGCCAGTGGTACCACCCGTGTATTGAAGTACTGCTGTATCACTCAAAGTTAAGCTTGGACGTTTATAGTTGCTTGGACTTTCCTTATTTAAAGCCGCATTAAATTTGGTGTGACCTGGAATATTCCATGCAGGGATTTGCTTACGTACTTTACGCAAAACAAAGTTAACAATTGTACCCTTTAAAGTACCAAGCATGTCACCAACAGTAGCAACAACAACATGTTTTACAGGTGTCTTACCAATAATGCTTTGGTAAACACTCGCAAAGTTTTCAATGATCACCAACACTTCTGAACCAGAGTCATTCAATTGATGTTCTAACTCACGTGCAGTGTAGAGTGGGTTTACGTTTACAAGTACCAGACCCGCACGGAATACACCCAATGCAACTACAGGGTATTGGAAAACGTTTGGCATCATTACTGCAACACGTGTTCCTTTCGCTAACCCCAAGCTTTGTAAATACGTTGCAAATTTGCGACTAGCAACTTCTAATTCATTAAACGTTAAAACTTTATCCATAAAGATAAAGGCATCACGTGACCCAAATTTTTGGAAATTGCGTTCAAAAATATCAACAAGTGAGGTGTTTTCAGCAGGCAGTTCAACTGTTTCTGGAATTCCTGTCTTTTGGTATTCTGCAAACCAAATCTTTTCCATAATGCCATTATCTCCGAGTGGTAATCCTTAAAAATGTAACAACGTTACTTTCCATGGCAAAACATTCTTTTTAACTTTTTGAATTGCCCTGTCAATCTATCCAAACAATATGAATACATCGTCATATATAACGTATTTATATCACAGAATACTAGCCCTATCTCTGAATGAAGAGTCTATTTGCTTTTTGATATCCCCGTGGTAAAAGTTGGCCCTTTGTTGCTCTTTTTCCTAGATATTTTTGGAGATCATCTCCCTTCAGTTTTAAGTGCTGTTGTCCTGCAGCGACTTGGATTATTTCATCTAATGCCAGCGTTGTCATGGATAAAATTTGCTCTTTTTCATCAAGTTGTATCAACTTGTTACCTTTACCTTTATTCAGAACTGGAAGTTCTGCTAAATCAATAATCAGTAAACGGCCCGATGAACTCAAGATTGCAACATGCGTTGCTTGCTGAATTGGCAACAATGGTAATGCCTTTGCCTTCTCCATCACAGTTAGGAAAGCTTTACCTGCTTTGGCATTGGTATCTAACTGTGTTGCTTGAGTTTTGAAACCATAGCCATTCGAACTTGCCACCAGTAATTCATTCGCATCATCTTCGACCAAGACTTGAATAAACGACACACCACTTGCAGGTGAAAGTTTTGAACTCAACGGTTCTCCTAAACCTCGCGCCGAAGGTAAGCTACTAATCGGCAAAGCATAGCTTCGACCCTTTTGATCTAAAAAGTAGACTCGCTGATTGGTTTTACCCACAGCATGACTGAGATATTGATCACCTGCACGATAGTTTAAATTGGCAGCATCGACATCCGCACCTTTCGCAGCGCGGACCCAACCTGCTTCTGACAATACAACCGTGACCGTTTCAGCTGGCATCAAATCTTGTTCTCGAATTTGTACCGCTTCAGCACGGGCAACGATCGGCGAACGTCGATCATCACCAAACTTTTTCGCATCTTCTTTCAATTCATTAATAATCAAACTTTTTAATGATTCAGGATTTGCCAATTGCTCACGAATTACTGCCGCTTTTGCTTCTAACTCTTCTTGTTCACGGCGAATTTCCATTTCCTCAAGTTTAGCCAAATGGCGTAGTTTGAGTTCTAAAATCGCTTCGGCTTGAATTTCATCAATCCCAAAATGCTGCATCAACACAGGTTTTGGTTGATCTTCTTCACGAATAATACGGATGACCGTATCAATATCGAGATAAGCAATCAAAAGTCCTGCCAAAATATGTAAACGTTTTTCAATCTTGGTTAAATGATATTGCAAGCGACGTGTCACGGTTTGCTTACGAATCTCAATCCATTCCAACAAAATACGGCGAATAGATTTTACCTGTGGGCGACCATCAGCACCGATCATGTTGAGATTGACACGATAGCTTGATTCTAAATCCGTGGTTGCAAATAAATGACTCATTACCGTTTCAGCATCGACACGATTAGAACGGAGGACGATCACCAAGCGCGTTGGATTTTTATGATCTGACTCATCGCGAACATCACTCACTAATGGTAATTTCTTCGCAATCATTTGATCCGCGATTTGAGTAATCACTTTTGAGCCTGAAACTTGATATGGCAACTCTGTAATCACGATTTCATTTTTATCGACTGTATATACCGCACGCATACGGTAACTACCCCGACCTGTGGTTTGAATTTTAAGTAATTCTTCTGGCGGTGTAATGATTTCAGCTTTAGTCGGTAAATCTGGTGCTGGAATATATTCAGCCAATTTTTCATCTGTGGTTTCAGGATTCCGGATCAATGCAATCGTTCCTTTGACCACCTCACGAAGATTATGTGGTGGGATATCCGTTGCCATCCCAACTGCGATACCTGTTGTACCATTGAGTAAAATATTAGGTACTCGTGCTGGCAGGGTAATTGGCTCTTTGAGCGAACCATCAAAGTTATCTTGCCATTCACTGGTACCCTGCCCAAGCTCACTCAGTAATAGTTCACTATACGCTGAGAGTTTAGCTTCGGTATAACGCATTGCTGCAAATGATTTTGGATCATCAGGTGAACCCCAGTTGCCTTGCCCCTCAACCAATGGATAGCGGTAACTGAATGGCTGTGCCATCAACACCATTGCTTCATAACAAGCAGAGTCACCATGTGGGTGATATTTACCGAGTACATCACCAACGGTACGTGCCGATTTCTTCGGTTTACCTGTCGATTTTAAACCGAGTTCACTCATCGCATAAACGATACGACGCTGTACAGGTTTTAGACCATCACTGATATGCGGCAATGCACGATCCATAATCACGTACATGGCATAGTTAAGGTAAGCTTGTTCTGTGAATTCAGCTACGGAACGGTTTTCGGTTGCATGATGTGCAAGGCTGGTCATTTCAGCGATTCATCCAAAATTATTTGTTATCGTCAATATTTTGTATGCTATGTGGATGAAGGCGTTGTGACAAGCCCTTGTTGTTGTTTAAACGTCAAATGGTGTCTTGTTCGGAGAATTTGTATTGAATAAGGTACTGAACCAACTTTTCAGCTATCAAATCAGAGACTTTCTCTGAATAACTTCATTTTAACTTCATCAATATTCAAGATTTGCAAGGAGGTCAATTCATTATTAACGTTAAAACCAAAACTGAAATTACAATCACGCACATATTCAATTGTATTTTCTAAAGGTAAAAATACGAGTTCAATATAATTTTTACCAATAAACAATTGGAACTCTGTATCAAATGCATCCTTAAATCTGCTTGAAAAATCATTCGAATCATCTGACCAAGACGAAACATCAAAAACAGGGAACAATGCTTTTTTCAAATCGCTAGATGAAGATGATTTTATCGTTTGAATAATTAGCTGCGGATCATAGCTGATAAGTTTGATAGCTGATAATTCACCTGTTTTTAAAAGCCCTATTTCAATCAAAGACGTAGAGCCATTCCCCCCTCTCCAATATAAATCTGGGGATTTTTCATTAAAATGAATATCAAAGGGTACGTATCCATCTATTTCGACCGAATGATAGTGATAAGTACTTATATTAATTTTCTTTAACATATGATCACCTTCAATTGAGGTAATTCTTAATCAATGCTCATCAGTTGATGAAGCAGACTCGGCATCATCATCTTGGTAGATAAATTTCGGCATTTCCAGACCAAAATAAATCGCAATCAAACGCAGTGAAAAACCAAAAACCAAAGTCGCAATCACAGTCAACTCTAAGCCCAACCCCAACTGCAAACATACCCAATAACAAATCACCGCTACAAAGGAAATACTGGCATATAGCTCACGGCGGAACACCAAAGGCACGTCATTACACAAAATATCGCGCAAAATACCGCCTGATACACCAGTTAATACACCAGCGACTGCTGAGACGACAAAACCATGCCCCATTTCCAAGGCAATCTGACAGCCAATAATCGTAAATCCGATTAAACCAAGTGCATCAAGTACCAAGAAAATATTACGTAAATGCTTCATCCATTTGGCAATAAGGATCGTGACAAAGGCAGCACAACACGTCAAAACCAAATATTCTGGATGCTTCACCCAAGTTAAAGGATAGTGCCCCAATAAAACATCACGTACAGAACCACCGCCCAAAGCAGTAACACAAGCAATCAATGTCACACCGAACCAATCCATACTACGGCGGCCTGCTGACAGTGCACCTGTCATTGCTTCTGCAGTAATGGCAATAATATAAATCACGGTGAGTAACATTTGCCTGAATCCTTAAACAAGGCGGAAAAGTGTGCGCTATTTTAAGACAAACTTAGATGAATTGTGCACAACATTGCTTAAATTTTTTCCCTGAGCCACAAATACATGCTTGTTTCATGGTGATTTGCATATCTAAAGTAGGATCAAGAAAATACCAAAGCTGTTGATACAAGACAAAATGCGAAACCTCATGATGAATATGTGGCTGTTTTCCATCCTGATTTTTATCACAGTAATGCGCTTTAAACTCAACCAATGCATGTGTTTTATCAAGCTTGGGTTGATGTCGAAGCACCTCTAATTTTAACCATTGATTAGACTGACTCCAGTCAGCAATCGCCTCTCGATCTAACAATGCTTGTTGCCCCAGAGCCGTTGTTTCCAAAATATAGTCAATTTGCTGTAGGGCAAAGGCGCTATAGCGCGAGCGCATCAATTGCTCAGCACTTTCAGCAACTTGCTGTTTTAAATGAAGCGGTTGACAGCATTCTACATATAAGCCGCGTCCACATGGGCAGTTCTTTAACAGTGTCATGTTTCTTTCTCAAATAAAAATAGCCCGAGTAAAAACCATCATCTTGTCACGATGGCCAAACCCTAGGGCTATTTAACTTATTTACTATTCTAATTACAGCTAAGCGATTCATCTTATTAAAAAGCTTTCGTCACTTATCAATACAATAGAACAAAGCCTTGTTTTCTGACGTTATACGTCTAAGCCATACTTAAATGTTTGCTCAACCTCGCTCAGGCTTTTCTTTAGCAACAATACGCACTTTTTCAATTTTGTGCCCATCCATCGTTACCACTTCAAATAAATATCCATCGGCTTCCACCGCTTCACCATTTTCAGGTAAGCGCCCTAGATGGAATAAAATATACCCGGATAATGTTGAGTATTCTTCACTCTCATCAACCAAATCTTTCGCCAACAAAAGTGAAACGTGTCGAATATCCGTTGAGCCTTCCAATAAAAGTGAGCCATCTTCTAGACTTTCAGCCGCTGCCTCTAATTCATCTTCATCTGGGAACTCACCAGCAATCGCTTCAAGAATATCAATCGGTGTTGCAATCCCCTCTATCGAACCGTATTCGTTGAGTACGATTGCCATTTGCAATGGTGCTTGACGCAATTGCTCCATGACCATGAGAACTTGTGCATTTTCATGCACAATCACAGGTTCACGTAAATGTTTATCGAAATCAATTGCTCCTGTTTCAATATATTCATTTAACACTTTGTGAGTAAGTACAACACCTTCAATATTGTCCAACTCACCACGGGCAATAATTAAACGCGAATGGGTCATTGCCATTAAACGTTCTTTTAATTCAGCTGGATCTGCATCGAGATCCAACCACTCCAATTCTGGTCGTGGCGTCATCACCGATTTCACAGGGCGCTCAGACAAGCCTAATACACCTTGTACTAGAACGCTGTGATAAACACCCGTATCTTCATCAAATACTTCATTGGCATAGGCCTGCGTTGCCAATACATCTTCGGTTTCTTTGTGTTGACTATCACTATTGATACCTTTATTGCCGAGCATTCGCAACACCGCAGAAGCAGTGCGATAACGCAAATCCGTGGTCGTTACCAATTTCTCTTGATTGCGTCGCATGGTTTGATTGACTGCCTCGACCAAAACCGAGAAGCCAATTGCGGCATATAAGTAACCTTTTGGAATATGGAATCCAAAGCCTTCTACAATCAATGAGAAACCAATCATCATCAAAAAGCCAAGACACAGAATCACAACCGTTGGATGTTTGTTTACAAAATCCATTAATGGTCGAGAGGCAATTAGCATAATCCCGATTGCAATGGTGACTGCAATCATCATTACCGAGAGATCTTTCACCATGCCCACAGCCGTAATCACGCTATCCAGTGAGAAAACTGCATCAAGCACGACGATCTGAACCACAACCACCCAGAACACAGCATGTACAGGATTTTCCTGCCTTAAAGCCTGCTTACCTTCGATACGCTCATGGAGCTCCATAGTTCCTTTAAACAAAAGGAATGCTCCACCCAGTAATAAGATCAAATCTCGCCCTGAAAAAGCATGATCGAAAATATGAAATAATGGTGCTGTTAAAGTGACCACCCAAGCAATGGACGCTAGCAAGACTAAGCGCATCAGTAACGCAAGAATCAAACCTATTCTACGAGCTGCATTTCTTTGTTCTGGCGGTAATTTTTCAGCTAAAATTGCAATAAAAACAAGGTTATCAATACCCAATACAATTTCAAGCACCACCAAAGTCGCCAAACCGACCCATGCTGCGGGATCAGACATCCATTCAAAAATCATAGATGTGACTCCCCTACAGAATCATAAAGATCGGCATGGATTTGCTGATTTAAAAGGTTAGCATTGACAGCCAAAACATTTTTTTTAGAAATATAAAATATCAAAGCGGAGTGACAACAACCACTACTCATAGAAGTACATTTTTTACTTAACGGATTTTCAGTATAGGCAAGATCAAAATAAAATTCATCATTTTTTATAGGGATGTTTTTTCAATTCATTACTCAATCAATTTCATACCTTTGTATGCGAAATGTGCATAAAACTGTCATATGCGTGATTTAAACTAGACAAGCACAATGAAAATGATAAGGTAAAAATAAACCAAATGAATAGTGTTCTAATAATGACTGAAAAGAAAACGATTATATCTACTCCCATAAAGACAACCCAACCCCTCATCGCGTTGTATTGCGGTTCCCGCACTGGTAACAAACCTATTTATCGTGACACTGCGATTGAACTCGCTCAACATATTGCTAACCAGTCCTTCGGTATCGTTTATGGAGGAGCAAGTATTGGTCTTATGGGACAAGTTGCAGATACTGTACTTGAACATGGTGGGGAAGTTGTTGGCGTTATTCCTGAATTTATGCTCGATTATGAAATTGCACATAACCAACTGACTGAATTACATATTGTTCAAAGCATGCATGAACGTAAGGCTTTAATGGCTGAACGTGCTAGCGCGTTTATCGCCTTGCCCGGTGGCTTAGGCACCTTTGAGGAAATTTTAGAAATTGCTACGTGGGGACAATTAAACCAGCATCAAAAACCGATGATTATTTACAATGTAAATCGTTTTTATGATGCTTTAATTGCGCAGCTAGATCATGCTGTTGAAGAGGGCTTCTTACCACCACAGCATCGTGCGAAAGTTATTATCTGTGAAAATCCTGAACAAATTTCAAATGTTATCAAGAACCTCAATGCACCAACACACATTGAAGTTTAAACATCACCTATAAAAAAAATGCGGATTAATCTAGATCCGCATTTTTATGTCAACCGACTCTTCGAAGCTCATATCGTACATCAGGCATTAAACTCGACTATATTGCATGATCTATTCAATGACAGATCTTTGACAGTTCTGGGCTTTATTTCCAATACAATTCCATTAAACTAAAGCAGATATTTCACACGTCACCACTCATGACAACAACCACTCATCAAGCCGTACAGCCTGAATTTCGTTTATTGGTGCTATTGGTTTCTATCGGCTTTTTTATGCAGGCCTTGGATACCACGATTGTCAACACGGCGATTCCTGTGATGGCAATTCAGCTCAATGAAAATCCATTACAAATGCATGGGGTAATTGTTGCCTACGTCCTATCAGTTGCTGCTTTTATTCCATTAAGTGGATGGCTGGCAGACCGCTTTGGTATCCGCAATACTTATCTTACTGCTATGGTGATTTTTAGTCTGGCATCACTCGGTTGTGGTCTGTCTCAGACCTTAGATCAACTCTTAATTTGTCGTGTTATTCAAGGGATAGGTGGTGCATTATTGATGCCCGTTGGACGCTTGGCTTTACTTAAAATTATTCCACGTAGCCAATTTCTTTCAGCGATGAGCTTAATGAGTCTGGCTGGTCTCATAGGTCCTTTGATGGGGCCAACTTTGGGTGGATGGTTAGTCGAAGTTGCCACGTGGCACTGGATTTTCCTCATTAACATCCCCATGGGCGTACTTGGGGTAATCATGGCGCTTAAAGTCATGCCAAATCAAAAAGAACCAACCGTCAAATCCTTTGATCTCGGTGGATTTATCTTATTGATGATTGCTATGGTGGGTCTGTCTCTTGGGATTGAGAATATCGCTGCGCCACAATATTCTGGCTGGATCAGCATCACTCTACTGGTAATTGGATCTTTAGCAACGTTTGGCTATGCTTATCATGCACATAACCATCAGAATGCCTTGTTTCATGGACGATTGTTCCGCCATAAAATTTTTTCAATTGGCATTTTAGGCAATTTCTTTGCGCGTTTAGGTAGCAATGCAATTCCTTTTATTTTGCCATTGATGCTACAAGTCGCCTTTGGTTTTGAACCATTTATCACAGGTTTAATGATGATTCCTTTGGTGCTAGGATCATTATTCTCCAAACCGATTATTCGTCCAATTATTCAACGTGTCGGTTATCGTCGGTTTTTACTGACCAATACCGTATTAGTGGGTTTATGTATCGCCAGTTTTTCACTGATGACTGCAGACACACCATTGTGGCTAAAAGTGTTGCATTTCTTTATCTTTGGGACGTTGAACTCTTTACAATTTGTCGGCATGAATACGCTGACTTTAAAAGATTTACCGCAGCATGATGCTAGTAGTGGCAATAGTTTCTTGTCGATGATCATGATGCTATCGATGAGTATCGGGGTCGCTCTGGCAGGAACATTGATCAACCTCTTTGGTCAATATTATCCGACTGCCTCTGTGACAAATGCCTTCCATGCAGCCCTCATCGCATTAGGTTGTATTAACATTATCACTGCGATGGTATTTTGGCAGATTCCTAAAGAAGTTGCTGACTAAAATAATGCTTTGCTGAGTGAGCCAAAATAAAGCCAAAATGCAACAATCAATCTATAATCGATATTTCTACTTAGCTCATCGCGGGCTTATAACGTTAAAGACAATATGGCAAAGAAAGCTGCGAAACATCCACATGCTCAACATTATCCAACTTATGTCAGTATCGGTTTGGCTGTCATATTGGGGGTACTGAGCTATTTCGGTTTGTTTTACCAGCAAAAAGCTTCAGCGCAAGACTATGCTATTCGTGGTTTTGATGTATCACATCATCAAGGTGAAATTAACTGGAAAAAGATCTCTCCGCTGCAATATCAATTTGTATATGTAAAAGCAACTGAAGGCGGTGATTTTAAAGATCGAAAATTTCAGGACAACTGGCTTAAAGCACGAGAGCAAGGTCTTCATGTTGGTGCATATCATTTCTATCGTTTATGCCGTGATGGCAAGGTACAAGCAGAAAATTTTATTGCGACTGTCCCGAACAAAGTGGATGCTCTCCCCCCCGTCATTGATTTGGAATATGACAGCAACTGTATTAATACCTATACCAAAGAGCAGCTACTCAAAGAAATTCAGATCATGCATGATCAGTTGCATCAACATTATGGCAAACAGCCAATTTTCTATATTTCGAAGAACTTTTATCATATCGTATTGATGGGAAGCTTTAATGACACACCATTGTGGGTACGTGATTACGAGGCTAAGCCCGAATTAAAAGACGGCCGAAAATGGTTATTTTGGCAACATAGCCAAACAGGAAAAATTGACGGAATTCCTAAAGCTGTCGACTTAAATGTTTACGCAGAGTCACCACAGCAGTGGCGTGTTTTTCTAGAAAAACAAGGCATCCTCGATGGTAAATGAAATACGTAAAATCATTCACATCGACATGGATGCCTTTTTTGCTTCAGTCGAACTTCTAGATCGACCAGATCTTAAAGATCTGCCTGTGGTGATTTCTTCTCATCACCCTCGTGCAGTGATTGCCGCAGCGTCCTACCCCGCCCGTGTGTTTGGCTTACGCTCTGCCATGTCGATGGGGCAAGCCAAAAAACTATGCCCACAAGTGATTGTGATTGAACCTAACTTTGAAAAATACCGAAAAGTTTCAGCACAAATTCATCAAATTTTTCAGCAATATACGTCCATCATTGAACCCTTGTCGTTAGATGAAGCCTATCTGGATGTGACAGAGAATCTAAAGAATATACCGAGTGCAACTGAAGTTGCGACACAAATTCGTGCAGATATTTTTGCAGCAACAGGGCTAACAGCTTCTGCAGGAGTGGCACCGAATAAATTTTTGGCCAAGATTGCCTCCGATTGGAATAAACCAAATGGTTTATTTGTAATTAAACCTCATCAAATCCAACATTTCATACAAGACTTGGCACTAAAGAAAATCCCTGGTGTTGGCAAAGTCACCTATGAAAAATTAAATCAATTAAACTTGCACACCTTAGGCGACCTACAAAAAATAGAAGAAAATGTACTCATTCATCATTTTGGTAAATACGGCAAACAACTGTACTTATATGCTCAAGGTATTGATCATCGTCCTGTCAAAGCAGAGCGTGAGCGGCAACAAATCTCGAAAGAAATTACCTTTGATGATGACTATACACTCGCTGAATGCAATCATGCTTGGCAACCTCTAGCTGAACAAGTTTGGCGTAGTTTAGAAAGAAAACAACTGACAGCTCGTGGCGTTAACGTCAAACTGAAACTCAAAAACTTCCAAACCCTACAGCATAGTAAAAGTTTTAAACTCCCACTTCGCTCGCAACAAGATTTAGAGCAAGTGGTTTTACAACTGCTCAATGAAATGCACATTGATCCAAGCTTTCAATTTCGCCTCGTCGGCGTTGGTGTTTATCAACTGCAAGCTCTACAGCAAGAATCACAACTTTCCCTATGGTAATGTTGTTTTTTTATACAACAGTAAGATTTTAGCTCAAATTTATGTTTGCTTTTTATGCAGTTTTCAGTACTCTAAGCAACGCAGTAACATTATCCATGTTATTTGCTTTGCTAAAGAAATCCTCGCTTTTAGCATTTGCTCCTGTGGTTGGCGTGACGATCAAATCCGAATATTACAGGGCACTTTAGCTGTCTTCTCAAAAGCCTCTCATCTGTTCAGTTTTTCAAAACAATAATTTCCGCGATAACTTGTTTCTTGTCATGCCGCATGACTTTATTCAACAACCTAATTTAATGGAAATAGAAACTTTTTTAGCTTGATTTATACAAAATTACACTGTGCTCAGAATGCTTCAAGTACAATCTTATTGATACAGTTTTTAATTAGGTAGTTTCACTATGTCTGTGCAACGATTGCATGTTACATCACGTTTTTGCGAAGTCGCAATTTCAGGAAATCTCGTTCATTTAGCTGGCCAACTGGCAGATGATACCAGCGTTGATGTGAGCGCACAGACTCAACAAACCTTAGACAATATTGATCGGTTACTGGCAGAAGCAGGCACAGATAAAACTCATATCTTGTCTGTATTGATTTTCTTGAAAGACATTGAAAAAGACTATGCAGCAATGAATGCGGTGTGGGACGCATGGATTGCTGAGGGACATCCCCCAGCACGTACCTGTGTTGAATCTAAACTCTATGCACCTGATGTTTTAGTCGAAATGACTGTAACAGCTGTACGACCTGATGCCCATTAAGATTTTGCCGCAAGCACATTATATTTCATCATCCGATCGGTATGAGGCATGGCAGTAAATGTGCTAGTCGATGAAACCATTGGATCAAATAAATCAGGTAACAAATCTTCTCGCAACTCTTGCTCAGTTGGAATACTGCTATAACGCAATACGCGATATCCAGCCAACTCTAACAAGCTATCTTGATAATGTTTTAAATGCAGACGATTCACATAAGATTCGTCTGCAATCTCAATAATTGCCAAAACTTGTAGTTGTTGATCCAATACTACAAAATCAGCAACTAAGCCCTGATATTTGCGTCGTGTATGTGCAAATTTAGTCGTCAACAATGCATCAAAAGAAACATGTGCAAGCACAGTATGACGATGCAACACTGCCTGCAAACGCATCAAAGTAATTTGTTCAGCAATATTTAATATACCGCGTCGCTTTAATGGACTGTCTTGACGCCGATTTTGATGTAAACGTCGAAGTGCAAGTGCTGTAATGAGCAGCAAACCAATAATGGTTATGAAATAATACATTTCTAACTAATCCCTTTAGATTTTTTATAATCATTTTTTGGCTTTATGCCAATTTTTTAATCAATAACAAACGATAGTAAAGTTATTTCAACAGCGTAAACTTAAATTTTTTAATCGTTTTATACTAGGCGACCAAAGTCGTAAAAGCTTACCCTAGCTCTACTTATAATCAGCATACACTGAATATTCAAGTCAATATTGTCAGTATATGTTTCTATAAATTATAGTTTTGAAATTGAACTGCGACACAATTATCACTTTTTAATAAAAAGAGGACATCGTTTTGGATGTCCTCTTCTCTTCATTTGAGCACCGTAATTAACGATGCGCTTTTACTTTCGATTTTGGTTTACCCGAAAAAGGTCTTTTCTCACCAGTTTCACGTGGTGGCAAACCAGTGTGCTGAGTCAACACCTGTCCTTTTTGTGGACGTTTTTGACCAGAATGAGACTTTGGACGAGATGATTGACCACGTTTAGCAGAATCTCCAGCAACACTCGAGTTTTTCTTACGCGCAGACTTATATTCACCTTCAGCCGTGCCTTGTGGCTGATAGGTTGGAATCAAATGTTGTTTCGAATTACCAATTAAATCTGAACGACCCATTTCTTTCAATGCTTCACGTAATAAAGGCCAGTTATTTGGATCATGGTAACGCAAGAAGGCTTTATGCAAACGACGACGTTTTTCACCTTTCACGATATCGACATTTTCGGTATAACGCGCCACTTTAGACAATGGATTCTTGCCTGAATAATACATGGTGGTCGCAGTTGCCATTGGCGATGGATAGAAGGTTTGTACCTGATCGGCACGGAAACCATTCTTTTTCAGCCAAATCGCCAAGTTCATCATGTCGTAATCCGTTGTACCCGGATGCGCAGCAATGAAGTAAGGAATTAAATATTGCTCCTTCCCTGCTTCCTTACTAAAACGCTCGAACATTTGTTTGAAGCGGTCGTAAGTTCCGATCCCTGGTTTCATCATCTTGGATAATGGACCATGTTCGGTATGCTCAGGTGCAATTTTTAGATAACCACCAACATGATGCTGTACCAACTCTTTGACATATTCAGGGTTTAACACAGCAAGGTCATAACGAAGACCTGAACCGATCAAAATCTTCTTCACACCTTTGATTTCACGTGCTTTACGATAAAGCTGAACCAATGGCGCATGATCAGTATGTAAGTTTTGACAAACACCTGGATAAACACAAGACGGTTTACGGCAGTTCTTCTCGATTTCAGGGTCGTTACAATGCAAACGATACATGTTTGCTGTTGGACCACCTAAGTCGGAGATAATACCAGTGAAGTTGGGCGCAGTATCACGAATCTTTTCAATTTCACGTAAGATAGAATCTTCTGAACGGTTTTGAATGATACGACCTTCATGTTCAGTGATCGAACAGAAAGTACAACCACCAAAACAACCACGCATGATATTCACAGAGAATTTGATCATATCAAATGCAGGGAAACGCGCATTGCCATAAGCTGGATGTGGTAAACGTGCATAAGGTAAATCAAAGACATAATCCATTTCTTCCGTTGTTAACGGAATTGGTGGTGGATTAATCCAAACATCACGTTCACCATGACGTTGTACCAATGCACGAGCATTTCCCGGATTGGTTTCCAGATGCAAAATACGGTTGGCATGCGCATAAAGCACTTGATCATTGGCTACTTCTTCAAAAGAAGGCAAACGAATCACAGCGAGTTCACGTGGCGGTAATTTATGTTTAATTGCTTTGGATGGTGCAGGTTTTAACTGTACGATCTGCGTATCTGGATCAAGTTGATCACCTTCACGAACGATTGGATTGGTCACAATTTCTTTTTGGAAGTTTTGATATTGTGCGAGTGAGTTGCCTTTTTCTTTTTCAACTTCACAGCCATCAATATCTTCAGTCATGACATAAGGATTGATAATTGGATCAACACGACCAATGCTATCCACGTCATTACTTGCGATTTCAACGAATTGTGCTTTCGATGCTTTATTGTGTTTATTAATAATAAATGCGGTACCACGAACATCGGTAATTTCGTGGATTTTTTCACCCTTAGCTAAACGGTGCATCACATCAATAATGGCACGCTCACCATTACCATACATTAATAAATCGGCTTTAGAATCCATCAAGATTGAGCGGCGAACTTTATCTGACCAATAATCATAATGAGCAATACGACGTAGGCTACCTTCAATCCCACCGAGCAATACTGGCACATCAGGAAAAGCCTCACGGCAACGCTGACAATACACCGTGGCAGCACGATCTGGACGTTTATTCGGTTCATTATTTGGCGAATAAGCATCATCTGAACGAATTTTACGATCTGCCGTATAACGGTTAATCATCGAATCCATATTGCCTGCGGTTACACCCCAAGCAATAGTCGGTTTCCCTAAAACACGGAAACTTTCAACATTGGTCCAATCAGGTTGAGCAATGATCCCCACACGGAAACCCTGTGCCTCAAGCACACGACCAATCACGCCCGATACAAATGAAGGATGATCAATATAAGCATCACCACAAACTAAAATAAAGTCACAGGCATCCCAGCCGAGTAAGTCCATTTCTTCTCGTGACATCGGTAAAAATGGTGCAGGTTCAAAACACGACGCCCAATATTTGTCGTAATCAAACAGCGCTTTTGGCGCAGTTTGCTTGGTATAGGCAGTAGACATGGCTTGCGAATCTCGGCTAGCTGAAATGCTGGGATAGCATCAAAGATGAAAGCCGATCATTTTAACATGAATTTCATTCATTTTTATAGATTAAAAAATAAACAAAAGCATTTCCTCAAAAAGAATTTGTAACTATTCGAGGAAATACACATATAAAGCGTTGATAATTATTCGTCTTCGTTCAAGAAACCTTCCTTAATTTCTACAGGTAAGTCTTGATGCCACCATACGTAAATAGAAGCTTTAATTTCTTCATCTTCATCAGGGTCATTATAAGGTTCATCATCTTCACGAATAAGTTCATCACCATCAAATTTGAACCAAAACTCCCATGGATCATCATCTCCACAACCCCAAGCTTGTGCATGAATATCAGGTAATAAGCCTTTTAAAAATAATAGAATATTCTCAATATTTTCATCGCCATTTGAACCATGTGTAAACTCTAGAACGGCATAACCCACAATATAATCTAAGTGCTCTGGATCTAAATCGTATTGAATTGAATCAATCTGATCTAATAAAGCTTGCGTTAGTTCCGTACCGTCAGCATTAATCTCTAGTGCAGCTTCTAGAAACTTTTCTGCACTCCCTGCATGATCTTTAAATAATGATTCTAATAGCCCCATTACTTTGGTATCAGGATGCTTATAGTAAACGCGACTGTGCAGTTCCATCTTATTTTCCCCAATTTTAATATCAAAATTATGCCAACATGACATAGGCTTAACTTACTAAATTTCAAAAACTTTTATCAAGTTGGTGCGACTATAGTTGTCGTTTTATTTTAATTTTTTTCTTTAAGCATTAAATGTACTGCCAAAACCAGACCAAGCACCAACACCATCCCTACACTCAGATTAATCCCAACCCAGCCAAAATTTTCCCAAATCAAACCACCACTGCTACCAAGCAAACTTGAACCAACGTAATAGCAGAATAAATACAAGGACGAGGCCACCGCACGATATTGCACCGCTTGCACAGAAACCCAACTGCTGGCTGTTGAATGTGCTGCGAAAAAGGAAAAAGTAAAAATCGTTAAACCGAGTAAAACCGCCCATAGCGATGGAATAAGCGTGATGAATAATCCCAGTATCATACTCAATAACAAGCAAGGCAACACCTTATCACGTCCATATTTAAAGCCCCATTGTGCCGCTTTAGGTGAACTATAAATACCTGCTAGATAAGCAATTGAGATCACACCAATCCATGTTTGTGATAAATGAAATGGCGCTTCTAATAAATGATAGCTAATGTAATTAAATACCGTCACTAAACAGCCCATTAAGATAAAACCTTGAGCAAATAAAATCCGTAATTTTGGATCTTTAAGGTTCTGTTCAAATGCAGCTTTAAAACGGGAAAATCGAAATGGATAAGGTTGAAAATGTTGAGACTTTGGTAATAGCAAATAAAATAAACAAGCGATGACCAGATTCAAAAATCCAATGATATAAGTAGCCGATTGCCAAGAAATAAAGTCAACTAAAACACCCGCGATCAAACGCCCACCCATCCCACCAATGGCGGTGCCGGAGATATACAATCCCATAGCAAAACCAATATCTTGCTGGGCAATCTCTTCCCCGATATACGTCATCGCAACCGCAGCAACGCCACTCACCGCCAAACCAATAAAAATACGGGTAGTCAAAAAGACTTCCCAAATCGGAAATGAGGCACTGATGAGCAAGAGAAGAGAAACCAAAAACAAAGCAAAAACCATAATGGGTTTTCGCCCAAAGCGATCAGAGATAAAACCCGTAAACAATAAACCTATGGCTAAAGCCACGGTGGAAAAAGAAAGTGGGAAACTACTATGTGTAGGTGAAACCTGAAAGAATTTTGCAAAAATCGGCATCATCGGTTGTACGCAGTACAAAGATGAAAATGAGGCAAAACCTGCAAAGAACAACGACCATAGAATTGCAGTAAATGATTTAGACCCATACTCAATATGAGTAGGCAGTGCTTCAGGCTTAGACATCGTGACTCCTTGACTGGAAACAGTATACGCCTATCCTGAAGCGATTGAAAAACGCTAAACAATGCTCTTGTTTTATTATTTATACAACAGAATCTCTATTGATCTTCAACCCCATAATTTCTAACATCGGACCAACTTTTGGCACGTGGATGAATTACTTTGGTTGTTTTTAACACGACGACTCTTTTTACACTCAAAAATTACTTTTTGATTCCATTCAAATTGATAATGCTTTTATCCATTGTGAGTTTAACCGCATGTAGTAGTTTAAATGCCCCAAAACTATCCAAAGGTATTCAGCAAGCCTATTCTGTTTCTCCAACCACAGCTGACCGCCTTTCCCCCATTATTCTACAAAGTGCTAAACAGCACAATGTTCCGCCCCTCTTAGTGGCAGCGGTGATTCGTCAAGAATCCAGTTATCGCTCAAATGCGCGCTCACCAACGGGGGCACTTGGACTGATGCAAATTATCCCAAGTCATTGGAGACAAGATTGCCCAGGTGATTTATACAATGAATATATCAATATCAATTGTGGTACACATGTCCTTGCAACCTATTACAAATCCGCAGGCAGTTGGCACAAAGCATTGGGTTATTACTATGTAGGTCCGACAGGCTATCAACGCAGTTTTAGCAATCGATACAAAGCCAGAAAATATGCCCGCTCTGTTGAGCGACATAAAAAAGAGCTCAAAAGTACACTGTAATATTTAAAAAACCATGCTGATCAAGCATGGTTTTGGATTTTAAAAAGATACTAAGCTTCTTCAAACATTCCTTCGAACAAGACTGAAGATAAATAGCGCTCGCCACTATCAGGTAAGATCACCACAATAGTTTTTCCTGCATTTTCAGGACGTTCAGCAATTTTTGCCGCTGCAGCTAATGCTGCACCACTTGAAATACCCACCAAAATCCCTTCCTGAGTTGCACATTTTCTTGCCCACTCAATTGCATCGGCACTATTTACAGGTACAACTTCATCGACCAAATCTAAATCTAAATTTTTAGGAATAAAATTTGCACCGATCCCTTGAATCTTATGTGGTGCAGGGCTGATACTCTCACCATTCCGAGTCTGGGTAATAATTGGAGATTCAGCAGGCTCAACTGCGACTGAATATAATGGCTTGTTCTGAACTTGCTCAAAATAGCGGGAAATTCCTGTAATCGTTCCACCCGTTCCCACGCCAGCTACTAAGATATCAACTTGGCCATTGGTTGCCTGCCAAATCTCAGGACCCGTGGTATCCACATGAATTTGAGGATTAGCCGGATTTTCAAATTGTTGTGGTAAAAAATATTGCTGAGGATTTTCAGTGGCTAAACGTACTGCTTCATCTACCGCACCCTTCATACCTTTCGCAGGATCAGTCAAAACGAGATTTGCGCCCAACGCCTTCAAAACTTTTCTACGCTCCAAACTCATACTTGATGGCATGGTCAAAGTAATCGGATAACCTTTTGCTGCCGCAACGAATGCTAACGCAATCCCTGTATTACCACTGGTTGGCTCAACAATATGCATACCAGCTTTAAGTACGCCACGTTTCTCTGCATCAGCAATCAATGCCGCACCAATACGACACTTTACTGAAAATGCAGGATTACGACTTTCAATTTTTGCCAGTACCGTTGCACCTGTTTGAATAGCACGATTAATACGCACTAAAGGCGTGTTACCAATTGCTTCGGCATTATTTGAATACACTGCAATACCAAGATTGGCTGGTGTCGGAAATTGTTGATCAGTAGACATGTTATTTATTTCCTTATTAGATTTGGAATGATTCTCAATCATTATAGGCTTGTCAGCAAATGAAGAAAGCTTAAAGCAATTGCTTTTACGAAAAACTATCCTTTTAGAACATAAAAATTTAGTGTCAGGATTGCGTAGCCTCTAATTGCTCATTGACCAATACTTGTTCATTGTCACCTAATAAAATTGTGACACGACTACAATGTATCACTAAATGCTCTAACCAACGCTGTGCTGCCAATTGTTCTAATGTGTAAGCCGCTGATACCATTCTTGATGAGGATTCCTCAATTATTTTTTGCCGAACTAAATCTTGATGGGCCTGCATTTCTGCAGAAAAACTAGCTAACTCATCTACTAAGGCTTTAGGAATTCGAGAAAATGGCTCATGCATTAAATGAGGAATAATTTGCTCAAGAATCATGGCAAACTGATTGGCTAAAGCTTCAATGTTTCTTTGATTTTGGATACTTTCTATTTGAGCCACACTACTTAAATCATTTTTTAGCACTCGTACATATACAACCAGTCTTAGCAAAATCAACAACCGATGTTGATCAGCTATAGATTGTGGAGCAGACATTTTATCAAGATAACTTTCAATTTTGCTTAATGTATAGTCAAACTCATCTGTTTTGACTAATTCTGCCACCATTCGTCCACGAATACAGCGCACAAAAATACCATACATATCCGAAATCGATCGTAATAAGGCACGTTCAACAGCTGCAATTGCAAGTGCTGGAACGCTATAAAGCGACTCATCTAAATAACGTGTAGTGGCATGCTCTTTTTCTGGTAGTAATCGAATAATCAATTGTTCAAACTTAGCTAAGAAAGGCATAAAAATACATGCCCCTAATAAACTAAAAGTAGTATGAAATGCAGCCACCAACAATACAGGACCTAATTGCTGAACACTCTCAAAATGCTGGTATGCCCAAATAAAAGCAGGTGATAGTAAAATAAAAGCAAATACAGCAGTCACAACATTAAAAATCACATGAACAGCAGCTGTTCTCTTTGCACTTGTTGTACCTCCGATAGCAGCCAATACAGCTGTGGCAACCGTTCCAATATTCTGTCCGATTACCAAAACTAATGTTTGTTCAAGATTTATCGTTTGAGTAGACAATGCAGCCAATGTTGTTGTAATTGCTGCACTCGAAGATTGTAATAGAATGGTCATTAACACACCGATGAGCACCAAAAAAAACTTCATCATTAAACTTGGTTCTGCCCAACGCGATAAATCGATGAGTAATGCCAATCCACTCATAGCATCTTGTAGAAATTGAATACCTAAGAACAGTAATCCGAAACCAGCTAAAGTTAGGCCAATAAAAGTGACCTTTTCTTTGCCGAATAAATTAAGTAACGCCCCAATACCAACAAGCGGCAAAGCAAAGCTCGCGATTGAAAACTTTAATCCTAATAATGCAACCATCCAGCCTGTACTTGTGGTCCCAATATTTGCACCAATAATCACACCTATTGCATGACTAAAACTTAAGATACCCGCACTGACAAAGCCGATGGTAGCTAGTGTCGTTGCTGTAGAAGACTGAACCACAACTGTTAGACCAATCCCTGATAAAACAGCTTTAATCGGGGAATTGGTAAATCGAACCAGCCATTGTCGTAATGCTTCACCCGCAATTGCTTTTAAGCTATCTGTCATCAAAGACATGCCTAAAAGAAATAAGCCAATTCCACCTACTAATTGAACAATGACATTGAGCACAAAAACGTCCTTTTTATAATTTTCTGATAAAAAATCTATATAGCCTTAGGATTAACTTCATTTGTTCTATTTAAATATTTATATTTGATTTAGATATGACAATAAAGTGTTTTTAATACAATTTAGTACCACCACAATAAAAATTGCTAAGCACTTATTTTCAACCTTTTCTTCATGCCATAAAAAACACCCCCAGCCATTAGGTTGGGGGTGTTTGAATTTAAAAGCTGGCGATGACTTACTCTCACATGGCAAGTGCCACACTACCATCAGCGCGAAGAGGTTTCACTTCTGAGTTCGGGAAGGGATCAGGTGGTTCACTCTTGCTATTGTCGCCAGCAAACTGTTTTGGCTTTGGGTGGTCTTACTTTTAAACTTATTATTAAGTTCATGCCACTTAGTACCGAAAGAGTTATTAACGGATTAGTAGAACATAAAGCATAGCTTTATGTCTTGCGCTCGGGCAAAGATTATTAATCTTTGCTTATCCTCGCTCATGAGTCTGTATTGTAACTAGTTTTAACACTAAATCAAGTTATGTATTGAATTTATCTTGAATACAACAACTGTTTGGGTGTTGTATAGTCAAGCCTCACGAGCAATTAGTATTGGTCAGCTTCACACGTCACCGTGCTTCCACACCCAACCTATCAACGTCCTAGTCTCGAACGGCTCTTTAGAGGAATAAATTCCTAGGGAAATCTTATCTTGAGGTAGGCTTCCCGCTTAGATGCTTTCAGCGGTTATCCCTTCCGAACATAGCTACCCGGCGATGCGACTGGCGTCACAACCGGTACACCAGAGGTTCGTCCACTCTGGTCCTCTCGTACTAGGAGCAGATCCTCTCAAATTTCCAGCGCCCACGGTAGATAGGGACCGAACTGTCTCACGACGTTCTAAACCCAGCTCGCGTACCTCTTTAAATGGCGAACAGCCATACCCTTGGGACCTGCTTCAGCCCCAGGATGAGATGAGCCGACATCGAGGTGCCAAACACCGCCGTCGATATGAACTCTTGGGCGGTATCAGCCTGTTATCCCCAGAGTACCTTTTATCCGTTGAGCGATGGCCCTTCCATACAGAACCACCGGATCACTAAGACCTACTTTCGTACCTGCTCGACTTGTGGGTCTCGCAGTTAAGCGCGCTTTTGCCTTTATACTCTACGCGTGATTTCCGACCACGCTGAGCGCACCTTCGTACTCCTCCGTTACTCTTTAGGAGGAGACCGCCCCAGTCAAACTACCCACCAGACATGGTCCTCGTCCCGGATTACGGGACAGAGTTAGAACCTCAACATTACCAGGGTGGTATTTCAAGGACGGCTCCATTGGAACTAGCGTTCCAACTTCAAAGCCTCCCACCTATCCTACACAAGTAAGGTCAAAGTTCAATGTCAAGCTGCAGTAAAGGTTCACGGGGTCTTTCCGTCTAGCCGCGGGTACACTGCATCTTCACAGCGATTTCGATTTCACTGAGCCTCTGCTGGAGACAGCGCCGCCATCATTATGCCATTCGTGCAGGTCGGAACTTACCCGACAAGGAATTTCGCTACCTTAGGACCGTTATAGTTACGGCCGCCGTTTACTGGGGCTTCGATCAAGAGCTTCGCTTACGCTAACCCCATCAATTAACCTTCCAGCACCGGGCAGGCATCACACCCTATACGTCCACTTTCGTGTTTGCAGAGTGCTATGTTTTTAATAAACAGTTGCAGCGGCCTGGTTTCTGTGGCTGCCAATAGCTCAGGGAGCAAGTCCCATCACCGTCAGCAGCGTACCTTCTCCCGAAGTTACGGTACCATTTTGCCTAGTTCCTTCAGCAGAGTTCTCTCAAGCGCTTTGGTCTACTCGACCTGACCACCTGTGTCGGTTTCGGGTACGATTCCTGTGTAACTGAAGCTTAGAGACTTTTCCTGGAAGCATGGTATCAGCCACTTCACTGTACAAGTACAGCTTGCTATCAGTTCTCAGCATAGAGTACCCCGGATTTGCCTAAGATACATGCCTACAACCTTCCACCTGGACAACCAACGCCAGGCTGACTTAACCTTCTCCGTCCTCTCATCGCATTACACAGAAGTATTGGAATATTAACCAATTTCCCATCGACTACGCCTCTCGGCCTCGCCTTAGGGGTCGACTCACCCAGCCCCGATTAACGTTGGACTGGAACCCTTGGTCTTTCAGCGAACGGGTTTTTCACCCGTTTTGTCGTTACTCACGTCAGCATTCGCACTTCTGATACCTCCAGCATACTTCTCAATACACCTTCATCGGCTTACAGAACGCTCCCCTACCACTTGACTAAAAGTCAAATCCGCAGCTTCGGCACATAGTTTTAGCCCCGTTACATCTTCCGCGCAGGCCGACTCGACTAGTGAGCTATTACGCTTTCTTTAAAGGGTGGCTGCTTCTAAGCCAACCTCCTAGCTGTCTATGCCTTCCCACATCGTTTCCCACTTAACTATGATTTTGGGGCCTTAGCTGGCGGTCTGGATTGTTTTCCTCTTGACTACGGACGTTAGCACCCGCAGTCTGTCTCCCGGATAGTACTCATCGGTATTCGGAGTTTGCATCGGTTTGGTAAGTCGGGATGACCCCCTAGCCGAAACAGTGCTCTACCCCCAATGGTATTCGTCCGAGGCGCTACCTAAATAGCTTTCGGGGAGAACCAGCTATCACCAGGCTTGATTAGCCTTTCACCCCTATCCACAAGTCATCCCCTGGCTTTTCAACGACAGTGGGTTCGGTCCTCCAGTTAGTGTTACCCAACCTTCAACCTGCTCATGGATAGATCGCCTGGTTTCGGGTCTATACCCAGCAACTATACGCCCTATTAAGACTCGATTTCTCTACGGCTCCCCTATGCGGTTAACCTCGCTACTGAATATAAGTCGCTGACCCATTATACAAAAGGTACGCAGTCACACCACGAAGGTGCTCCCACTGCTTGTATGCATGCGGTTTCAGGATCTATTTCACTCCCCTCACAGGGGTTCTTTTCGCCTTTCCCTCACGGTACTGGTTCACTATCGGTCAGTCAGGAGTATTTAGCCTTGGAGGATGGTCCCCCCATATTCAGACAAGGTTTCACGTGCCTCGCCCTACTCGTCATCATTGTGTGTGCCCTTTCGTGTACGGGAATATCACCCTCTACGTTCGCACTTCCCAGAGCGTTCCACTAGAACACACACAACTTAATGGGCTGATCCCCGTTCGCTCGCCGCTACTAAGGGAATCTCAATTGATTTCTTTTCCTAAGGGTACTGAGATGTTTCACTTCCCCTCGTTCGCTTCAATAACCTATGTATTCAGTTATTGATACCCGCCTTTTAGCGGGTGGGTTCCCCCATTCAGATATCTCCGGATCAAAGGATATTTGCCGCCTCCCCGGAGCTTTTCGCAGGCTATCACGTCTTTCATCGCCTCTGACTGCCAAGGCATCCACCACATGCACTTAATTACTTGACTATACAACCCCAAACAGTCGTTAACACATACAAGTGAGTGTTATCGTTGCAAACTTAATTGCTACTGGTTTGTTGTCTGTGAACTTAATCACCATACAGCTTCAATCTAAATTCATATACCAAAACGCTTGATTCAGTGTTTTTGCTAGTTCTCAATTTCATTCTTTCGAATGAATTGAGTGAACAATTTATTTCAGACTCAATTCTACTAATCTGTTAATGATTAACTACAGCCTCGTCAGCTTGCAGTAAACTGTGATAAATCACAGAAGTTAATAAGCGTTTAACTTACTAAGTTCTGTAATCTTTAGCTCGTACTTCGTAAAGTACGTGGTGGAGACTAGGAGAGTCGAACTCCTGACCTCCTGCGTGCAAAGCAGGCGCTCTACCAACTAAGCTAAGTCCCCAGCTTACAATCATCATGAACGATATATCTTTTTATCTAGCAGCTTGTGATTATTCATCACTTCGTCAGTAGTGGTGGGTCTGACAAGACTTGAACTTGTGACCCCACGCTTATCAAGCGTGTGCTCTAACCAACTGAGCTACAGACCCTCAGATACATCTTCGAAGAACAACTTGTTGTGGATTCTTACCAGTCACCAATCTTTCGTTAAGGAGGTGATCCAGCCGCAGGTTCCCCTACGGCTACCTTGTTACGACTTCACCCCAGTCATCGGCCACACCGTGGTAACCGCCCTCTTTGCAGTTAGGCTAGCTACTTCTGGTGCAACAAACTCCCATGGTGTGACGGGCGGTGTGTACAAGGCCCGGGAACGTATTCACCGCGGCATTCTGATCCGCGATTACTAGCGATTCCGACTTCATGGAGTCGAGTTGCAGACTCCAATCCGGACTACGATCGGCTTTTTGAGATTAGCATCCTATCGCTAGGTAGCAACCCTTTGTACCGACCATTGTAGCACGTGTGTAGCCCTGGCCGTAAGGGCCATGATGACTTGACGTCGTCCCCGCCTTCCTCCAGTTTGTCACTGGCAGTATCCTTAAAGTTCCCATCCGAAATGCTGGCAAGTAAGGAAAAGGGTTGCGCTCGTTGCGGGACTTAACCCAACATCTCACGACACGAGCTGACGACAGCCATGCAGCACCTGTATCTAGATTCCCGAAGGCACCAATCCATCTCTGGAAAGTTTCTAGTATGTCAAGGCCAGGTAAGGTTCTTCGCGTTGCATCGAATTAAACCACATGCTCCACCGCTTGTGCGGGCCCCCGTCAATTCATTTGAGTTTTAGTCTTGCGACCGTACTCCCCAGGCGGTCTACTTATCGCGTTAGCTGCGCCACTAAAGCCTCAAAGGCCCCAACGGCTAGTAGACATCGTTTACGGCATGGACTACCAGGGTATCTAATCCTGTTTGCTCCCCATGCTTTCGTACCTCAGCGTCAGTATTAGGCCAGATGGCTGCCTTCGCCATCGGTATTCCTCCAGATCTCTACGCATTTCACCGCTACACCTGGAATTCTACCATCCTCTCCCATACTCTAGCCATCCAGTATCGAATGCAATTCCCAAGTTAAGCTCGGGGATTTCACATTTGACTTAAATGGCCGCCTACGCACGCTTTACGCCCAGTAAATCCGATTAACGCTCGCACCCTCTGTATTACCGCGGCTGCTGGCACAGAGTTAGCCGGTGCTTATTCTGCGAGTAACGTCCACTTATCCAAGATATTAGCTTGGTAAGCCTCCTCCTCGCTTAAAGTGCTTTACAACCATAAGGCCTTCTTCACACACGCGGCATGGCTGGATCAGGGTTCCCCCCATTGTCCAATATTCCCCACTGCTGCCTCCCGTAGGAGTCTGGGCCGTGTCTCAGTCCCAGTGTGGCGGATCATCCTCTCAGACCCGCTACAGATCGTCGCCTTGGTAGGCCTTTACCCCACCAACTAGCTAATCCGACTTAGGCTCATCTATTAGCGCAAGGTCCGAAGATCCCCTGCTTTCTCCCGTAGGACGTATGCGGTATTAGCATTCCTTTCGGAATGTTGTCCCCCACTAATAGGCAGATTCCTAAGCATTACTCACCCGTCCGCCGCTAGGTCCAGTACCGAAGCACCTTCCCCCGCTCGACTTGCATGTGTTAAGCCTGCCGCCAGCGTTCAATCTGAGCCATGATCAAACTCTTCAGTTAAAATCATTTGCACCTTAGTTAAGACAAGGTGCCAATTCTGGCTCATCAATTACTGACTTAATATTCGCTCAAATAAACTTCGAGAAATTTAAACCAATTAATCAATGAAAATATATTCGATCGATCAACCAGTAAAAATCCACACAAGTTGTTCTTCTATTCTCTTAATGATCTTCTCGATGATTCGTCATCATCAAGCTAGGTCGGCTATATTACTCTAAATTTCTTTAAAGTCAACTGGTAATTTAGATATTTTATCAACTTATCAACCACACCAAGAATCTAACCACTTTAAGCCAAATCCTTGTTTATCAACAAGTTTTTATCCGCATCACCGCCGATGGATGTGCATTCTACAGCATTCACATAACAACACAACCCCTTTTCTTCTTATTTCCTTTTGCATGCTTCTTTTTTCTACAAAAAAAGCGAGTTTGTCTATTTTATCCACGAAAATATGATTTTTTTCTCGTTCTAAATGAAAAAAGACATCCTTTCGGACATCTTTTTTTCATTTTGATTGATCGATTGGCCTAACTACGAACCACATTGAGGAAATATAAATGCCGTTCATATTGATCAATAATATCTTGGATCAAATCTTCCTGTGTCCAGTCCATTACATCATAATTTTGACCACCTTCTCTTAGAAAGACTTCAGCTTGAAAGTATTCTCGGTCTTCATCCTCAGCCTCACTCTGCCCCAACATAAAACTAGGTGGTGTGGTTTGATGAGAAAAAACCGTATATTCAAAATTAATTTCCTGATGATGATCCACACGTAAACGTAAGCCCTGTTCCGTTTCATCAATACTGACTTGTAATTTACGGCGTTTAAATTCCGCTTGTACAGCTTCAAATGCTTTTCTGACTTGTGTTGCAATATACTGCTTCACCTCATCTTCAGTATGAGGATAATGCATAATCAAGCCTAAACGTTGCTGCCAACTTCGTGGATTATTCATTGCCCTTGGTGTTGTGCGTGCTTCGATCAACATCTTGGCTTTGGTTGCATCAAGATTTAAAGCTTTCAATAACCCCCACCCCATCAATAGCATAATTAATGCAAACGGTAACGCACTGACTAACATTGATGCTTGTAATGTTGATAAACCGCCAACCAAGAGTAAGCAAATCGTCAGCGTGGCGATCAGCACCACCCAAAATACTCTTTGCCATGCTGGTGTCTCTTCATTTTTAGCAGTTAAGTAGTTCACTACTAATGCACCTGAATCGGCTGAAGTCACAAAGAAGAGTAAAACTAGTAATGCAGCCAACAGACTCATTACACCAGAGAATGGTAAATGATTTAAAAATTCAAAAAGAGCTACAGATGAATCTTTTTGCACCATTTGCATTAATGCAATATTGTTTTCTTGCATAATGCTAAATAGTGCAGCATTTCCCCAAAATCCCATCCAAACGATTGTAAAACCCGTTGGAATAAGAATAACTCCAAGAATAAACTCTCGAATGGTACGCCCACGAGATACACGGGCAATAAACATCCCCACAAACGGCGACCAAGCAATCCACCATGACCAATAAAATACAGTCCAACCGCCAATCCAACCTGTTGACTCATATGCCTGAAGATTAAAAGTCATCACAAATAAGTTAGATAGATATTGCCCCGTATTCTCAACCGTTGTACGCAGTAAATGTAATGTCGGCCCAACTAAAAAAACAAAGGTGACCAAAACAACAGCAAGGATCAAGTTCAGTTCAGATAAACGCTTTACACCTTTATCTAAACCAGCAAATACAGATAAAGCAGCCAAAATACTGACAAAAATAATCAGTACGATTTGTGTTGAAGTACTTTGATCAAGACCGAATAAATAATTTAGGCCTGCGTTGACCTGCAACACACCAAAACCTAATGAAGTCGCAACACCAAAAATCGTACCAACTGTTGCAAAGGTATCAATTGCATCCCCCCAACGCCCATAAATTCGTTTACCGATAATCGGATATAGAGCGGAACGTGTTTTAAGGGGTAAATTATGGCGATAAGCAAAATATGCCAGTGACAAACCTACTAACGCATAGACAGCCCATGCATGTACTCCCCAGTGGAAGAAGGTAATTCTCAATGCTTCTTTGGCTGCTTGAACAGTTTCAGGATCACTATTTGGTGGGGTTACATAGTGCATGACAGGTTCAGCCACACCAAAGAACATGAGTCCTACGCCCATCCCTGCGGTAAACAGCATCGCAAACCATGAACCTTTACTATAGTCTGGCTGACTATGATCTGGGCCTAGTTTAATATTGCCACTCGCGGAGCAAGCGATATAAACCAAAAGAACAAGGAAAATCGCCACACATAAAATATAGAACCAACTAAAAGAATCGGTAATCCATTGCTTTGCTTGGGCAGATAAACTCTCAAAAATACCAGGGGTAAAAATAGCAAACGATAGAAATAAAGAGATAATCAATACCGTGCTAAAGAAAACATTTCGGTTGACGTTGGACAACCAAGATGATGTTTTGGAATGCATATTTTCTCCATACTATTCTAATAGCTGTTGCGTTGCTTAGGCACACTAGAAGACGGAAAGTGAATAATAAAAAACGTCTAATCTATAAAAAAACTCATCAGAGTTTATAAAGGGAACAATCAAAACTGTGAGTACAGAAATGATAACTTTCCAATAAAAAACCACTATGTCGGTTATTTTTAGGGTAACAAAGAATGTACTGAACACCTAATCATCAACCACTTTGCTCACCAATACACTACACATTACTGTGTGTTGATAATCGGAATGTAGTATTTAATCCGTCGCTAAAAAGGCAATAATCATTTTCGCTAATTCTTGTTGAAGCCTTTGTTCTTCAATTAAAAAGGTGTTTTTACTGGCATAACGCATCATGGTAAATAAGGTACTGTTGATGATGACAAAAGATTTATGCTTCAACGTTTCAAAATCCCAATGTGGATAATATCGTCCAAATAAATACATCCCTATTTCTAAAAAATGTTGCTCCAAAACCTGTGCGGCTTCCGAATCACTATACGCATGCCAATTTTTTAAAATCTCAATAAAAAAGCCTTGATCAGATTTTAATGTTTCAAAACCAAAAGCTATGCTTAATGTGATGATGTCTTGAATAGAAGCTTGCTCTTGCAAGACCACTAACTGTTTTAAAGCTTGCCCCAAATTTTCACTTTTCCGTAATAGCAACTCGGCAATAATTTGCTCTTTATTTTCGAAGTATTGATAAATCGAGCCAACACCAACACCTGATTTTTCAGAAATTTTGGGCGTAGTGACCTGTAGCACCCCATGCTCAGCAATGCATTTTTGTGCACCCTCTAAAATACTTTCCACGATCATTTTGGCACGTTGTTGCTGTGGGCGTTTTCTCATGTCCAGCCTCAATATAAATGCGAATTGAATACGAATATTTATTCGTATTAAGCTTTGATTAGATAATAATCTGAGGCGTGATGCAATGCTGAATCTAAATAAACCTAAGCGTTTGGCTCCCTATGAGCAAATGGCTCAATCCAGTATCACCAGTAAAGTATTAAGTTATTTCATTAACCAAGACATACAGCCAAATTATGACGAATATCTGGCACTTAATACGGCATTACAAAGTGGCGATGAGCCGATGGATCAAGTGGTGCAATGGATGTTGCAAAATCCCAAACAACACCGTAAATACTTTGAAACCGCACTCTATGAAGGACTCGACAAACTTCCTCATAACATTCCTGAACTTACTCATTTTTTCCATTTGGTTGAACAAAAACCGGTTTGGTATGAGCAGCATAAAGTTGATGCTGCTATCAAATTTACCTATCGCTTAGGTATTAATAACGGTTTGATTTTAAGAGATTTATCATTAATGACAGGCTACATGTACCCTGGATTTAATCAGCCATTGATTTTGACAGGTGCATTAAAGAAACAAGCCGGCACTCGACTTGCTGAAACCACAAAATGGTGGGTGGATATCACTGAACCAGATGGCTTTACACGTTTCGGTAAAGGTTTTACTTCAACGATCTATGTCCGTTTCATTCACGCTCTGGTTCGTCATCAACTGCATAAATCAGAAAAATGGGATGCCGAAACGTGGGGGCTTCCAATCAATCAATATGACCAAGCAATGACCAATATTGCATTTAGTGGTGTGGTTTTAATTGGCATTCGTGCCCTCGGTATTTTTCCAAATAAACAAGAAGTCGATAGTTTTTTACATTTTTGGAAATATGCTGGCTGGTTGATGGGAATTGAAGAGAAATGGCTAGTTGATCAAGAACGTGATGGTTGGAAACTCATTTATTGGATGCAGTTTGCTCATCCCCAGTCTGATGCGAGCAGCATTTCATTGGGATCCAGTCTTTCCAAAGAACCTTTTGAACGTCAATACCGTTATTTACGCACTTTTCAACAAAAACTCGCCTATAAACAACATTTAGAAATTACCCAGTTTTTTATTGGTCGTAAGAAAATGAAACGCCTTGGTTTGGATGCTCAATCTGCATCATGGTTTGCTTACTATCTGATACTTCGTAATCTCACTCTCTATACCAGTGCCAAATATATTGCGCCAATCAACCAATTTCTTGAACGAAATGGACGACAACTACAGAAAACGGGGCTGTCGTTATATCGAAAGCAATCGCAACAACTTGCCAGTATGCATCAATAACCATTGAAAAAGCCCTCAATCAATTGAGGGCTTTATCTTTATATCAATATGTTGATTAGTGATCAGATGCACCTGTAGCACCCACCCCAGTCATCGAACGCACATATTGCGCATCAAATGCCTTACGGTCTTTTTCTGCACGTGCAGACTTATCTGTTACAGAGAAGAACCAACAACAGAAGAATGACAATGGCATCGCAAATAATGCAGGACCATTGAATGGGTTTGGTGCAGTATCAGAAATACCCAACGTATCAACCCAAACTGCTTTAGAAAGAATAATTAAGCTGACCGCACCAATCAAACCAACTAAACCACCAATGACCGCACCACGTGTGGTCAACCCTTTCCAAAACATAGACAACACAAGGATTGGAAAGTTTGCACAACACGCAACCGAGAACGCCAAACCAACCATGAATGCAACGTTTTGTTTTTCAAATAAAATACCAAGTACCATCGCAAAAACAGCTAAACCTAAAGTTGCAATTTTTGACATACGTAGCTCAGATGCAGGCGTAGTTTTACCTTTTTTGAATACGTTTGCATAAAGATCATGTGAAATCGCTGATGCGCCTGACAGAGTTAATCCAGCAACCACCGCTAAAATTGTGGCAAAGGCAACCGCAGAGATAAAGCCCATGAATAAATCGCCACCGACTGCATCACTCAGATGCACCGCAGCCATGTTATTCCCCCCCATCAATTCTAACTTTCCTGTCACTGCCATTTTTGCAAGATCAAGGAATTGTGGGTTGTTGGCAACGAATAAGATTGCACCAAAACCAATGATAAAGGTTAAAAGGTAGAAGTAACCAATGAAACCTGTGGCAACCACAACAGATTTACGTGCTTCTTTCGCATCTTTAACTGTAAAGAAGCGCATTAAAATATGTGGTAAACCAGCCGTACCAAACATTAGTGCAAGACCAAGTGAAACAGCATCAATTGGATTTGCTGTCAATGAACCAGGACTCATGATTCTTAAAGCTTCATTCCAGCTTAAGTGATGGGCTTGACCATAAGCTTCAATCGCCTGATTGAACATGTTACTAAAGCTAAACCCAACGCCTTTCATCACCATGAAAGCCATGAAGGTTGCACCACTCAGTAGCATCACTGCTTTGATGATTTGAACCCATGTTGTCGCCAACATCCCACCGAACATGACATACGCCATCATCAGTAAGCCAACGATCACTACCGCAACATTATAGTTCAGACCAAAGAGTAGTTTAATTAACTGACCTGCTCCCACCATTTGTGCAATCAGATAAAATGCAACCACCACCAATGAACTCATTGCCGCAAGAGTACGTACAGGCTTCTCTTCCAGACGGAAAGACACCACATCTGATAAATTATATTTACCTAAATTACGTAAACGCTCGGCAATTAAGAACAATACGATGGGCCAACCGACCATAAAGCCGAGTGAGTAAAGTAAACCATCAAAACCTGACATGAAGACCATGGCAGAAATACCGAGAAACGATGCGGCAGACATGTAGTCACCAGCAATCGCTAAACCATTTTGGAAACCGCTAATACCGCCACCCGCAGTATAGAAGTCTTTAGCAGATTGAGTTTGCTTTGCGGCCCACTTGGTAATGAATAGCGTTAAACCAACAAAAATTGCGAACATGATAATCGCGTGCCAGTTGGTTGCTTGTTGCTCCGCCGCACCCAAATCAGGTCCTGCAAATGCAATACTTGAACAACAAAAACTGATCACGGCGAAAAGTTTTGCTGTAAATGACATTCCTTTCATCTTAATGCATCCCTTTTTCATGCGTGATCGCCTCAACTTCCTTGAGTGCCTCTTCATTCAGTTGATCAAGCTTATTATTGGCAATGTAGGAATACACACCACATAATAAAAATGACAACACGATGATGCTCAAACCAAGGGGGATACCTACAGTGGTTACTCCTCCGCTAAATGAGCTTCCTAAAAATTCTTTGTTGTAGCCGACCAAAAGCATAAAACCGACATAGATAAACAGCATAATTCCTGTGAGTGTCCAGCTTAAGATACTTTTCCGCCTCACCATTTCCTTAAATTTTGGATTACGTAGAATCTGGTCTACTTGTGAATCATCCATAACCAACTCCTTATTTTTGTGTCCGACCATGGACCCCTTTTTCTCTACGGGATTCTTCACTATCCAAGTTAGCAAGTTTATGATGATGCCGTAACTTAGACTTTGGTCTCTACAAACGTATTGATACACTTCTCCAAGCCCATGCTTCGGGTATGATAAAAAATGGAATTTGATTACGTGAGCAATATGAACAGCTGGCTTATTCTTGGCGTACTCGCACTTTATATTGCGTTGTTATTTGGTTGTGCTTTTTTTGGAGAAAAACACGCCAGTCGCCTCAGTGCGCGTGGTCGAATGTTGCTGTTCAGCTTAACCTTAGGGGTATATTGTTCATCTTGGACATTTTATGGAGCAACAGGTGCTGCTGTTCGTGAAGGCATCCTGTTTCTACCTATTTATCTTGGTCCATTATTATTTATTTGGTTTGGTTATGATATCTGGAAACGTTTAGGACGTATCCGACAATACCATTCCATTTCATCAATTGCAGATTTCATTGCTGCTCGCTACGGAAAAAGTGGTCGTTTGGCAGCCTTAGTCACGATATTAGCTGTAATTGCAATCGTGCCTTATCTCGCCCTTCAGCTCCATGCAATTGCCTTAAGTGCAGCAGTAGTTTTAGAGCCCAACTCACAAATTCATACCACAACCAACAGTGTCTTGATGCTTACAGCGCTGTTAGCCATTTTGGCAATGATTTTCGGAACACGTCATATTGCAAATACCGAACAACACGGTGGTTTGATGCTTGCCGTCGCGTTTGAATCTTTTGTCAAACTATTTGCTTTACTTTGTGTTGCTGGATTTTTCTTGTTGCAGTCCCCTGAAAACATTAAACAGGTCAGCCATGATGTATCGCAGCATTTTTATAATGTACAGCAACTCGGCGTACCTGAAACCTTCTGGGTTCAAACTTTACTTGCTGCCCTTGCGATGATTTGCCTTCCACGCCAATTTCATGTTGCTGTGGTTGAACTTCGTGATGAAAAGCATATTCATGGCGCACGACTCTGGTTTGCCATCTATTTAATTTTAACAACACTCGCGATCATCCCTATCGCGAGTTGGGCTTTAAATGCCCTTCCTGAATCATTGGGCACCTCAGATATTGCTGTTTTAGCATTACCACTCAGCTATCAGCAGGATTGGCTGGCGCTTTTAGCTTTCTTGGGAGGCTTTTCCGCATCCACAGGAATGTTACTGGTTGCATCAGTCGCACTTTCCATCATGCTGAGTAACGATTTGATTATGCCTGCACTTTGGCATTTCAAAGTGATTTCTCGACATGATCCCCAGCTTCCCAAAGTGCTTAAGCTAACACGGCGTATCAGTATTCTGAGTGTCATGTTACTTGGCTTTTTATTTTTTAATTTCTTTAATGATATTAATCAACTTTCAGTATTTGGTCTTTTAGCATTTAGTGCCGTAGCACAATTCGCACCTTCTCTCATCGGCGGATTATATTGGCGTGGTGCGAGTCGCCAAGGGGTCTATGTCGGATTGATCGTTGGTTTTTTCATGTGGAGTTACACTCTACTTTTTCCGACCTTATTACGCAGTCTGCCTGAAGATTATCAGAACATTGCCCAACATATCTTATTGTTTGGGCCGTTTAACATTCATAGCCTCCGTCCTGAAGCGCTACTCGGTTTTGAGTCGTTTGCGCCATTAACACACGGTGTGCTTTGGTCTTTAGGATTGAATCTCATTTTATATATCTGGATTTCAAGACTTTACCGCCCAAGTATCGCCGAGCAAATTCAAGCTGAGAGCTTTTTTTATTATGAAACCAAGCCTGTAGCATCTACGCATGCAACTGTAGATCTGAATGATTTACATCAAAACGCAGCTCGGCTCAAAGTTGGAGACTTATTGGCACTTGCCAAACGCATTACGGGAGAACGACCAACCAACCAAGCCTTCCAACAATTCTGCGAACAGAACCACATTGTTTTAAATGAAAATCATGTCGCCAATGGTATGTGGTGGCGGTTCACTGAACAATATCTCGCTGGCATTATTGGGGCCGCCTCTGCACGAACTTTATTGACCACAGCACTCATCAATAATGGTTTGGCCTTGGGACAAGTGGCCAATATTTTGGATCAGGCCTCACAATGGCAACGTTTTAATCAAAACCTGTTGATGACCATGATTGATCACATGACACAAGGTGTAAGCGTGGTCGATAAAAATATGTGTTTGGTCGCTTGGAATAATCAATATTTAAAACTGTTTGATTATCCCAAAGATCTGGTTTATGTCGGTTGCCCAATTGCAGATTTGATTCGTTATAACGCAGAACGTGGTGAATGTGGCCCCGGTCCTGTTGAAGAACATGTACGTAAACGCCTTCACTGGATGAAGGTTGGAAGTGCACATGAGTTTGAGCGAATCCGTAAAGATGGGCGTGTCATTCAAATGCGAGGCAATCCGATTAAAGGCGGTGGTTTTGTTACCACCTTTGCAGATATTACGGCCTTCCGTACCAATGAAGCGGTACTCGAAGAACGTGTGCACGACCGAACCCAGCAGCTTGCAGATGCACTGAAAGAACAGCAATTAGCACTCGAGCAAGCCGATAAAGCCAATCAATCTAAAAGCCGCTTCCTTGCCGCAGCCAGCCATGACTTACTACAACCCATGCACGCTGCACGCTTGTTCAGTACCGCATTAGAACAAAGCGTACATTCAGCCGAAGACCAACAAACACTGCAACAACTTGATCGCGCCTTATATGGGGCGGAGAGCATGTTGTCTGCACTGCTAGATATTGCACGATTAGAAGGCGGAACGATTCAGCCTAAACGTCAAGCTTACGCACTACATGATTTACTCAGCGATCTTGAACTACAATTTAAATCGATTGCCGCTCAAAGAAATATCCAGCTCAAAGTCCACGACACAAAATTTTGGGTCGATACTGATCCGCAATGGATGCGACGTATTATCCAAAACTTCGTGAGTAATGCACTGCGCTATACCGCCCAAGGCCGTGTGGTGGTGGGTGTTTTACGTTCAGCTCAGCGTCCAAATCATATCCGGATTGGTGTATGGGACACAGGACCAGGCATTAATGAACAACAACGGATCAAACTTTTCCAAGAGTTTGAACGCTGCGGACATACCTCACCTTGGGGAGAACAAGGACTGGGGCTTGGCTTGGCTATTGTCCAACGCATGACTCATTTATTGGATTTTCCAGTCTATGTGTACTCTGAATTAGGCAAAGGTTCCTGCTTTATGATTGAAGTGCCTTTGGCGGAAGCAAGAAAACCTCATGTCGTACCTACACAAAATACTGCGCTGCAACATACTGCCTACAAAGTACTATGCCTAGACAATGACGAGACCATTCTAGAAGGTATGCGCACCTTATTAGGTAAATGGGGATATAAAATTTTCACTGCCACTGAACCTGAAGAAGCTCTGAAACTGATTGAACAAGAAGATATTCAAGTCTGGTTGATCGATCAGCATTTAAATCAAGATCAACTTGGTTTAGATTTTATCGAGCAGCATCGACCTGCCCATGTACCTGTTGCCCTGATCACTGCAGATTCAGATCCTGAATTACCACAACGGCTCAAAGAGCAAAATATTGTGCTACTTCGAAAACCATTGAAACCCGCTGCTTTACGTGCATGGCTATCAGGATTAAAAATTATGCCGATGTAATCAATTCTGTGAACTGATTAGATATTTCTCTTTGGCCAAAAGCGTAATGTCTCAACAAAATAGCAATATATTTTGAAACATAGGCGTAAAACACCAAAATAATTAGATTTAGCAGATGATAAAGTGACCAAAGTGCTCAAAGCTTTTTTGACTATGGCAAAAATGTTCACTTACATTACAGAACATTTGTATATTTATTTACAATTTAACATCTATTTGTTTTTATTTAAATTTAACATCTCAAATCGACATATGAGACTTTAGTCGTATTCTACTTGCTTTCTGAATAACGCATAAATTTATGCGTATCAAGAGGAACCTAGGTTCATGTTTTGGGTTTCTCATTATTATTATCAGAAAGGACATTGAGCATGAATCAGCAGCCTACATCAGAACTTCGTTCACAACAATTTTATCGCCAATACAGTGCCAATGCGTTATTACCAGAATTGGACTGGAAAGCGATTTTTGTACAAAATAAATTAGATGACGCGCATATACGTGCACTTGATACGCTTTATCAAACAGCAATTCCTTTGGCTTTAAAGGTCTTTGATGAATTGAATTTTGATGTATTTGCACCTGCTGCATACCAGCCTCAGGGACTTGGACTGTTTGAAAAGCTCGCTCAACAGGAAGAATTGTTTTTAAATACATTAGAAACTGAATCAGCACATCTCGATGAAGAAACACGATATCAGATGTGGAGTATGTTATTACGTGGCGGTGCGGTACTCGTCTTTAAGGCATGGCTTGGTCATGTTAAAGCAGGGGCTAACCAACTCGATCGTACTCAATTTGATGAGCTTTCAGATTTATTGTTCATCAAAACACGCCCTGAACAATTGGCACAACATTTAAAAATTCGTAGCACAGCTGAATTCGGACATATTTTCTTGATGTATGAAAATGATGTATTCCTAGATCATTTTAATAGCTTAGAAACGGCTGCTTTGTTTGTTGATCTGGGCGTTTATGATGCTGCATTCTTAAGTCTACGTGATGACCGTGTCGCCGAATATCTCAAAGCCAATGGGTATGTCACTCAAGAACAGATTGATGACTTACAATGTGCACTCAATCCGTTGTACTGCGATAGCCTAATGCCAAAACAAGATTGTTTAGCTTAAATTTTAAAAACAAGGTGGAAGTATCCACCTTGTTTTTTGTTGCTTAGAACTTCATGCTCATGCGCATCCAGTAATTTCGACCAATATTATTGAACTGTTCACTGGCGCCATAACCAAACATCGAAGCGCCTGCTTTATTAAGATGCTCGGTATAAGTTTTATCTAGAAGGTTATCAATACCAACCGAAACATCCATTGCCTTGGTTAATTGATAACTACCGTTCACTGCTAATGTATTAAACGACTTGCTTTCATTCATATCATAACCCACCACATTCCCTTCATTTAGGCTGATACGATTCTGCTTAGCGACCACACGCCACAATAGCCCCAAGCTATACTTATCCTCGACATAACGAAGATTAATACGTCCTTCTAAAGGTGCGATTTGTGGCAAGGCACGATCATCAGAGGTATTTTTCCCCCAAGCATACATGGTGGATACATCCGCTTGGATCTGATCATTAAATTGGTAACCTACACCCGCTTCTGCCCCGGCAATCGTTGCATCCACATTACGCGCCAAAGGCTGTCTCTTAGCCGGTGTATTATATTCCAACAAAATAAAGTCTTTGATTAAGCCGGCATAAGCAGAAGCCCAAGTGTTCCATGCACCATGTTCTGTTTGAAAACCAACATCCAGTTGTGCTGTACGTTCATTTTTGAGATTGTTTAAATTATCAAGCATACGATAGGTAGTTTTCCCCATCATATCTGTTGCTCCAACCCCACGATTTGTTGAAGTACTATACAGCTCCCAGAAATCAGGGCTGCGTTCAACATAACCCAGACCTGCATAGGTTTTTACACCATGTTCAGGTATAGTTTTTTCGATACGGATGAAACCACTTGCCAATGTATCACGGCGATCTTTACCATTTTTCAAGTTATCAATTTTGACTTGATCAATACGTGCGCCTGCAACTAGCTTTTGGTCAGAATCAACATTGTAGGTCCACTCGCTAAACCCACCATAAGACTGGAATTTTAAATCTTCAGCATAAGGTGAATTCATTGATGGCATGGCATACATCACCATGTCCCCACCATGCTTATTATGCTGTGTGTCTACGCCTGAAATGACACTAAACTTATCCCAATCAGTTGTTACGGCGAAACGCGTATTTAAGGTCCGGCGATCAACACGCATCGACATTTTATTAGGTATAGTCATGTCCATACCATGCATTTTCATCGTCGTCATGGGTGGTGTACGCAAGCTAAAATTATCCATGATGTGATCGTTATAACTATAATCCACTTGGGCTTCGATCTTTTTAATCACCTCATTTAGATTCTTTTGTTCAGCATGTAAACCAAGGCTTTCTCGTTTAAATTGCGAACCATCCATACTACGACCAGCATAGGCTGCTTCGCCATCGCCCTTACCAGCACGCAGTTCCAACCATGAATCCTGTGTCGGTTTCCAACCTAAGGCGAGATCAGCATTCCAACGCTCCCAGTTAGAATGAACGGTTTGATCATCACCATCTTTATAGTTGTCTGCTACGGAGCGATTGGCATTCAAACGTGCATATTTCGTCTCATCCCCAATTGCGGCTTCGACATTGTGATCTAAACGTCCATATGACCCTGTCACCACACTCGCCTGCCCACGATAAGGCTGATCTTTGCTGAGACTCTCTGGTTGACGCTCAAAAATCACCGTGGCAGCCGAACCTGGTGTTGCATACCGTACCGTTTGTGGTCCTTTAATCACGGTAATTTTGTCAAAGCTTTCAGGCTGAATATAAGATGTTGGGGCATCCATACGACTCGGACATGCCCCCAGATTTTCACTACCATCAACGAGCATTTTAATCCGTGAACCAAACATTCCACGGAATGTCACATCACCATTGGTTCCCCCATTTTTAATCGCATTAAAGCCCATAATACTCTGTAAATAGTCTGCTCCATCCGTTGCTGGCACGGGTTGGATGGGCTTCTTCGGGTCAGCCTGCACCACTAAACCATTGCTCTCATTTGGTTGTTGTGCGGTGACGACAATCGGTGTAAGTATCACTTGAGCCGTTTGAGATTGTGGTTGAACTTCAGTATTTGCCCATACCATCGCAGTATTTGAGGCAGCAAGAATCGCAACCGTTAACGGTTGTAATAAAAATTTAGGTTGAGCCATGATTGGTCTCTCTTAAAACATAAGTAAAACTGGGCTAGAGTTACGTAAACCCTAATAAATTAAAGTTTTAATTTATGCAGAAAGAGGTGGAGCCCGCCCTTGGGGCAATAAGAACAGTCGTTGCAGTGCAAAATAAACATGCTTGAAAGCTTGCTGATACGCAACTAACCGCACTTGAATCCGAACTAAAACTTCTTTGATCCCCAGTTCAGGTGGCAAAATCAAATTGGCATAGACGGTACAATATTGGCATTGATGATTGGGATCGTGGTGATCATGCTGTGTCACCGATGCTTGAGTCTGATCAAGCTGGTAACCATGATGCGAGGAGTGTTGCACATGTTGATTATGCGCTGTTATGACTTTTGGTAGCAGCAACGCCTGTGTAATCGTTTCACAGACCGGTGCAATCTGATATTGCTTCGGCAGTAATGGCTGCAAGAATACCGCAATCTGTAAACAGACCGCGGTAAACGCAAGCAATAAACCACAACGAAACAAAGAAAACATCTTCAAATAATTTTCACAGCTTAACGTTTAACTGCAACTTTTTCTTTTTCGCGCTGACGAACCACTTTTTCGACCTTTTCACGCGCACGTTGGCGTTTTAGTGGTGATAAATAATCAACAAAAAGTTTACCATTTAAGTGATCCATTTCATGTTGAATACAAACAGCGAGAAGTTCGTCAGCTTCTACCTCAAATGCTTGACCTTCAAGGTTAATTGCTTCGATTTTTACGCGTGACGGACGCTCAACTTTATCGTATATTTGAGGCACAGAGAGACAGCCTTCTTCATAAGGCTGCGTTTCTTCAGTCAGCGGAGTGACTTTGGGGTTAATGAACACCATCGGTTGGTTTTTCTCTTCAGAGAGATCCATAACAATAAGCTGAATATGATGATCAACCTGAGTTGCCGCTAAACCTATACCCGGTGCCTCGTACATGGTTTCAAGCATATCTGCTGCAAGCTGACGAATCTCATCAGTGACTTCTTCGACTGGCTTGGCAATGGTACGAAGGCGGGGATCAGGGAAACTTAGAATAGGTAATAAGGCCATACTGACATCCTCAACTTATGCCGTTGATCAAAAAACCGACTGAAGGGAATGCTTGATCAAAAAAAAATTGTGTGTAAAGTCGTTATTATAACGCAACTACACACATAATTTTTAGGAATTATGATAATGAAAAAGGTTTTAAACGGCATACAATCATTTCATGCCTTGGGGTTAAAAAAACAACTGATTGCCGCTGCAATTTGTGCAGGACTGGGCATGAATGCCAATCTTGCACATGCTGCAAGCCCAAACGTTAGCCCACCTTCAGTAAAAGTGGGTGCACCACATGTTTATGTGGTCAAAAAAGGCGATACACTTTGGGATATTTCAGGTAAGTTTTTAAGCAAACCTTGGCGTTGGCCTGAGATTTGGGCAAGCAATAAGCACGTTAAAAACCCACATTGGATCTATCCCGGCGATCGCTTACTGCTTTGTAGTCTGAACGGTAAGCCATTGGTGGGCAAAGATGAGGGAGATGGCTGTGCGGGTATTATTCGTCGTTATACAGGCAACACTTCAACATTACGCCCACAGGTGCGTGTCGAAGCACTCAACAATAGCATTCCAGTTATTCCATTAACCCATATTCAGCAATGGCTCGAACGGACAACCATTCTTCCAGCTGATGCCATTACACATACCCCATACATTCTCGGCACTGCTGATCAAAGAGTACTTGCTGGCAAAGGTCAACGCGTATATGTTCGTGGTAATGGTATCGAGAATGGTCAACGCTATGGTATTTTCCGTGAAGGGGAACCTTACACCATTCTTGATGAGCATGGTAAAAAGCAAATTCTTGGCATTGAATTGACCCAAGTTGCTTCAGGTGTGACCATTAGCAATGAAAAGGATATTACAACCGTCGAACTCACCGATAGTTATAATGGTGAAGTCCGTCGTGGCGATCGTGTCATGCCAGAACACGACGCTATGTTACCAACATTATTCTACCCAACCGATGCAAACCAAGTTAAAGATGGCGGTAAAATCATCCGTGTCATGGGTTCAATTGGCACAGCCGCTAAAAATGGTGTTGTCACTGTTGATCGTGGCACAGCTGATGGGATTGAAATCGGACAAGTATTTAATGCTTATCAAGACGGCGAAACGGTTAAAGACCCTAAGACCAAAGAAAATGTCAAACTACCAGGGCAATATGTCGGCAGTGTGATGGTCTTTAAGAGCTTTGACCGTATCAGCTATGCCTATGTACTTGAAAGTGAGTTACCAATTAAGGTGGGCTCAAGTATCAAACCACCTCGTTTAGATAACTAAGTAGATATCTTATGTTGAATCAATTATTACCACACCACTACCCAGTCGTACTGGTGTGGTATTTGGTTCAACATTCGCTTTCCAGTTTTCAAAAAATTGTCGACTATTTTGGCGATTGCGAACAAGCAACCCAAACCAACCGTTTTTCTGAATGGCAACAATTGGGCTTACATGCCAATCATTTAAAACGTTTGGCTGATTTTCAAACATCCGAAGGACAACTACAGTTTACACAATTGGTAAAACTGATCTGCCAACATAGTGATTTCATTTTAACCCCTCAAGATATTGGCTATCCGACACAGCTTCTCCCCTATCCAGATCGTCCTCCAATACTGTTTGGACAAGGGAATCCGCACGCTTTATTGCAACCACAAATTGCAATGGTGGGGAGTCGTAAGCCTAGCCCACACGGACGACAAGTCGCTTATGATTTTGCGTATTATTTAAGTGAAAAAGGTTTTTATATTAGTAGTGGTCTAGCACATGGTATAGATCATGCAGCTCATCAAGGTGGATTAGCTCACCAACGAACCATTGCTGTTGTAGGGACTGGATTAGACCGTGTCTATCCAACTCAACATGTACAGCTAGCCCAGCAAATTGCACAGTCGGGTGCTGTCATCTCTGAGTTCCTTCCCTCCACTATGCCTTTACAGCAACATTTTCCTCGCCGTAACCGGATTGTCAGTGGTTTAAGTCTTGGTGTAGTTGTGGTTGAAGCCGCAATCAAAAGCGGTTCCCTCATTACTGCCAATCAAGCAGCGAACCAAGGGAAAATGGTATTCGCAATTCCTGGACATATCTATAGTGAATATCATCAAGGCTGTCACCAACTCATTCGAGAAGGTGCAATTTTAGTCGACCACCCAGACCAAGTAATTGAAGATTTAGCCTTACCCACCCAGTGGCAATCCAAACAGCAGCCATCAGAAAAGTCCCCAACTACCACTCCAAGTCTTCCTCCACACTTGGTTGGGCTATATCAGTGTTTAGACTGGGTTGGACAAGACATAGATCAACTGTCGCAACAACAGCAAAATAATATTGCTGAGCTTACCTCACAACTCATGGAGCTTGAATTATTAGGTTTATGCACACAACAAGGCGGACGCTATTTACGTTGCCGTCCAATGCTTTAAACTAAGCTTTGTCTTCTCCTTTTTCGTATACATCACATGATTACTTCCTCTGTTGCTGATGCCGCTCAACTTTTAAAACAAGGACAAGTACTCGCGTATCCTACTGAAGCCGTTTGGGGGCTAGGTTGTGATCCATTCAATCAACAGGCATTTCAAAATATCCTTGAATGCAAACATCGTCCAATTGAAAAAGGTGTCATTTTATTAGCCGGCTGTATTGAGCAAGTAGAGCATTTATTACAAGATCTTGAAGCCACAATTCGGGATCAAGTGATTACCAGTTGGTCAAATCGCCTTGAAACAGAGCGTGCAACAACATGGCTCCTGCCTGCAGACCAACATATTCCAACATGGATCAAAGGACAACATCCTTTAGTGGCAGTACGCGTCACTACACATCCATTATGTGTCGAACTTTGTCATCATTTTAATGGCTTTATTGTGTCTACGAGCGCTAATCCTGCTGGGTTAGCACCAGCCCGCAGCTTAGAGGAAGCACAAAATTACTTTGGTCATTCCCTGCATTACTTAGCAGGCAATCTAGGACTGAGCCAAGAACCGAGTCGGATTCTCAATGCATTAACAGGTGAAATTGTTCGCGCCTAAAATAGGCAAAAAAAAGCTCAGTTATATAGGGATAACTGAGCATAAAAAGGATGTGTATAATCACATCCAGAGGGTTCGAAAATTCGGTCAGCAAGTGAAAAAATGTATCAATTTGCTTCAGTGGATATTATGGCGGAATCATCTCATTTATACAAATATATTATTCCCCTAACAAAAAATGTGAAAAGCATACCATTTTTGTCATCTTTGGATTTTCAATAAAATTATATTTTTATTTTTATTAAGCTTTTTTTTGATGATAATTTTAGCTATTCTTAAAAATATGCCTTCAATATCAAATAGAAAGAATAGTCTTCATACTCATATTTTTGTGCGTTTGTCTATTTTTTAGCCAAACGCACATTCAATGGTCACCTTATCCTGTTGGTTTTAATGCGCGTGAAGACAATTTCACAGTTTTCTTCTGCGCCATAATGATCCCAACTAAGATCATAAAACCACCAAGGGTATGATAAATTGTCCAGCTTTCCATCAACCAAAAACTTGCAATGATTGCTGTAAACACCGGCATTAAATTCATGAAAATACTGGTTCGATTTGGACCTATTGTCTGAACAGCCAACATCCATAACAATGGTGCGATTAAGGATGGGAAGACCCCCGCATAAATTACACTTGCTGCATTTTCAGCATTGATCCAGTCCAGCCCTAACCAGAGTAAAAATGGCAGGTGGTATAACAAAGCGAATCCAATTTGAACATATAGACTAGTCATGAGGGGCAATTGTAATTGCCACTTTTTAAGAAATACACCATAAAAAGCATAAAACCCAACAGCAAGTACCATCACAGCATCACCCCAATGCCCACCTTGCATAAATAAGCTCGAAATATGCCCTTGACCCATGACATAAAGCAATCCAGCAAATGACAGCACACTTCCTAAAATTGCGAATCGATTTGGGCGATCTTTTAAAATCAGATAGGAGATAAAAATGGTAAAGATAGGAACAAAAGCATTGACGATTCCCATATTAGTGGCAGTAGTATAGTGTGCTGCCGCATAGGATAAGCCTTGGTACAACACCATACCAAAAGCACTTAATACCGCCAATTTAGGAATCAGAGGGCGAATCAAAGTACGTTGTTGCCAAATTTTTGGTAACATAAACGGCGTTAATATCAGAAAAGCCACCAACCAACGATAAAAACTAATACTGACTGGTGAAATATAATCAGCAACGTAGCGAGTCACAGCAATATTCAGCGACCAAATCAAGACCGCAATCAATGGCAATACGAATGCCCATTTCTGATATTTAGATAACTGACCCATCAGTTTGTCTCACCTTATTTCAACCATGCAAATATTGTGAGAGATGTCTAAAATAATTGAAATATCGTATATCAGACATTTATATCGCGCTTTAGACATCGATTATTCGAATAATTCCCAAGTCCGCATCGCATGTTCCACCACTTTATGTAATTGGGAGACCGTTGCACCATCCCGTGCTTGCATGGTTAAACCTTGTAACACCGTAGCGTAGAAATCAGCCATTTCCGTTACGGGTACAGTTCCCGCCAAGTCACCATCAGCAACCCCTTGTTGCAGACGCTCTAGTAGCCTTTGCTTGGTTTTCAAACGTTTTTCTAAAATATTATGCTGAATTTGTTGTGCATTATCCGAACAGTTAATGGTTGCCACCACCAACATACATCCTGTTGGTTTATCTGGCTGTGCTAAACGTTGTACATTGTCATAAAGATAAAGTTCGAATGCCACTTTAGCAGTCTTCGCTTCTAAGAAGATCGCTTCAATAGGACAAGCCTCATGCGCCAAATAATAATCAATACATTTATAAAAAAGCCCAGCTTTATCACCAAAACTACTATATAAACTTGGTGCCGTCAGCTCCAATGCTTGTGTTAAGTCACTGACAGATGTCGCTTCATAACCATGCTCCCAAAACAGCAACATTGCTTTTTCTAAAGCCTGTTGCTCATCAAAGCACTTAGGCCGCCCACGCTTTTTTTTGAGCGTGTCGTCACTCGATGTTATTAGAGAATCATCTGCATGGGTCATAGCAATCACAAATATTTTTATAACGATCACTATTAAATTAATTGACGCCATCGCTTTTATCAACTATTTTATTTTTTAACGATCGTTATAAAAATTCAATCTTTTTCAATTTTATTGTTATCTATCTAACAATAAAGGAAATTATTATGGAACAATCATCTCCCACTGATATACGACCCATTGAGTCAAACCCTTCTCAAGGCAATTGGTTTGCATTGCTCTCTGTCACATTAAGTGCTTTCGCGCTGGTCACTGGCGAATTCCTTGCTGTGGGTGTACTTAATGAGATCGCACGAGATTTTCAAGTGTCCGTTGGGACAGCAGGTTTAACTGTTTCGTTAACGGCCATCGTCGGGATGTTTGCCGCAGTATTGATCCCGATATCGGCCAAAACACTGGATCGCCGGACACTATTACTACTGTTAACCTTGCTCATGATTTTGGCCAATTTCATTACAGCTTTTGCGTCCAACTTTGCATTATTACTGTTTGGACGTATTATTTTAGGGATTGCGATTGGTGGCTTTTGGGCAACAGCAGTTGCTCTCAGTGGTCGCTTAGCTCCACCGCATTTACCGATTGCCAAAGCAACGGCTTGGGTCGCTTTCGGGGTAACCTTAGCAAGTGTACTCGGTGTACCTATGGGCACGTGGTTGGCACAGTATAACGGCTGGCGCACCTCTTTCACCGTCATATCACTCATGGGAATCTTGCTTTTTATCTTCCAATACCTCTATTTACCCCAATTAAAACCATCGTCTTCGCTGCGTTGGAAAGAACTTCCAATTCTTGTGCAACATCCCGCTGCTCGTAAGGGGCTGATTATTTTTATCTTTATGGGATTTGCACACTTCGCAGTTTATAGTTATTTTTCAGCCTTTTTTAAACATCAGATTGATTTCTCTGATGGGCTGATTAGCCGTTTACTTTTGGTATATGGAATTGCGGGGATTTTTGGAAATATCTTTGCCGGTTATCTCGGGCAAATCAATATTCGCTATACTTTTGCAGTCAGTGGTTTTGCATTCTTTTTGGCATTTCTAAGCCTGCCAATGTTTGGTGCACATATCATGACCGCTATTGTGTTGACGGCTTTATGGGGCTTCGCTTATGGCATCATACCAACGGCAGTGAATATCTGGATGTTTACTCACGCACCAGAAGCAGTAGAAAAAGGCATGCCAATGGTGACATTGACCTTCCTCATTTTAATTGCCTTAGGCAGTATGTTTGGCGGAATTATTGTCGATCATTTTGATGGAACCATTTTATTCTTTGCCATGCTTCCGCTGGTACTTTGTTCTCTGGTATTGATTTTCACCTTTGCACGCGGTTTAAATAACCCTCAGCTTAGCTGTAAAAGTGAATAAAGGTGTCCCCCATGAAGCATGATGTGGCTGAACAATTTCCTTTTTTACATGGTATTGAAGTGCATGAGTTTCTCTATCAAAAAGACGATGTTGTTAGCCCACATTCTTCACTTTGGGGAGACTTCAACTTTAGCCTTAATGGGACTTTAGAGTTTGATATTGAAGGAAAATATTACCTATCTCCACCCAGCTATGGACTGTGGTTACCACCGCGTACTGAACATCAATCGCTGCCCGTAGAGCATGAGATTCATTATATTTGTATTCGTCTACACCCTAAATTTGGGCAATTTTTAGGAAATAGTTGTCGTTGTTTCAGTATCCAACCTTTTTTCCGCGCATTGGTCATTCAAATCTTAGAACAACAAAAGCAAAACCATTCACCAGAGTATTTGGAACATCTACTCCAAGTATTGTTCGATCAACTCAAACAAGCACCAACGTATTCACATTATCTCCCTCAAAGCAATCATCCTATTTTATCTCCAATTTTAGAAAAGCTTGCTGATCCTGAGTTATTTCATTTGAGCTTACAGCAAGTTCTTCATCATTTTAACGTGAGCGAACGACATGTATTGCGACTGAGTCAACAAGAGTTACAACTCACACTCTCAGAATGGCGCAATCGAGCAAAAATTATTTTTTCGATTAATCAAATTCGCGAAGGAATGACCATTAAACAATTGGCATTTGCACTTGGCTATCATCATAGTTCAAGTTTCATCGAGTTTTTTAAACGCTACACGGGACAAACCCCCATACAACTTAAAAATGCAACGCTTTAAAGTTATACATTTTTCATCATATTTTGTATGTATTCATATCAATAGCATTGCACTCTAAAAGATTAGCAGTTAAAACAAACAAGTGATTTCACAACAACAAATTAGGACACCCTCCATGAGCCAATCGGTTTATCACATTCCAGTTAAAGACATTAAAGGTCAAGAAATTGATCTAGAACAATATAAAGGCAAAGTTTTACTACTGGTGAATGTTGCCTCAAAATGTGGATTGACCCCTCAATACGAAGGTTTAGAAAAACTATATCAAGCGAAAAAAGATCAAGGCTTGGAAATTCTCGGCTTCCCTGCCAATAACTTCTTAGAACAAGAACCGGGTTCAAATGAAGAAATCGAGCAATTCTGTTCACTCAATTATGATGTACATTTCCCGCTTTTCGCCAAAATTTCTGTCGCGGGTGATGATAAGCATCCACTTTACCAGACATTGACCCAAGCGATTCCAGAGCGTATTGGAGAAGGGCCTTGGTGGAAAGACCTTGTAGATTATGGTTTAACACCTAATAACCCACCAGAAGTACTTTGGAATTTTGAGAAATTCCTCGTCAATAAACAAGGCGAAATCGTTGCACGCTTTGCACCTGATATCACTGCAGATGACGAACGCATTGTGACTGCGATTGAAGCGGAATTGGCAAAATAGTTTCATCATCGTTGAGAAGAATAATTTTATTCTTCTCACACCTCAGCTCGAACCAACCTGTATTATCTTATTGCGTGAAAATGTTAACGAATTGCAAAAATCACATTTTTCTTCACACTTTCTGATTATAGTGACGCTCTTTTCAGATTTTGATGAAGTTCTGTCATGCTTAAACACCGTTCTATCTCTGCGATTCTCTCTGCAACGGCACTCATTAGCACGATTGCGCTGGTAGGTTGTGACCAATCACCTCAAAAGAATGAACAAACTCAGCAATCTACTGAACTAGAACAAAATATTTCTTCGAGCACAGAACAAAAGCCCCTTTCGAATATAGTAGAAGAACAGAGTCTAAGTCATGGCAATATGTTTAATATCATCCGTGATGTTGCGCAATTGCAACTCAAAACAGATGACTATACAGCATTGCTCCAGAACTCACAGAGCCAACTCGAACAGGCGATTCAAAACCAGAATGTTCAACAACTCAAAGAAAGTACTGCAAAACTTAAACAAGAGCTTCATGCATTACATGATGTTTTGTTGTCTTTGCAACTCAAAAGCACCGAAGTAGACCAAATCCGCCAAAGTCTGCTGAGTGCAAATCAACAGTTACTCAATCTACCTCTTTTACATGGTCAACAAGACATTAGCCAATTAGATTTTGAAAAAATCGCAGCACAGTTTAATAAAATTCAAGTCGATATGTTAAAACTTGCAACCCTTGTTTTAGGGAGTTCAACCTCAGAGGCAGATCATTCAAGCTAATCCATAAATTTTCTGATTTCTAAATCTTAGATGGCTTGCATTGAATAAGGTGGATTGGCATCGTTGGGGGCTTGTTGTTCCAAATCTGGCAACTTAACAACATGTTGAGACATTTGCTTATATTTTTGTAGTTCAGTATTTAGCTGTGTCATACGTTGCTTCAACTCAATCGACATAAATTGGTCTGCCTGTGCTAATGCAACCCAGCCTGCCTGAGCTCTGCGTTTAGGATGATCATGCGCTAATTGTTTTTGTATCCATACATACAACCTGAGTGCACGTTGATAAGCCTCAAACTTATAAGCATATAAGGTTGTTGAAATAACAGCATCTGGAAGCTTACCCATCAGCTTTGTTTCAATCTGTCTCAGTTGAAATGCATATAAATCAACACGATATTTTAATAAATTTTGATTAAACCATTCAGCAAAGCGGATTAACAAATCAATGACCAAATCAGATTGAGCTTTTATCGCTACTTTCTCTGAAACAGGTCGACGTTGCTCGATCTTCTGTATTCGCCAATTTCGATATACTGTAAGCCCTCCAACAAAGAAAGCACCAATTGAATCCGAAACCACACTACCGACGCTAGTCCCAATGGCCAAGCCATTTTTTGGTATTGAACTCGAATATTTATCTTGCGAATACATCCCCAATATCGGTGAATTTATCGTTGTATTAAAATTACGATATACTGCAAAACCGGTATTCATCAATGGAATCGGTAAAAACTCTTCATTGCCAGTTGAATGCTGCAAACACACAACAGCTGAGCGCTGTACTGAAGCATAACTCAAAGCAAAATCAGCAAAAACTGAAGGATATTTTTCTTGTAAATGCGCTAGTTCAATATTAACAATAATCGCAATATGCGGATGCTGTCTTGCAAATGCCTCAATTCGCTCTGCAACTAAGCTACATTTTACCTGCATCGGCGTACCATCAACAATCAAATCAAAACTTGCAACATCAGTGTGCTCAACAAATTCGATGCAATGTCCTTGTTGACTTAGATTATATGCAACCTGCTGTTTAGCAAGATAAGATGACACTTGTAACAACGCTGCATCATGCTGGTAATCAGGTGCGGAGATTTGCTTTAAATTATAAAATGCATCAGGTTCACGATGAGCGGTCGTTACCAAGGCATCAAGTACTAGTGGATTAATTTGTAAGTAGTTCCAAATAAATCCCATGCGATGATTGATCGCATTAATTCCACTGACTAACTTCAGATCACGCCCTGCTAGAATTTTTTGTAAGGCTGTATTTGCTGCTTTATGACGATCCAAACTCATCACAATTTCTTGGTTACTTAACAGCTTAGGCGCATCCTCTACTACATTCCTGTAATAGGGAACTGTGAATTCATCCATTGTTAGCCAATAATTTATGGAATACCCAACAAATTTTAATTTATGCTGGATACCAAGCAATGATTTAGGTAATTCGCTAGGCTGTGATTGCAAATTTTCTGGCAATAACAAAGCAACTGCCCTTTGTGTTAATTGCTCATGTAAATGCGGTTGCTGAATATAATCAAGATTGGTCAAACATTCTAAAGCCTCAACCGCATCACGCTGTCCTTGCTCATTGCAATAATCATTTCGACTCAATAAACAGCGTATAAAATCATAATGCACACTTTCTGGCTGAGTGGCTTGCTGTTGAAATAGTATACGGTAGCTTTTAATTGCGGCTGACCAATCCGCTAAACGGGTATATAACTCGGCTAATGCTAACTTAACGGGAGCATCATTATATTTATCTTGTAACTGGTTAAGAATACTCAGTTTGAGATCACTATCTTGGCAAGCGAGTAACTGAGTTAATACCGCAGCACGTTCAGATAATGCGAGCGGTTGCTGAGTATATTGCAGTCTGAACATCAGTCCTTGCTCAAACCAAGCATATCGATAGGCATGTTGTGGATAAGCAGGAATAAAAACTCGATTGATGAGCTGAATTAAACGTAATGAACAATGAATTTCATCGACTGTACTGTGTCGGAAATACCAAATCTTAGGTAGAGTTAAATTAAATAACTGCGTATAGAGGTTAGCCGTTAAATCCGGCTGTATTAATGTCACGAGTTTTATCTGATCTTTGACAGACAAATGATGTCCTTGTTGTTCAATACGATCCAAGCGCAACTTTAAGACATTACTTGCTAACATACTTTTCCTAATTTTTTATTTAATATACGCATTCTTTCTCGCTTACAACGATGTCATCCATTCATCGTTAAGCATTCATCATATTATGTTTCGAGATAATAAAAAAGCACCTTCAAAACAATCTTGAAGGTGCTACAAACTGAATTTATAGTTCTTATTGTTATAAAAAATCGCTGATTTACTTTTTATCTAAATTAATAGTTGGCTTGCTGCATTTTCCAGCTTGTGCAAGTTTATATTCTGCAATCGCTTTTTTGCCCTTCTCCAAATCAACTTGTTTAAGATTAGCACCGCCAGTGATTACACCCGATTTGATATATTGCTGAATAAAATATTGTTTTCCTGCTTCAGTATTCAAAGTCAAATGATTCGGTGAAAACTCTGATTCAGTCGAAACCGTATGTTTTTGATTACCAGTCACCTCTTTTACAAAGAACGTTCCACGTGCAGTTTCTCCTAAACATTCGCCATCAATCCAAACATCTTTTTTAAGAGCGCCCCCTACCACACTATTTGAGCGATAAACATAAATTGCAGCGTTCCCATCTACGGGCGCATCGAGTTTTTTTATTTGTTGAGACAATTGTGGTGTCGCTTGCGGTACGGAAGCACAACCAACAAATGTAAATGCAAGAATGGCTGGAAGTAAAATTTTCATTATGGTAATTCTCATGAAGTTATATATTGCGAGCAGTACTTTATATGAAAATGATAATTATTTAAATCTAATTTTTATTTTATTTTTCAATAAAAAAGCCACCTTACGGTGACTTTTCCCAATCGAAAATCGGCACTAATTACAGTGCACGATTTTTGATTTTACGAATCGTTTCAAGCTGTGCAGCTGTCTCAGCAAGTGCAGCAAGTGCAGCTGCAGAGTCCAAATCACTCTTTTGATTTGCGAGCAATTGTTCAGCTTGTTTACGAGCTTCCAAAATTGCTGCTTCATCTAAGTTGTCTGCACGAATTGCTGTATCAGCAAGTACCGTAACAACATGAGGTTGAACTTCTAAAACACCGCCTGATACATAAACGATTTCTTCTGTACCATTTTCCAACTGAACACGGATCGGTCCTGGTTGGAGTAAAGTTACAAGTGGCGCATGTCCCGGTAAAATACCAAGCTCACCACCTGCCCCTTTAGCGATTAACATCGTAACTTGTCCAGAGTAAATTGACTCTTTAACACTTACAACGTCACATTGCATCGTCGCCATGAGAACCTCCTAAATTAGAGTTGCTAATTAAAGTTTCTCGGCTTTAGCAATCACTTCGTCAATACCACCAACCATATAGAACGCTTGTTCTGGGATGTGATCGTATTCACCAGCTAACAGACCTTTAAAGCCACGGATAGTTTCTTTAAGCGGTACTAATTTACCAGGCGCGCCAGTAAATACTTCAGCTACGTGGAATGGTTGTGAGAAGAAACGTTGGATTTTACGCGCACGGTAAACAACCAATTTATCTTCTTCTGACAATTCATCCATACCAAGAATTGCGATAATGTCCTTCAATTCTTTATAACGTTGTAACACGTTTTGAACTGAACGAGCGATCTCATAATGCTCTTGACCAACAACCAATGGATCTAACTGACGCGAAGTTGAGTCAAGTGGATCGATCGCAGGGTAAATACCTTGTGATGCGATGTCACGGCTCAATACAACTGTTGCATCTAAGTGAGCGAACGTTGTTGCAGGTGATGGGTCTGTTAAGTCATCGGCAGGTACGTATACTGCTTGGATCGACGTGATCGAACCAGATTTAGTCGACGTAATACGCTCTTGAAGAACACCCATTTCCTCTGCAAGTGTTGGTTGGTAACCTACAGCAGATGGCATACGGCCTAACAATGCTGATACTTCAGTACCTGCAAGTGTATAACGATAAATGTTGTCAACGAACAACAATACGTCACGACCTTTACCATTTTCATCTTTCTGATCACGGAAATATTCAGCCATTGTCAAACCAGTTAACGCTACGCGTAAACGGTTACCAGGTGGCTCGTTCATCTGACCGTAGACCATTGCTACTTTGTCAAGAACGTTAGAATCTTTCATTTCGTGATAGAAGTCGTTACCTTCACGAGTACGCTCACCAACACCAGCGAATACAGATAAACCTGAGTGCGCTTTTGCGATGTTGTTGATCAACTCCATCATGTTAACGGTTTTACCAACACCAGCACCACCGAATAAACCAACTTTACCACCTTTTGCAAACGGGCATAGTAAGTCAATGACTTTAATACCAGTTTCTAAAAGATCGGTAGAAGCTGCTTGTTCAGCATAAGAAGGTGCTTCACGGTGAATTGGCAAACGCTCTTCAGTCGCTACTGGACCTGCTTCGTCAATCGGGCGACCTAAAACGTCCATGATACGGCCAAGCGTTGCTGGACCTACTGGAACAGAAATCGGTGCATTTGTACTGGTTACATTCAGGCCACGTTTAAGACCTTCTGTAGAACCCATTGCGATGGTACGAACAACACCATCGCCAAGCTGTTGCTGAACTTCTAATGTAGTTTCAGTACCGTCAACTTGGAGAGCGTCATAGATCTTAGGAACGCTATTGCGCTCAAACTCGACGTCGATAACCGCGCCGATGATCTGAATGATACGACCGCTACTCATTGCTGTCTCCTCAATTCAAACTTAATAATGTTAAACGGCAGCGGCACCGCCAACGATCTCGGAAATTTCCTGAGTAATCGCGGCTTGACGCAGCTTGTTGTAAATGAGTTGTAGGTCTTTAATCAATTGTCCTGCGTTGTCTGTCGCTGCTTTCATTGCGACCATACGAGCAGATTGCTCACATGCAACGTTTTCAATCACACCTTGATAAACCATCGACTCGATATAGCGAACCAACAAACCATTTAACAGCTCTTCTGCTTCTGGTTCGTAGATATAATCCCAACCATAAGTACGGTTAAGATCTTCGCCTTCTTCTGCTGGTGCCAAAGGAACAAGTTGTTCAACTTTAGGTTGTTGGGTCATCGCATTGACGAAACCATTTGATACGAGATAAATACGATCTAACTCGCCCTTATCAAATGCATCAAGCATCACCTGAATTGAACCTGTCAACTGTTCCAAACTCGGTGAATCACCAAGCTGGGTAGTTGCACCAAGCACTTTACCGCCGTAACTTTTAAAAAACGAAACCGCTTTTTGACCAATCAAAGCAAATTCAACTTCAATTGACTGCTCTTGTTGTGCTTTGACATGCTGCACAACCTTCTTGAACAAGTTAATGTTCAAGCCACCTGCCAAACCACGATCTGAAGACACCACGATATAGCCAACACGCTTAACTGGGCGCTCAACCATATAACGGTGTTTATATTCAGGGTTTGCTTGTACCAAGTGAGCAATTACACGGCGCATATTATCGGCATACGGACGGCCTTGAGCCATGCGCTCTTGCGCACGACGCATTTTAGAAGCAGCTACCATTTGCATCGCGCGAGTAATTTTTTGCGTGCTCTTGATACTAGCTACTTTGGCGCGAATTTCTTTTAAATTTGCCATACGCTTAACCTAGTAGTCGAAAGCCCTTTCGAGCTTCCGAAGGTTGATCCGTGAACCAAACTTAACTAAAGCTTAACTTAGTAAGTTTGAGTCGCTTTGAAGCTCTCAATACCTGCTTTGATTGCAGCTTCGATGTCTTTGTTGTAATCACCAGTTTCATCGATCTGTTGCATTAACGCAGCATGTTCAGAGCGGAAGTAAGAAACTAACGCAGCATCAAAGTCTACGATTTTCTTCACTTCTACGTCAGCCATGTAGCCTTCGTTAGATGCATATACAGAAATAGCTTGGTCAGCAATTGAGTAAGGAGCATATTGTTTTTGCTTCATTAACTCAGTTACGCGTTGACCATGCTCAAGTTGCTTACGAGTCGCTTCATCAAGGTCAGAAGCAAACTGAGCAAACGCAGCCAATTCACGGTATTGCGCTAAAGCAGTACGGATACCGCCAGACAATTTTTTGATGATCTTAGTTTGAGCAGAACCACCAACACGAGATACTGAGATACCCGCGTTCACAGCAGGACGAATACCTGCATTGAATAATGATGTTTCTAAGAAGATCTGACCGTCAGTAATCGAAATTACGTTGGTTGGTACGAATGCAGATACGTCACCAGCTTGAGTTTCAATGATCGGTAATGCAGTTAAAGAACCAGTTTGACCTTTAACTTCACCGTTTGTGAATTTCTCAACATAGTCAGCAGAAACGCGAGAAGCACGTTCAAGAAGACGCGAGTGAAGATAGAATACGTCACCTGGATACGCTTCACGACCTGGTGGACGACGTAATAACAATGAAATTTGACGATAAGCAACAGCTTGCTTAGACAAATCATCATAAATGATTAACGCATCTTCACCGCGATCACGGAAGTATTCACCCATTGTACAGCCAGAGTACGGAGCTAAATACTGCATTGCTGCAGGATCAGCGGCCGCAGCTGCGACAACAGTTGTATATGCCATAGCGCCAGTTTCTTCTAGCTTACGTACAACGTTTGCAATTGTTGATTGTTTTTGACCAATCGCAACATATACACACTTAATGCCAGAGTTTTTCTGAGCGATGATCGCATCGATCGCCATTGCTGTTTTACCAGTTTGACGGTCACCAATAATCAACTCACGCTGACCACGACCTACAGGGATCATGGTATCAACTGATTTATAACCAGTTTGAACAGGTTCGTCTACTGATTGACGCCAAATTACACCTGGTGCTACTTTTTCAACAGCATCAGTTAGTTTTGCATCAATAGGGCCTTTCCCATCAATTGGGTTACCCAAAGCATCTACTACACGGCCAAGAAGTTCAGGACCTACTGGAACTTCTAATACACGACCAGTACAACGAGCTTTTTGACCCTCTTGCAGGCTTAGGTAGTTACCTAAAACAACGGCACCCACTGAATCCTGTTCTAGGTTCAGTGCCATACCGAATAAGCCGCCGTCGAATTCGATCATTTCGCCGTACATGGCATCCGCAAGACCGTGAATACGCACGATACCGTCAGATACCATAACAATGGTACCCTCATTTTTTGCGGTCGCGCTGGTGTCCAGATCGCCGATACGCTGTTTAATGAGCGCACTGATCTCGGATGGATTCAGTTGTTGCATTGCGCTATTCCTCAATCTTTTTTAAGTTCAGTCTTTTTGCTATTACGCAAGAAGACGAGTCCGCATTTTTTCAAGCTTGTTAAGCGCAGAATCATCTATCACTTGGTCGCCTGCACGAATCACAACACCTGCGATCAACGCTGGATTAACTTTCACAGTCATTTGAACTGTTTTGTTAAAACGTTTTTCTAGCGCATGAGCTAAAATATGCTCTTGTTTCGCATCCATTGGGAACGCAGATTCAATCTCTACGTCCAAGGTGTTGTTGTTCTGCGATTTAAGTAATTCATATTCTGCTGCGATTTCAGGTAACAATGTTAAACGATCATTATCGGCAAGCAATGTCAGAAAATTTGACACTGATTGAGATTGATCTTCACCTAAAATCTTTGCAAAAAGACCTACTTGCTCCGCAGGAGTCAGCTCAGGGCGATTTAAATAAGCGGAAAATGCTTCATCTTGCACCGCAGCACTGAGCAGTTGTAACGCATTTGACCAAGCGTCAGTTGCATTCTGCTCAGATGCATAAGCAAATGCTGCTTTAGCGTATGGGCGTGCCAACGTCAAGAGTTCAGCCATATTTCCCTCGCTTAAAGTTTAGCAGCCAGCTGAGTCAGCATGGCATTATGAGCTTCTGCGTCAACTTGTTGGTTCAGAATTTTTTCTGCGCCATCAACTGCCAAAGCAGCAACTTGTTGACGTAATTCTTCGCGAGCAGCATTGATGTCTTGATCAACAGTTTCTTTCGCCTGTTGACGAATACGCTCACCTTCAGCCGCAGCTTGGGTACGCGCTTCTTCGACTAATTGTGCTGCACGACGGTTCGCTTGTTCGATCAATTGAGCCGCTTGTGCTTTTGCTGCATCGATTTCTGCCTTTACTTGTGCTTGCGCATCAGCTAAGTCAGCTTTCGCTTTTTCAGCAGCATTTAAGCCATCAGCAATTTTACGCTGACGCTCACTAATCGCATTGATTAGTGGTGGCCAAACAAACTTCATACAGAATGCGACAAAAACCGCAAATGCAATCGCTTGGCCAATCAATGTGAGGTTGATATTCATTTCGCTATTCCTCAATATGTGGATTTAGGAATTAAGCTATTAACCTACAAATGGATTAGCGAAGATGAAGAACAAGCCAATACCAACACCGATCATAGGCACAGCATCAAGAAGACCCGCGATTAAGAACATACGAGTTTGAAGTTGTGGAGCCAATTCTGGTTGACGAGCAACAGCTTCTAAAAAGCGACCACCCAAAAGACCAAAACCAATCGCAGTACCTAAAGCACCGAAAGCGATCAAGATAGCAGATGCAATTGCAACTAGACCTAAAGTGAGTTCCATGAAAAATTCCTCAGAGGTTAGGTTATTACCAAATTAAACTAAAAATTTAAGCCCAACCATCAATTGATAGTTAGGCAATACCATTAATGCTTTTCGCTTGCCATGCTCAAGTAAACGATGGTCAGCATCATAAAGATAAATGCTTGCAACGTGATTACAAGAATGTGGAAAATAGCCCAAGGCACAGATAACGCCCACTGGATCCAGAACGGCAATAATGCGATCAAGATGAAGATCAACTCACCCGCATATAAGTTACCGAACAGTCGAAGAGCCAACGAAACTGGACGAGCAAGGAAAGTTACTAACTCCAATACAAGGTTCACTGGAATCAATAACGCTTTTGCAAATTTATTACTTGGGTTAAATGGGTTAAGTGCCAATTCACCAACAAAACCACCTACACCCTTTTCACGAATACTATAGAACAAGATTAAGGCGAACACAGATAACGACATACCTAAGGTAATGTTCGGATCTGTAGTCGGTACAATCTTGAAGTAAACATGATGTGGGTCCATACCAAATACGTGGGCACCAATTTGTTGAGCTAGAACAGGAATCCAGTCAACAGGCACTAAGTCCATCAAGTTCATGAGGAAGATCCACACAAAGATGGTTAATGCTAATGGTGCAATTAAACGCGATTTGCCATGAAAGGTGTCACGGACACTTGAGTCCACAAACTCGATAATCATCTCAATTGCTGACTGGAACTTAGTTGGAACACCTGCGTTAGCAGCTTTCGCAACAATCCAGAACATCAAACAGAAAATAATACCAAGTCCGATAGACCAACCCATTGAATCCAAGTGAATTGCAGTGAACCCCATCGATTGAGCTTCTTCAGCAGACTCAGCCAATTTCCATGTCCCATCTGGCATTTTGCCATAGGTCATATTGGTCAAGTGATGCTTGATATACTCGGTCGAAGTCAGGGCATGTTCTTCAGCAGCCATAAATCACACCTGGTCAATGTCAATCATTAAAAAGAGGAAAAATGAATATTGCGGACTGCAAATATCTCACTCTACCCTCCAAAAATCTTTAAATGTGCCCTACTCTCGTTGTTGCAATCGTGACACCCAAAATGGCGCGACCCACGACATCGCTTGAACAAGAATAAATCCACCCAACAATGCTACCGGTGACAGCGGTTTAACATTGCTCAAAATTAAAATAAAACCCACGATCACAATCGCAAACTTACCGAGCATTCCTCGATACATGTTGAGCATGACTTGTTTTGATGCTCTGGCTCCTGCCGTTCTAAACGACTGCCACGCAAAATAACAATATGCTAACCAACAAACCGAGGCCCCAAGCGCAGCACTCAAAGCAGCAGTTTTATCTTTTATCATCCAGGCCAACAAAGCGGCGACAGGAATCATACATGCTTGTAAGAAGACCAAAGCTTTTGCTAATCGTCGGTCAATCAAGCGACTAGTTCGGCTCATTTTTTACCCACTCACAGCATAACTGCTTGACAAGTTTTAATCATGATCGTTTCGAATCGCTGGCATTATAGAGTTACACCCCTGAACATGCAATCTTTTATCGACCTAAGTCTGCTTTTTTCGTTACCATATTTTCTGACGATAGAGTCAACGCATTTTTATTTTTTTAATCAATTTTGAACACTTATCACGCATTTATCAGTTTTTGAAGCCAATTTTTTCCAAGCAGTAATAAAATTGTCCTCACCGTTCATGCTTTCATCCACAGTTTCAAAAATGACAGGATTTAATCTGCGATAGACATTTTGATTCGCTGAAATTTCAGCCAACAAACACATCTGTGTTTTTGGACGATTGTCATTCAAATACTTAATCTGCGCGGCGGTAGGTGCAATGTGTGGATCATCAGTCAAAGCACCTGCAAATTTCAAATTCAGTGCTCTCTCTAAATACTGATATGCATCATGATAAGACCAATATGGTTTTGACTTATGACTACTTTCATATTGTTGCGCTGTTTGTCGCATTTGCTGTGCGAACTCTCTTGCATTAGCCGTATATTTTGCCTTGTTTTCTGGATACTGTTGCGAGCGTAATGCAGCAATGAAAAACGCAATTCGAACGGCGTTATTAGGCTCCAACCAAACATGACTATCTATTGTGTTTTCAAGTGACGTGCCACGAAGACTACGTTGTGGCAAAATTGTCAAAATACCAGCATCTAAAAGTGAAATGGCTTTTCTATTTTGACTTAGTAACTTATCTAATGGTGCTTCATGTGCCTTACCCAACCACACCACCAAAGATGCATCCTGAATAATTTTACGATGCGCAGGAGTCAAGTGGACATCATGTCCCGTTTGATCACTTAATAAAAGAACAGGCGATTCAACACCATTGGTTACTTCTTTTGCAATCAAATAAATTGGCTGTGTTGACACCACCAAACTTTGCGTCCAGCCCCATGTACTTATTAAGGAAAACGTGACGAATAAAATAAGGCGCAACATTACAACACTACTCAACCTAGCAAAGCATGTTATAATATAACAAAAGTTCAAAAATGCCTATGTCTATTTTCTATATTCATACCTGCTTCCATCGTAAGTATGACTTATATAGTTAGTTCTCAATGAATTGCATGGTATGATGTAGAGTCTATTGATACTTCCCTCAAATATCTACTCGACTAGATATAGTATGAATGTAGCAAAATTTTGCCATTCGTTCAGATTTTGAATAAGTATTAATTGACCCTAGGCAAATAACGAGGTCCATTTATGAGTTCTTGTTCACATGAACATGACAATGCTTTACACGGTGTCCATGGTCATCATGATATTAAAGCGCGACTTGTTGAAGCAGAGTTACTATGCACTGCAGCTGGCGCACGACTCACACCTTTACGCAAAGAAGTCCTTGAACTCATTTTAAATGCATCTGCGCCAATGGGTGCCTACGACTTATTGGCAAAATTAAAAGGTCAAGCGGATCGCCCCGCTGCTCCCCCAACGGTATATCGCACACTCGACTTTTTGTTGGAAAAAGGCTTAATTCACCGTCTCACCTCAATTAATGCCTACATACCTTGTTGCCATCCACGTGAAGGACATCAAGCCGCATTCCTGATCTGTACAGAATGTCACATGGTCAAAGAAGCATCTGCTCAAGGACTAATACAACAACTTGATCAATTGGCAGCTTCTGATCAATTTACAGCTCAGCACAGTATCATTGAAATTTCTGGGAAATGTCATCAGTGCAGCACAGCACCCTAACAACTCCACTCATCCAGCTGGAGAATATCTCTGTTCAGCGTGATGAACGAGAGATTCTGAGAAATGTTGATTTTGACTTAAATGCCAAAGAGATTGTCACGCTTATTGGTCCAAATGGCGCAGGCAAATCAACGCTCATTAAAGTGCTACTGGGCATCATGTCTCCCAATCAAGGCAAAGTTCGTTTTTCAAAAAAATTAAAAATGGCTTATGTCCCACAAAAATTCAATCCATCTGCGAGCTTGCCGCTTCGCGTCCAAGACCTATTAGATTTAGAGTTTTGTGAGAAACGTCTTCGTCAAGAAATTATCCACGATACTGGCATCTCGAAATTACAAGAATCTAGAGTCCAACAATTGTCTGGAGGTGAGCGTCAGCGTGTTCTGCTTGCTCGTGCATTATTACGTCAACCTGACATTCTCATTCTAGATGAGCCAATGCAAGGTTTGGATATCCAATCCGAAGCAGAGTTGTATGAATATGTTCGCAGCCTACCTGAACGCTACGACTGTGCAGTACTGATGGTTTCACATGACTTACAATGGGTGATGCAAGGAACACATCGTGTGGTTTGTTTAAATAAACATATTTGTTGTAGTGGCTTACCTGAAAGTATCCAACAACATCCTGAGTATCAAGCTATATTTGGGACGCAGCGAATGTTTTACCAGCACCACCATAACCACTGTGTGCATAGTGATCATGCTGAGCCATGTGCGCATGACCCTCGCCCCCATATTCATCCTGAACCAAAGGTCTAAGCCATGATGGAATGGTTACAACTGCTATTACCCGCTTGGATTATGGGAACATTACTGGTGTTCTTGACCGCACCTCTTGGCTGTCTGATGCTATGGCGCAGAATGTCTTTCTTTGCAGATACGATGGCTCACGGTACGTTGCTTGGGGTCGCAATCGCAGGAATTTTGGGTCTTCCTTTTTGGTTAGGCGTTGGTTTTTTAGCGCTATTGTTAGTTGCCATCTTATGGGTTCTTCATGATTCTCGGCTACCTAATGATGCATTGCTGGCGTTGTGTTCAGCCACACTTCTCTGTGCTGGCTTACTACTTATTCAACAAGTCCCAAGCCTAAGACCAGAGTTATTAAGCTATTTGTTTGGCGATCTACTCAGTATTGAATGGTCAGACTTACCTATTTTTGCGGTAGTCATTATGATCGCGTTGGTGGTCTTATATCGTTCATGGTCTGCACAAATCCAAATCGCAATTGATCCAGATATCGCGATGAGCGAAGGAATCAATGCCAATTGGCAACGCCTAATTTTTATGTTGCTTCTGGCTTTGTTTACGGTCTTAGCGCTGCGCGCTGTAGGCTCATTACTCATGGGTGCGTTATTGGTCATCCCAGCATTGAGCGCACGTCTTCTTGCTCACTCGCCTAAACAAATGGTGCTTTGGGCATTCTTGCTCGCACAATTGGGTATTACAGTTGGCTTATGGTCAAGTGCAGCATTAAATATCGCGACCGGCTTAAGTATTGTCTTATTTATGGCGCTGATCTTCGCCGTGATTTTTATGCTTCAAAAATTTAATAGATCGTCACAGACAAGCTAATCCGCATTTTTTAATTGGATTGCTGGATTGCGCCAAGTAGCAATGCAGCACAGCTAAACATCATCGCGAAGCTTCGATTTAAATATTTCTGCTGTTTTGGCGATCGCAATAATCTCAATACTTTTGAAGCTAACCCTGTATAACCCGCCATCACAATCAAATCGATTGTCACCATGGTGATCGCCATAATCAAATATTGCAACCACTGTGGTCGCCCTAAGTCCAAAAACTGCGGCAACACCGCCAATAAAAATACAATCGCTTTGGGATTACTCATATTGACCACAAATCCTTTAAACATCAAAGCAGAAGCAGATTTGTGGATGTATTCTTTTTCAATCTCAATGGCTTGAATGGGTGCTGTCCACTGTTGATACGCCAAGTAAAGTAAGTAGGCTACGCCGAACCATTTCACCATCTGAAACGCCCAAGGTGTTGTCGCAAACAATACACCGACACCCGCAGCAACAATCATAATTTGAAGCAGCAATGCAATTTGCAACCCTATCACATTCCAATACCCGTGCTTAAACCCATGATTTAAGCCACTCGACATGGAGACAATTGCTCCCGCACCAGGTGAAATACTAATCACCCAACAGGCCAACATAAACGCAAACCAGACTTGTAAAGACATAGCAACACGGCAACATAAAAAGTGGAATTATACCGTTTTTATTTTGCCATGATCTTATGTGGTAAGACCATAAAACTGAGCAAATAAACTTTTAAGCTCAATCAACATCAGGCACAATGATTTATTTTCCGACCTTTAAAAATAATGAAGGAGTTTTTAATGACTGCTCAATCTGTCATTCTTCCACTACCATCTGATCATGCCCGTTTTATTGTTTTGCGCTTAAAAGATTTAACTATTCTTGAATTAAAACAACAGATTGATGCTCTACTTTCAACTCGTGATCGCCTGATTAGCCAACATCCAAATGGTCAAATTAAAACAGCAATTGCCTTTGGTCCTGAACTTTGGGCAAAACTCTACGCAGAAACACCCGCAGGTTTTAAACAACTTAATCCTGAACAAGGGGCATTTAATATGCCTGTCGTGCCTGCGGATGTATTTATTCATATTGCCAGCGCCCGTGCGGATCTATGCTTTGCAATGAGCCAAGCCTTCTTTACAGGTATACAAGATAAAGTTGAGGTCCTCGATGAGCGCGCTTGTTTCCGCCAATTTGATGGTCGTGATTTGACTGGCTTTATTGATGGCACGGAAAACCCACAATTCCCCGAAGACCGTGCAGAAGCAACCCTCATCCCAGATTCAGCAGGTGTATTTGCGGATGGTAGTTTTATTTTTGCACAACGCTATGTCCACGATTTAGCCAAATGGCACCAACTCAAAGTTGATGCACAAGAACATGTGATTGGGCGGACGAAACTCGAATCAATCGAACTTGATGACGATGTAAAGCCTGAAAATGCACATGTTGCTCGTACTGTTGTCGAAGATGATGCTGGCGAAGAAATGGAAATTTTACGTCATAGCCTACCTTATGGTGATGGCAAGGGTGAACAAGGCCTTTTCTTCGTCGCATATACCAACAACTTAAACATCATTGATGAAATGTTAAAACGCATGTTTGGTACCACTGGAGATGGTATCCATGATCGTCTATTACACTTCACCACTGCGGTAGATGGTGCTTATTATTTTGCACCTAGTGATGAACTGTTAGCTGAAATTCTAGAAGTCTGAATGACCAGATGCTATGTCAATGCAGTGACATAGCATCTTTTTTCTCATGTGATGAAATCCGAACAAAAAAAGATTTATAGGAATATCTTAAATCCTCACAAATCCCTCTCCCCTTAAAGCTGCAAAATTTGCTATATTTAGCGTTTTTCCGCGACATTTATTTCGGTAACTATGAATACGGCAATACAAGCAGCTCTCGATCATGCGGTACACACCCTGCAACAACAAGGCGTACTTCCTTCAGATTGGACCAACACGAGCCATTTAACCCGTACTAAAGACCGAAGTCACGGAGACTTTGCTTCGAATATTGCGATGATCGGCTCTAAAGCAGCAGGCATGAAGCCTCGTGATCTTGCTGAAAAGATATTAGCAGCACTACCTGAGGTTGCAGACATCAGCAAAGCAGAAATTGCAGGTCCTGGTTTTATTAACTTTTTCTTAAACGCAGATCAACGTTTTGCTGTACTTGATCAGATTGAAGCGCAAAAAGATCAATATGGACGTAGCCAAGTCAATGCAGCCAAGAAAATTCAGGTTGAATTCGTCTCTGCTAATCCAACGTCAAGCTTACATGTCGGCCATGGACGTGGAGCTGCCTATGGCATGACTGTTGCGAACTTATTGGAAGCAACTGGGGCAAAAGTTGATCGCGAATACTACGTCAACGACGCTGGTCGTCAAATGGATATTTTGGCGACTTCAACCTATCTCCGTTATTTAGAATTGACGGGACAAACACTGGTATTCCCTAAAAATGCCTATCAAGGCGACTATGTCAAAGAAATTGCACAAGAAATTATTAATAAAGATGGCAATGCCTATGTTCGTGAAGTAGCAGACATCTATAAAGATGTGCCAGAAGACGTACAATACGCTGAAGCATTAGATGCCGAGGGCAATAAGGTTGTGCTATCTGGCGACAAAGAAAAACATATCGATGGGCTAATTGCCAACTCACAACAACAATTAGGCGAAGGCTATCGCGTTTTCCATCAAGCAGCGCTACATGCCATTTTAGACGACATTAAAGATGACCTTGCTGATTTTGGTGTGACTTTTGATGAGTGGTTCAGTGAAGCATCTTTAACAGAAAAAATTGATGAAGCATTAGCAACTCTTGATCAGCGCGGCTACCTCTATGAAAAAGAAGGTAATATCTGGTTTAAATCGACTGAATTTGGCGATGAAAAAGATCGTGTTGTAAAACGTCGTAATGGTCAAACCACTTATTTTGCCTCGGACATTGCTTACCATCTGAATAAGTTACAACGTGGCTATACCGACCTGATCGATATCTGGGGTTCTGACCACCACGGCTATATTTCACGTGTGAAAGCAGCAATTGATGCGATGGGTTATGACTCGAAGAAACTGACCGTACTTTTGGTTCAGTTCGTGAGTTTATGGCGCGGTGGTGAAATGGTACAAATGTCATCTCGTTCAGGCCAGTTCGTAACCTTACGTGACTTACGCAAGGAAGTTGGTAACGATGCAGCTCGTTTCTACTATGTCATGCGTAAATCTGAGCAACATATCGACTTTGATTTAGATCTTGCTGTTTCGCAAAGCAAAGACAATGCGGTGTATTACATTCAATATGCGCATGCGCGTGTAAACAGTATTGTGAACCGTGCTAAAGAGAAAGGCATTACATTTGACGTCGCATCTGCACGCCAAGTTGCTAACCTATTAACATTGGATGCTGAAACAGAAATTTTAGCTAAATTAGCAGCTTACCCTGAAATCGTAATTCGTGCTGCGAATGTCTGTGAACCACATCAAATTGGCAACTACTTAAAAGATCTTGCTGCGCTGTTTCATGGATGGTATGCACAAGATGGCGTTAAATTTGTTGATGAAGCAAATATTCCACTATCTCAAGCACGTTTATTACTTTCAATCAACGTACAGCAAGTATTGCGTAATGGTTTAGAATTATTGGGTGTGTCCGCTCCTGAGGCAATGTAAGCAAAGTAACACTTTGCATTGTCGCAAGACCTTGTGCCCGATATGGCTCATATGCTCGCAGCAAAGATGTAAGCAAAATAATGACAAAACCTTGATTGATATCGGACAAACAAAGCATTATTTTTAAAGATAATGCTTTGTTTCTTTCAAGATTCAAGCTACAAATATATAAGCTCGACAATGGATCGCTATTCTTGGTGCTCCATATCGTTTGAGTAGTTCTAGCCAATAACACAAAGCATGGCTGAATATAAACAGCCCCTTAAGATTAAGAGGAATCTCCGGTGTTTGGAAAAACGCAACGTGGTGTATCTGAACGACCAAACAAACCTAAAAAGCCACTGATTCCAAAGTGGTTGGGTATGCTTGTTGCAATTCTTGCAATCTTATGTGTGATCGTCATGCTGATGTTGTGGAAACCATGGCAACCCGTTCCAGCTAAAAATCAGATCACATCTGAACATTATCAAGAAGAAAATACCAATAAAGACTACCGCTTTTACGACTTACTTCCACAACAGCAAGTCACTCCTATTCCTGAACAAGCTGTACCAGAAACCAAACAGCAAGGTAATGTTGTGATTATCGAATCACCTCGAGTTGAAGCGACCACAACAGAGGAAACCGAGGGCGGTATCATTGCCAGTGAACAAACTCAACCTACTGCACCGACCTACATTCTACAGGTTCGTAGCTATCCAGATCCTGACAGTGCAGATGCCCGTCGTGCAGAGATCATTCTGAATGGTTTATCTGCGGATGTGGTGAGAAGTGTTGAAAATGGTCAAACGTGGTATCGGGTCATTTCAGGTCCTTATGATAGTCAAGAAGCTGCTCTTGCCGCACAACAAACCTTGCAACACAGTGGGATTGACTCTATCGTCATTAAACGTTAATTCGATACATTCAACACAAAAAAGGAACGATAACTCGTTCCTTTTTTTAATGGATGTCTCTTAAACACATTCGGAATCTAAACTTTTCTGCTCAGCGCGCTGAAAAGCTGCACGCTCCTGAACCCGTTGAACAAAAGCTTGTATATTTGGATATTTACCGTGTAAACGCTTTTGTAGTGCCATTAATGGAAATGCCATTTGAATATCAACAAAAGAAAACGCTCCTGCAAAATAATCATGCTCTGCCAAATAATCCTCTAGATAAAGGATATGCTCTTTGACACGTGGACGCACAAAGCCCGCTTTAATACCATCCGTGATTTTCTCTGCAAGTGGTCTAATCACCCAAGGGACATGTTTACTGACATTATTCATGACCAAAGTCATCACCAATAAAGGCATCAAAGAACCTTCAGCATAATGCATCCAATACAAATATTGGTGCTGATCTCGACTCTGTTGTGGCTTAAACTGTTGCTGCTTGTCATAAGATTGCTGTAAATACTCCAAAATCACGGCAGACTCCACAATGACCTGTGTACCATCAACCAAAATCGGAGCCTTACCTAACGGATGAATCTGCTTAAGGCTCTCTGGAGCGGTGTAGTTAGAAGACCTTTGATAATATTCAACTTGGTAATCCATACCAAGCTCCTCTAATGCCCAGAGTATTCGAAATGAACGTGAGCATTGCAGATAATGTAAGGTGATCATTTTTATGCCTGCCATGTGTACGCAACCGCTATTATTAATCCCTCTCACGGTTGCGTTTAGAATTATATTTTGCCCAAGCACAATAGCATTATCATGTTAAAGAATCACGGTCTGTATGTCTAAACTGCGTAACAAAGTTTTAGTCACTGGTGTTTTACTACAAACATTCAAAATCTTTTCTTTTAAATCATGTGAAACCGACTGGGTAAATATTACCCGACGCTCAATCCTCTCCTGTTGCTCACGATTGGTATGAAAATCAACTTCAACCGAAAAGTCACCGAGTTCAATTCCCTTGTGATTGGCATACATCCGCAAAGTAATCATCGTACATGATGCCAAACTAGCTGTCAGAAAATCATACGGTGCAGGCCCAGTATCATGCCCACCTGCGGTTTCAGGTTTATCGGTAAGAAATTGATGTGTTCCGCTACTTACCTGACCTTGCCATGGCGTAGCCAAAGCCTGTACTTTTGCGGTTGCAATCACACTCATTTCGAAGCCCTCATTTGATCTGGTAATGCTGGTGCCTCTAAACGCTTACCTTGATAGTCAGGGATTTCACCAAAACGAGTATGATGATTTACCCAATCTTCACGCGCTTGCTTTAGATCATCCATGGTACGTCCGACAAAATTCCACCATAACAAAATTGGCGACTCAAATGGCTCTCCACCAATTAACAGAACACGATGACCTTGGGTTAACTCAACTTCTATTTCAGTTAATCCTGTTTCTAACACCACCATGTTATCTGTGTTTAGCTCATGTCCATTGACTCTGGCTGTACCTTCTAGTGCCATAAAGGCATATTCAAAATTTGGATTGAGCGGAATTCGGGTTTTGGTATTTGCCTGAGCCGTTAAATCCACGCCAACCAAAGGTGTATGTACCTCAACAGGTGAAAGTGTATTCAGGAACTCACCCACCAATACCGTAAACTCAACCTGATCTTGAACAACGATAGGCAACTCTGGATAGTGCTGAAAATTAGGCTCCATATTGCGCTTATCATCAGGCAAAGCAATCCATAACTGTGCTGCATGCATTTTAGTTTCGGTTGCCGGTGCAACTTCAGTATGAGAAATACCACGTCCAGCCGTCATTAAGTTGACTTGCTTGGGACGAATCAGTTGCTTAGAACCCAGACTATCGGTATGCATCATGGTGCCTTCAATCATCCATGTAAACGTCTGCAAACCAATATGCGGATGTGGCCCCACATCTAAACCATCACCTGCTGGAAAGCTCACAGGACCCGCGTGATCAAGAAAACACCACGCACCAACTAAACGCTTTTGACGACTGGGTAACGCACGCTTAATAATCGTTCCCTTGCCAATTTCTGCTGATCGAATCGTAAATTCTTGGATAAATTGATTGATATAAGTTTCACAGTCTTTTGAATCAGAAATATCATAATCGTTATTATTGCTCATGATTTCGCTCTCTTTTACCTATGCTATTGCAATGAGTTGTTTTATTGATCTTAGCAATACACACACAACTCAATATAGTCTTTTGGTAATACGCTGAGTGCTATTCATGAGACAATCATGATCTGTTTTCACTATGATTTACGCCATTGCAGTTAGTGTGGCGGAATATCAACAAATAATGCAGTTAAACGTCGAACCAGTGGCAAAAATACCAATACTGTTGGATAGGCAATCGCCCAAGATAACATCCACGTGGTCAACCATTTTGCAATAAATCCAGGTGGAAAGCCCAAATTCATCGACAAGTTAATGAATGATATGGTTCCACTCATTAAAGCCGATAATAAAAAAGGTACGATCCACACCGCATATTTAGCAGGTAGCTTTTTGAATTTCAATTTTTAACTTCTCAGTTCCATGTTGATGAAGATCACACTGTTTTCTTCACATATTGCTTTAAGTTTTTCATAAACTCACTGGTTTGACATGCTGTTTTTAGTATTTTTTTAGCATAGAAGAATTTTTATCTGAAGAAAGAATCACAAAATTAAAATGAGTAAGATGATCATTCAGCTGCTGTTTTACACAACCTCCATCTGCCCAACTTGATGATAAGCACGATTAAAATAAACCAAACTTTGATCCTGCTGACTTTGCTGAATCGCCACAATACGGCAAATAAAAATCGTATGTGTTCCAACTTGTTGCACTTGATCCAATTCACAATCAAAACTTACCAAAGCATCATTGAGCACAGGTGCACCTGTTTCTAACTCGGTCCAAATACCATGCTTAAAACGCTCTTCTGGACTCAACTTAGACGAAAATACTTTGGAAATATGCTCATGTTGTGCCCCTAAAACATTTACGGTAAGAATTTTATTTTCCACAAAATGCACGTGCGAACTCGATGCTTGATTCATGCAAACCAATAATGTCGGTGGTGTATCCGTAACACTACATACAGCAGATGCTGTGAAGCCATATCGACCAGACAAACCTGCCGTAGTCACTACACTGACTGCACTTGTGAGTAACGACATTGCATTTCTAAAGTCTGTTGCTTGAACCATGACATTATTCCTAAATTGAACCGTACCTTTTCCAATTCGTTTTGCTCTCCCCCCCCAAATCCATCAGGAAGGGACTATATCGAGATTCGCTCTAAATGAACTAGATATTAAGTAAAATGAGGGTTACCTATTGATGATCAACGACCTTCAAAAGTAACCCTTTACTCACTCTACTGATAAATATTAGGCAGTAAGATCAAAACCCGTGAGTTCTCTACGAACAATTTCTGCACCTGCACTTAAAGCATTTAACTTGCCGCGCGCAACTTCACGAGAAAGAGGTGCCATACCACAGTTTGTGCAAGGATAAAGCTTATCAGAATCAACAAACTGCAACGCTTTACGGAGCGTATCAGCAACTTCTTCAGGTGTTTCAATCTGGTTAGTTGCTACATCAATCGCTCCAACCATAACTTTTTTACCGCGAATCAATTCAAGTAAATCGATTGGCACACGAGAGTTATGACACTCTAGCGAGATGAGATCAATATTAGAGGCTTGCAGTTTTGGAAAGGTCTCTTCATATTGACGCCATTCTGATCCCAATGTTTTTTTCCAGTCGGTATTGGCTTTAATGCCATAACCATAGCAAATGTGGACCGCAGTTTCACATTTTAGACCTTCAATGGCACGTTCTAAAGTCGCAATACCCCAGTCATTTACTTCATCGAAGAAGACATTAAATGCTGGCTCGTCAAACTGAATGATATCAACACCTGCAGCCTCTAGCTCTCTCGCTTCTTGGTTCAGAATCTTGGCAAATTCCCAAGCAAGTTTTTCACGGCTCTTGTAGTGACCATCATATAGTGTATCAATCATGGTCATTGGGCCTGGTAACGCCCATTTAATCGGTTGATCAGTTTGCTGACGAAGGAATTTGGCATCTTCAACAAATACTGGCTTTTGACGAGACACTGCGCCGACAACAGATGGTACGCTTGCATCATAACGATCACGAATTCGAACAGTTTCGCGTTTCTCAAAATCTACACCATTTAAGTGTTCAATAAATGTGGTCACAAAATGTTGGCGAGTTTGTTCACCATCGCTGACAATATCAATGCCAGCAAGTTGTTGTTCATGCAAAGATAAGCGTAGCGCATCTTTTTTGCCTTCAAGCAATCCTTCATTTTCTAATTTCCAAGGCGACCAAAGCTTTTCAGGCTCTGCAAGCCAAGACGGTTTAGGTAAGCTGCCTGCAGTTGAGGTTGGTAATAATCTTTTCATCGTAAATGACCTTATATCTTTGTTAAATTAAAGTGCGTAATTTGCAGACCACTGCTCAAGAATTGTTTGGTATGGCTTGATAAATTGTTCTTCAACAAATTTCCCTTGTTCAATCGCAAGTCGGCTACGCTCTTCTCGGTCATACACGATTCGAGTGAGTGAATAATCTTGATGCTTTAAGCTAGGTTGATAAAATTTGCCTGCTGCAGAATTGGCATTGTAAATTTCAGGACGATAAATCTTTTGGAAGGTTTCCATCGTGCTAATCGTGCTGATCAATTCAAGATTGGTATAATCACCTAGTAAATCACCTGTAAAATAGAATGCCAAAGGTGCAACACTATTTGGTGGCATAAAATAACGAACTTTTAAGCCCATTTTTTGGAAATACTCATCGGTTAACGAGTATTCCTCTTGCTTGTATTCCACACCTAAAATCGGATGCTGATTCTCAGTACGATGATAGACTTTACTTGTTGAAACACTTAAACAAATCACTGGCGCTTTTTTAAAGCTAGCTCGGTAAACTTCTGAGTTGACGAAACTTTTGAAGAGATTGCCATGCAACTCACCAAAGTTTTCTGGTGTACTAAATTCAGACTGATTTTTATTGTGATCTAATAACAACACACTAAAGTCATAATCGCGTACGTAAGAAGAAAAATTATTCCCAACAATACCTTCAATACGTTCATTTGTCGTTTTATCGACAATATTGGTTTTCAATATTTCAATTAAAGGTAGTGCATTGGTACGACTTTCAGCATCAAGATTCATCTCAACAGAAATGATTTCGAGTTCCACAGAATAGCGATCACTATTCGGGTTATCCCAATGAGCTAGGGCATTAAAACGATTATCAATCATTTTTAACGTGTTGCGTAAGTTCTCTTGACGACCTTGTCCTCTAGCCAAATTCGCAAAGTTGGTGGTAATGCGTGTATTGTCTGAAGGACGATAGTTTTCATCGAAACGAATACTTTTAATCGTAAATTTAAATTCTTTACTCATTGTGATCTGCACCCTAATTCCGAGATAAAACTTGAATTTCTTTATGAGGAGATTTATACCTGATTCACAACATGAATAAAAATGATTTAGTTTCATAGAAAAGTGAGTAAAATTCATCTTTTAAAATTTATATTTATTAACAATGAGTTATTTTAATATCCTCTTCTTAAGACTTAATGAATAACAATTAAACATATAACTTTTTGTATTATTAAATATTCATAATCATGCAGAATATAAAAAAACTTTTTTAATACTTAAAGGAATAAAAACACAGTGCATTATTCCCATGGTCAATTAAATTATTCTATTTACGCATATGCACAGTCATACGCCGATGGGCATATGGAGGTAACTCACCAACATGATCGCATCCAATTATTGCATACACTTTCTGGGGTCATTCATGTTCAAACGGCTGAAGGTATTTGGGTAATTCCACCATCTAAAGGAATTTGGATTCCTGAAAACAAAGAGCATTCAATTACTATATTTGGTGAAGTTGAAGCGAGAGGAATATTCGTAGATCCCTTTGCTCGTGCAGACTTCAACACTCAATGCTGCGTTGTGGCTATCCCAAGACTACTTTCAGAATTGATTAATCAAGCTGTAGAGATTAAGGATGACATCTTACCTCATACAAGAAATGAACGGCTTTTAGAACTCATTTTAGATGAATTAAGATTTCTAGAAGAAATCCCCTTTCAGTTACCAGAAGCACAATCTCAGGTACTCAAAGAAATTTGTCAGAATATTAAAGCAGATCTGTCTATTGTAAATAATTTAAAAAATATTGCATTACAATACCATTTAAGCACCAAAACACTTTCAAGACTATTTCAAAAAGAGTTAAACATGAGTTTTAGTGTATGGCTTCGGCAGGCAAAATTATTACAAGCATTGACTGATTTAGAAATGAAAAAACCTATATTAAATACTGCCTTAGATCTAGGTTATGAAAGTCCTAGTGCCTTTTCCTATATGTTCAAAAGAGAAATGGGAATGACACCAACAGAATATTTAAAGAAAAAATCCAAATGAATATTGTCTCTTCCTCGATAGTATTTGTCTTTTAGTCGAAGGAACACCACAAATCAATGACTCATGATGATAGCAGTGAAATATAGAGAAAGCATCATGTTAAGTCATCCTCAAAATAAATATCGTGCCTTTAAATTTTTAGATTTTCCTGAAAGAACTTGGCCCAGTAGCAAAATTACTCATCCACCAATTTGGTGCTCTACAGATTTAAGAGATGGCAATCAAGCATTAGCCAACCCAATGGATCATGATAGAAAGCTAAAATTCTTTAAATTACTAATTGAAAGCGGCTTTAAGCAAATAGAAGTAGCATTTCCCGCTGCTTCAGAAACTGATTTTAATTTTGTTCGATATCTTATTGAACAAAATATGATTCCAAATGATGTTTCTATTCAAGTTATGACCCAAGCCAGATCAGATTTAATTGAAAGAACTTTTGAGTCTTTAATTGGGGTGAAGCAAGCGATTATTCATATTTACAATGCAACCGCCGAAGTATTTCGGAGAATAGTTTTCCAAAAATCTAAACAGGAAATTATTGAGCTAGCCGTTAGTTCAACAAAACAAATTAAGTCTTTATGTCTAAAGTATCCAGAAACAAAATGGACCTATCAATATTCTCCAGAAACCTTTTGCTTTACAGAAATTGAGTTTGCTCTGGAGATTTGTGAAGCTGTTGCTGAAGCTTGGGATCCTACCCCCCAAAACCCTATGATTATTAACTTACCCACAACAGTGGAAGTAAGTATGCCAAATATTTTTGCAGATCAAGTTGAATATTTCTGTAAACACTTTTCTAAGCGAGAGCTCGTTTGTATCAGTATTCATCCACACAATGATCGAGGCACAGGTGTGGCAACGGCTGAATTGGCTTTACTCGCAGGGGCAGATCGAGTGGAAGGCTGTTTATTTGGTAATGGTGAACGTACAGGTAATGTTGATCTCGTTAATATAGCTTTAAATATGTATACACAAGGAATTTCTCCTGAACTTGATTTTTCTGATATCAAAAACGTTGCAGAAGTTGTCAAGGAATGTAATGAATTGCCGATACATCCCCGCCATCCTTATGTTGGTGAATTAGTGTTTACAGCTTTTTCAGGAAGTCATCAAGATGCAATTAAAAAAGGTTTTAAAGCCAGAGATACTCAAGATCATCCTTTCTGGGAGATTCCTTATTTGCCTATAGATCCAGCTGATTTAGGGTCTAATTATGAAGCTGTTATCCGTGTCAATAGCCAGTCTGGAAAAAGTGGGGCGGCTTGGATACTACAGCAAAATCACGGTATAAATTTACCGAAAAACTTGCAAAAAGATTTTAGTCAGATTGTACAAAAGGTAACTGATAAAAATAATAGAGAACTAACTCATGCTGAAATATGGGCTTTATTTCGCGAGGAATATGGCGTCAGCTCGAATCAAAGGGAATTTAAACTCATAAATTATCAATCATATAAACTAGAGGATGTGTATAAGATCGAAATGTCTATTGACGTAGAAGGAGAACTTTTACAGATTTCAGGATATGGGAATGGATTACTATCTGCGTCGGTCAAAGCTTTAAATCTGGAATGGCCCTATCAAATTACAATTGCCGAATATTATGAACATACTCTAGGTAAACATACCAATAGCCGATCAATTAGCTATATTCATTGTATAGACTCTACGGGAAAAGCATATTGGGGAGTTTCAATTGATACAGATATTGCAGCAGCATCAATGCAAGCACTACTGAATGCTTTCTTAAAGTTTCATAATTTGAATTATCAGAAAATTAAAACTCATTGAATACTTCAAAATTTATTTATAGATACTGAAAAGCCGACTTGGAAAAGTCGGCTTTTCTTGATGAGAATTAGCAATCTCTACTACCACGAGCGTCTTGCACTTCGTTTTAAAGTTTCACTTTAAAACTCATTAATGGCGTAAAATCGGCAATATGCGTTGCATTTTGAAATTCTACTACCGCGTGCATAGCTCTTGGCGTAATTCAGGCAATCCCTGAATCACTCCCATTCAATCGTCGCTGGTGGCTTAGATGATACGTCATATACCACACGTGAAACATCTTTGATTTCATTCATGATACGGGTAGAGATCTTATCAACCAACTCGTATGGCAAGTGAGCGAAACGCGCTGTCATAAAGTCAACAGTCTCAACGGCACGAAGTGCAATCACCCATGCATAACGGCGACCGTCACCCACAACACCCACTGATTTCACAGGTTGGAATACAGCAAATGCTTGTGCAGTCTTGTCATACCAACCGCTTGCACGAAGCTCTTGCATAAAGATGTCATCTGCAAGACGAAGAATATCAGCATATTCTTTCTTCACTTCACCCAAGATACGCACGCCCAAACCTGGACCTGGGAATGGATGACGATAAATCATGCTATGCGGCAAGCCTAATGTTGTACCCAATTTACGTACTTCATCTTTGAACAAGTCACGTAATGGTTCAACAAGGTCAAAAGCTAAGTCTTCTGGTAAACCACCCACGTTGTGGTGTGATTTGATGACGTGCGCTTTACCTTGTTTGCTTGCAGCAGATTCGATCACGTCAGGGTAAATCGTACCTTGTGCCAAGAATTTTACGCCATCTAATTTGCGTGCTTCTTCAGCAAATACTTCGATAAACTCACGACCAATGATTTTACGTTTTTTCTCAGGATCAACCTCACCCGCCAAAGCCGTCAAGAAACGTTGCTCGGCATCCGCACGAATCACACGGATCCCCATGTTATCTGCGAACATCTGCATCACTTGATCGCCTTCATTTAAACGAAGTAAACCATTGTCTACAAATACACAAGTCAACTGGTCGCCAATCGCTTTATGCAACAGTGCAGCAACCACAGATGAGTCCACACCACCCGATAAACCTAATAAAACTTTTTCATTACCGATTTGCTCACGTAACTGTTCTACACGTAAATCGATAATATGTTCAGGTGTCCAAAGACCACGACAACCACAGATTTGATGAACGAAGTTCGAAAGTAATTCTGCACCTTTCGCTGTATGCGTCACTTCTGGGTGGAACTGCACGCCGTAGAAACGACGTTTTTCATCGCTCACCGCAGCAAATGGGCAGCTTGGTGTACTTGCTGTTACTTGGAAACCTTCTGGAATCGCGCTGACTTTATCGCCATGGCTCATCCATACATGAAGTTGGTTCTCACGATCTTGTAATTTTCCGATTAATTGGTCACGCACCAAAATATCGACTTCTGCATAACCAAACTCATGTACTGTACCCGGCTCTACTTTTCCGCCCAGTTGTTCAGACATGGTTTGTAAACCATAGCAAATACCTAAAACAGGCACGCCTAATTCAAATACGATCTGTGGTGCACGTGGACTGCCTTCTTCATGCACACTCTCAGGTCCACCTGATAAAATAATCCCGTTTGGATTAAATGCACGGATGTCTTCTTCAGACATATCATATGCATACATTTCAGAATAGACACCTGCTTCACGTACTCGACGTGCAATGAGCTGGCTATATTGAGAGCCGAAATCCAAGATAAGGATACGATCTTCAGTAATTTGAGTATTGGTCGTCATGGCTAATCAGAATGGCAAATGAAATAAGCGCCATATTCTAACATTTTTCACGCTTTGGCGCATCGCAATTCATCACCTATCTGCTTTTTTAGTTATTGCGTACTGTTAGCCCTGATATTTAAGTTAAAAATTTGCAAGCCAACCGATAAAAAGAGAGCCAAATCAACATTTCTAGCGAATTCTGCTCAACACAAAACAAAAATTGGTGCTAAGATGATGTGGCGAAAATTTGCATTACCAAGGAAAGGTACTCAATTATCGTCATCGTTTCCTTCTAAATAACGGATTTCGATGTCCTTGAGAAAAAGGAAACTAAAGGGGACTGAAAGCCTAACTTTATTATTGGTGAATGACCAATACCCCAACCATATTCACTATCATCTATGGCTTGCTTCATGACAAGCAACAATTAGGACTTGAAGGACCAATAAAATAATGTTTCAAGAAATGATTGCGGATTTTCAACAGAATTTCTGGTTATATATTTCCATCCCATTTATCAGTGGTTTAATTGGCTATGTGACGAAAGTCGTTGCTGTTCAAATGATGTTTTCACCACTTGAATTTAAAGGCTTTAAATTACTTGGTTTACCTATTGGGTGGCAAGGGATTGTTCCACGCAAAGCTGAAAAAATGGCGACCACAGCTGTTGAGCTAATGACCTCAAAGCTGATCAAACCAGAAGAGATTTTTGCTCGGCTCGATCCAAAACGCATCGCACAAGAAATTGAAAAACCGCTCATGGCGGCGGCAGAAGACATTACCCGTGAAGTTGCACAACAATACCAACCTGGTTTATGGGAAGGTATGCCAGAGTTTGCGCGTCAAAAGCTCATTAAACGTGTACAAGCCAAAGCGCCTGAGATTGTTGAACATATTATGGGCGAAGTACAAAAAGATGTGGCTAAGTACTTTGATATTAAACATATGGTGGTCAACAACCTGCTCAAAGATAAACGCTTACTCAACGAAATCTTTAAGAAAGTCGGCAAACAAGAATTTAAATTCTTTAGCAATGTCGGCTTTATTTTTGGTTTCGGGATTGGTGTAATCCAAATGTTCTGTTGGGTCGTAACGCAAGGTCAATATCCTTGGATGCTACCACTGTTTGGTGGATTCGTCGGTTTCTTTAGTGATTGGATTGCTTTGCAAATGATGTTTAGACCCCTACACCCAAAGAAGGTGATGGGCTTTACATGGCAAGGTTTATTCATTAAACGCCAAAATGAAGTTGCTGCAGATTATGCTGCCTTGATTTCTAAACAATTACTTACCTCTCGTAACATGATGGAAGAGCTTTTTTCAGGTACACATTCTGATAAAGTGATTGAATTGGTCAGCCGCCATGTGAAACAAGAAATTGATTTACAAGCTGGTGTGGTTCGCCCACTAGTGGTGTATGCAATTGGCGGTGAGAAATATCAAAACCTGAAAGCAGACGTTGCTGAACGTATTTTGCAACAACTACCAGAAACGATGCGTTATGTAGAATCTTATGCTGAAGATGCTATGAATGTACGGAATACCTTGGTTGAACGTATGCAAAAGCTCAGTCCTGAAGAGTTTGAAGGCATGCTCCGCCCTGCCTTTAAAGAAGATGAGTGGGCACTAATCGTCGTCGGTGCAGTACTCGGCTTTATGGTGGGTGAAATGCAAATTTTGTTTATGCTTTAAACATAAAAACCCAAGCAATACAAAAAAGGAAGCTTTGCTTCCTTTTTTGTATTTTAAGCGGGTTACAGATTAATTTTCTATTTTATGATCTAAGCTCAAACGCCCAGCACCATACAACATCAAATAAAATAAACCACCAGCCATCGCTAAATTCTTCATAAAGTTGATTTGTTGTGCCTGATCATCTGCACCATGAAAGATAAAAGCGGTCAGAATACTAAATACACCTAAACCAAAGGCAGCAAAGCGCGCTTGGAAACCAAATAACAACGCTAAACCACCACCAAATTCAACAAGAATGGTCAACGGTAATAAGGCAGCAGGTACACCCATTGCTTCCATATAACCTGCTGTCGCGCTATATGCAGTAAGCTTGCCCCAGCCAGCAACAATAAAGATATATGCCATGAGAATTCGCGCAATCAAAGTCACGACATTCTCGACACCAGTTTGCATCACGATATTTTTGACAACAACATTTGGATTAAACATAATTGGTTCCACACTGTTTATTTTTTAACATTGCAACAGTGTATATACGTTTAATTTTGCAATAAACATAATATTAGTTAATGCATCGTTCTATATTTGAAACAAAAGAGTGAAATCAACTCCTACTCCCTTCTTTTACGTCAACCCCTGTTACCAATTAACTTGCTTTTTATACTGACATTCCACCTACGCACTGCTAGGATTTAGCTCAAATTTATAGCGTTAACATTTTCATGGAACTCATTGATTTTATTCTACACGTTGACCAACACTTGCTCGAATTTATTAATAATTATGGCGTATGGATATATGCCATTTTATTTTTAATTATCTTCGTTGAAACAGGCTTCGTGGTCATGCCTTTTTTGCCTGGGGATAGCCTCCTTTTCGCTGCGGGTGCATTAGCCGCATCAACGGGTGTAATGGATCCATGGGTACTTGGTATTTTATTATTTATCGCAGCCGTATTAGGTGATACTGTTAATTATCATATTGGGCACTATATTGGTCCTAAAGTATTTGAAACCAATTCCAGATTTATTAACAAACAACACCTACTGAAAACCCAACAGTTCTTTGAACGTCATGGCGGAAAAACCATTATTTTCGCTCGCTTTGTGCCTTTTGCACGTACCTTCGCTCCGTTTGTAGCAGGTGCAGGAAGTATGAATTATAAATATTTTCTGACCTACAATGTGATTGGGGCGTTCTGCTGGATTACTTCATTTATCACATTAGGTTATTTATTTGGCAACATGCCGATCGTCAAAGATAATTTCACCCATTTAATTTTTGGTATCATCATTATTAGTATTTTGCCTGGAGTAATTGGCTTTGTGCGTCAAAAGCTAAGCCAACGTAAGACCCCTTAATGCCATCATGCATATGACTACACTTTGCGTTTAAAATACGCGGAAAACCATAGGCAACATACAAATAATCAATAACATCGCCGATCCTTTATATAAATGATCGGCTTTAATTCCAGCAAAACTTCCGGTCAACAAAGCACGTCCAAACACCATCCAAAATATTGAAACCGGAATGAGAATTAAACTAAAGATCGCAAATACGATAGCCGCATTTTGAACAGAGCTCCATGCTTCTGTTGGAAAAATTCCTGCAGCGAGCAATACTGTTTTTGGATTTTTTAAGGTTGATACAAACAGTTGAGTAGGACGAATGTGTTGGTGGCGTTGATCATGTTTCTGTAGATGAGAGCTTTTCCAAAGATGAAATGCCATCCACAGTACATATAATAAGCTGCCAATATGCAGCATCACATCAAAAGCAGGCCAAATCGGTTCAAAGAGATGAATAAATAGCGCCCATAAACTGATGCCGTAAATATACCCCAACCATTCCACGGGGATAAAAACAAGCGTCTTTGGAACACCTTGTTGGTGGGTTGCACTGGCAAGCATAGCATTGGTTGGACCAGGGATAAGTAATACCGCCAGCATCGCCAAAACAAAAAACCAACTCTCAATCATAGATATACCGAACAGCCATACATGGGCGCCACGATAAACGAATTTAGGGCTAACAAACAAGCGCTAAGCAATGGGCAATAAAGGCTGAAAGAGAAAACAATGGATTAAATAAACAATAAACATTTGATTTTTATTATTTTTATATGAAACATTTTGCTAATATTTAGTTTTATCGCCACAGTCATCCATGGCGATAAATAGACGAAAACCAATTAATTTGTGCGTTGTTTCACAATAATCGGACAACCTTTAAATTGGGCGGCTTGTACGATTGCATCTTGTTGACCCAGTACTTTCGCCAATTCAGTGTTCTTGGTATTCATTGACTGCCCCATATTCACAGAAACAGAAGGACCAAAGCCCCAACCGCCTTTGCCCCAACCACCGCCAAGGCCAACGCCAACCCCAACACCTGTACGTTTTGGTGTCTGCACACCATTATCAATATAGTGTTGGATACGATTGTACTCAGCTTGCAATTGTTGGCAGTTCAAAGCTTGATATTGAGTAGGAGAAACATAAGCGGGTTTAACCGTCGATGCACAAGCACCCAATAACAAACTGACAGCCAAAACTGGCATCCAATATAAGCGTTTCATAATATTCTCTTATTGCTTCGATTCAATTTCATTGAACAAAGTGACATAAGCAAGGGTCAATTTGTGTTCAGATGCCAAATGAATCAACGGTAAATTCTTTTGATGTGATTCTTTCATCAATACAGATGGTGGCAACATACTTTCAAGTACAGGCAAACCATCATCTTTTAACTGTTGAACCACTTCACGTGGTAATTTTGCTTGAGATTGATATTGATTGACCACAATCCCTTCAATCTCTAGGCGATCATTATGATCATCTTGGGTTTCGATCACATTTTCAATCAAAGTTTGTAACGCACGTTTAGAAAATACATCACAATCAAATGGAATCAACACGCGATCGGCCGCAATCAATGCCGATAAAGTAAAGAAATTGAATGCCGGTGGAGTATCGATAAAAATACGATCATAACGCGCGCTCAGTGATTGAATCGAATCACGCAATTTATAGATTTTGTGTTTACTTTCTAGTGCATGTTCTAGTGTGCCCAAACTTGGGCTTGCTGGAATCACATCTAAATTTGCAAAGGATGTACGATGTACATAACTGTCTAGACCTTTGCCACGAGGCACTTTCAGAATTGAACCTAAGGCATTGCCAATCAAGCTTTTTTGTTGGGTTGCACCCAATATATCTTCAAAGAAGTTTTCAATATTTGGCTCTAGCGCTGCTTTATCTGCAGAATATGTTGCATCTTCACCCAAAAGGTATTGGCTTGAGTTTGCTTGTGGATCAAGATCAATAACCAGCGTTCTAAGCCCTTGTTGAGCGCTAATTGCAGCTAGATTGATTGTAATACTTGATTTCCCCACACCACCTTTTTGGTTAAATACCACACGCGTTAACATGATTTCCCTCTACAATATTTTTTGTAAACTGCACGCAGTTTAACCTAGAGCCAAAACAATTACTAAAACAATGTCCAACAATTACGCAAAAACAGGTTTGATCATGACTAAACCTAAAGTACCTATCAAAGCAACTGCACCGATGATAATACCTGCACGGCGTTGTACCAGTAAAATACTGTCGTCTTTACGAAAAGCTTTGATCAAGGATGAACATAACACGATGAATAAAATAACTTTGGCATAAAACCAAGGTTGCACATCAAAGTTTTTCATTACCAATAAAATCACTCCCGTAATCAAAATTACAGTCAAGGATAAATGCTGCATCGCCACTAAACTTTTACGTGCTATTGGATTCGGCTGTTCGTCTTTAACACCGACAAATAAAGTAGCAGCACGTGCCACGAATGCAATGATTAACAAACTCACTGCCGACATATGAATAATTTTAGTCAGTAAATGTGCGTCCATGATCAATCCTTATTGTTTAGGTGCATGTGCACAGTCTGGGCTTGCAGGTGCTTGTCCTTGCCACTCACTTGGTACATAGGCATGAATTGCAAGTGCATGTATTTTTCCAGGACTCATTAATTCTGCAGCAACCGCATAAATTTTCTGATGACGTTGAACTAAACGTAAGCCTTGAAATGCTTCACTCACCACAATCACTTTAAAGTGGGACTCTTTCCCTGGAAAATACCCTCCATGCCCAGCCGATTCATTGATTACCTCAAGATGACTTGGGGCAAGGCTTTGTAAGCGTTCAATCAATTGTTGTTCTAAGTTCATCAGTCACTCTATTAAGGTCAGATCTAGATTGCCCATTAGTATACATCACCCATAGATTGGTTAAACTTTTGTGCAAAATTTTGCTTTTTTCTATTTTTGATCACGAAAATGCTTTTATTTTATGCAATTAAGCCAATTCTCTGCATAAAGTTGTTGACCCTTATTTTGCTTAATGTATTATAGCTGGCACGCGGGAATAGCTCAGTTGGTAGAGCATAACCTTGCCAAGGTTGGGGTCGCGAGTTCGAGTCTCGTTTCCCGCTCCAGATTGGTTTTTTTAAGTGTAAGTTTTCGTAAAAACTGCTCAATATGCGGGAATAGCTCAGTTGGTAGAGCATAACCTTGCCAAGGTTGGGGTCGCGAGTTCGAGTCTCGTTTCCCGCTCCAAATTTAAAAAGCCCTAGTCGAAAGATTAGGGCTTTTTTTTTATTGTTTAAATTGAATTCTCACTGAGTCTTCGTTCCATTTTAAAACCTATCAATTTTTCATGTTCATATGTTTCTTCCAATATCACAAACTCTTTGCTTTCATAAAATTTCCTAGCGGTGAGCGTTGATTCAAGCTTAATTTTATCAATCTGATAAGAACTAGAAAGAGAAATGATAAAATCAACCATTGCACTTCCTATACCATCGCCTTGATAATCAGGTAAAACATAATTTAGAAGGATGACTCCACCTTTAGACATCAAAATAAAACCTACAATCTTATTGTCCTTTTTGTACACATACGAATAAGAGTTGTTTATCCAATTAATTATATTTTCTTCAGTTTTATTCGATAACCATTCATCAATAACATTTTGATTATTATCATGATCTAAAGAGCAAGATTCTATACTTTGCTTGATAACATTTAAAATTTCTTTTGAATCTTGCTGTTGAGCAATCTCGATCATATTTGAAACTCAAACAATTCTTAGTACTAAAGTTTAATTCAATAAATCATACTTGTAATCATGAGTTCAAATTACGTTTACGACGTCAAATTTAAAAAGCCCTAGTCGAAAGATTAGGGCTTTTTTCTTATCTATAGATTTCACAACTAGGATTGATCAGTAATCTTCGTTTTTAAATCTAGTTCATTTGATTGCTGATAAGTTTGCGCAATTCGATCGCGTGGCATAAAAGTTGTCGCAATAATTGCAACCATCGCCATCGAACCAATATAAATCATAATCAAATATGGATTACCACCGCCGACACTCAATAACTTGGTTGCAATCAATGGTGCAATACCACCACCCAATACGCCTGCCAACTGCACTGAGATCGAGATGCCACTATAACGAATTTCAGCAGGGAACTGACGTGCAAACAGTTGAGCTTGTGGCGCATACATAATCGGGAACACCACACCAATTGCCAATACAATCGCAGTCCATACCAGTACGGGGTCTTTGGTATTGAGCATACTAAAGAATGGATAGCTAAACAGTGCCAGCACACATAAGCCAAACATAAACATATTGCGTTGACCAACCCGATCGGACAGATGTCCACATAAAGGTGTCATAAACAAAATCACGGCTGCACCACAAATGGTAGCAAACAAAATATCTTGTCGCGGAATACCCAATTGGGTCGTGGTATAAGCCAAGGTAAATGTTGATGCAATATAAAACCATGCGTTTTCAGCAGCACGTGCCACAATAATCGTAATCAGCTGTTTTGGATGTTGTTTAAAGACTTTTAAAGCAGGAACTTTAATATTTTCAGCGTGTTGCTTAACCTTCTCAAAGTCAGGAGATTCAGGCACTTTGACACGGATATACCATCCTACACCCAGTAAAACGATACTTGCGAGGAATGGAATACGCCAGCCCCAACTAAACAATGCTTGTTCGGGCAGTAAGGACACCAAGCCAAGCGCTATTGAGGCCAACATTAAACCACCACCGGTACTGGCTTGAGGCAAGCTGCCCCAAAACCCTTTTTTGCCGTCAGGTGCATGTTCAACCGCCATCAGCACTGCGCCGCCCCACTCACCACCCATTGCCATACCCTGAATAAAGCGCAAGATCACTAAACAAATCGCAGCCCAATAGCCGATTGTTTCATAAGTGGGTAACAATCCAATCAATACGGTGGGAATACCCATCAACATTAGAGTCAGTAACAACATGGACTTACGCCCGATCTTGTCACCAAAGTGACCAAATACTAGGCCACCTAAAGGTCGTCCGATGAAACCCACTGCATAAGTACCAAATGCAGCAAGTACACCTGTCAGTGGATCAAGATTAGGAAAAAACAATTTGTTGAAAATCAGTGCTGCTGCCGCACCATAAATAAAAAAGTCATACCACTCGATGGTGGTACCAACCATGCTAGAAATCCCTGCCAATCGATGTGACGACTTTTTAGGGGACGAACCGTTTCCATCTGTTGCTTGCATCACAATTATCCTTATTTAGATCTTTTTGTTTTAACTTTGACGCTTATGGACAACCCTGACCATAAGCGTTTTAACGCTCTATAGTTCTGTGAGCTTTTGTTATTTTTATCAGGTGAATTTAGCTCAGCTTTTCTAATATTTGCTCCAGTTCTGGATTGGCTTGTTTCCATTGTGGTTGTTTATCTTTATCGACAATCAGTGCACGCACGCCTTCAATAAAGTCACCATGCTCAAACCAAATATCCTGTAGATCGCGCTCAAGTTGCATACACTGTTGCAAGGAAAGTCCACGACCTAAATATTGTAGTTTCAAACTGGTTTGTTTCGCGCTGAATGAACGCTGTTGCAAAATGTTGAGCATCTTGTCCGCCCATGCTTTTAAATGCTCATCTTGTTCATTTGCAAGACTCTGCTCAATCTCATCTAAATGTTGGAAACCAAAATGTTTACGAATCGCTTCAGCCAATTGCTTTAATTCACTTTCAGCAGGACGAGTAATAAATTGAGCAATAACGTGTTCAATTTCTTCTTTGCTTAAACTTGACGCCTCAACCAAAGCTTCTTGCAAAGCTTGAAGCTTTTCGCTCGGCACATGGTAGTCAATCAAATCTAGATAGAGTGCATCACTGCTACTGATTTGCTCACCTGTAATCGCCATATACACACCTATGTCATCCAAACGCGATAGGAAATGGGTAGCACCGACATCTGGGAAAAAACCAATCGCTGTTTCAGGCATGGCAAAGCGTGATTTTTCACTACTCACAATGATGTGGCAGGCTTGCGCTAAGCCAAAACCACCACCAAGCACATAACCATCGAGCAGAACGATAACAGGTTTTTGGTACTCACGTATGGTGGTAAGCATCTTATATTCAGCACTAAAATAACCCTGATGATCTGTCGTGCCCAGTTTATAACTGTCATACAGATAGCGAATATCGCCTCCTGAACAAAAGGCTTTCGGGCTGTTCGATTTGATTAAAATCGCTTGGATAGCAACATCATCTCGCCAAAGTTCAAGTTGAGTTTGAATCCCCTCTATCATCTCTAGCGATAATGCATTCAGGTGTGTCACTCGATCTAATGTGATCATGCCCAGACCACCTTGTTGCTCAATCATTAAGTGATGTACTGTATTCATTTTTATAGATCTCTTATTTATTTTTAAAATTGGCTTGCCGTTTCTCTACAAACGCTTGCATGCCTTCTTTTTGGTCCGCAGTGGCAAAAATAGAATGGAACATACGTCGTTCGAATCTTAATCCTTCGGTTAGATTGACCTCGAACGCACGGTTAATCGTTTCTTTCAACATCATATTTGCAGTAAGTGAGCGTGTCGCAATTTGTTCAGCGGCTTGTAAGGTTTGTTCAAGTAACTCTTCTTTGTTGAATACACGTGCAACTAAACCGCTTTGCTCTGCTTCGACAGCACCCATTTGCCTCGCAGTCAAACACATTTCCATGGCTTTGGCTTTACCAATCGCATGGGTTAAACGTTGTGTTCCACCAATGCCTGGAATTACGCCCAAAGTCACTTCAGGTAAGCCGAACTTGGCATTATCAGCGCAGTAGATAAAGTCACACATCAGTGCCAATTCACAGCCACCACCCAAAGCATAGCCACTCACCGCAGCAATCAAAGGTTTACGGCGTTGGGCAATACGATCAGCAAGATGGAAAAAATCATCAAAATAAATATCAGGAAAATTCAGCTGCGCCATTTCCTTAATATCCGCGCCGGCTGCAAAAGCTTTTTCTGAACCTGCCAACACGATACAACCAATCTCACGATCCTTTTCCAGTTGGTCGAGAGCTTGATTCACTTCACTGATCAATTCACTGTTTAGCGCATTTAAAGCTTTAGGACGATTGAGGGTAATTAACCCAACACCATTACGCTTTTCTAATAAAATAGTTTGCCACTGCATCATTCAATCCTTGTTTGAGTTTTATAGACTACGTGCGATCACTAAACGTTGAATATCGCTAGTACCTTCATAAATCTGACAAATTCGTGCATCACGATAAATTCGCTCGATTGGAAAATCTTTCAGATAGCCATAACCACCAAAGACCTGTAAGGCACTTGAACAAACACGCTCTGACATTTCAGAAGCAAATAATTTCGCCATCGATGCTTCATTCAAACAAGGCTGACCCGCTTCTTTGAGACGTGCAGCATAATGAACCAGTTGTCGTGCAGCTTCGATCTCTGTTGCCATACTGGCAAGGCGGAAGGCAATCGCTTGATGCTCGAAAATTGGTTTACCAAATGTCAGACGTTCTTTGGCATAGTGCGTGGCTTCTTCTAAAGCTGCACGTGCTAATCCCACTGCCTGTGCCGCAATCCCGATACGGCCACCTTCTAAATTGGCAAGTGCAATTTTCAGACCCTCGCCTTCTTTACCCAACATCAAACTTTTATGCACACGCACATCGGTCAAAGCAATTTGACAGGTATCTGAAGCATGTAAACCTAATTTCTCTTCGACACGAATGACCTCATACCCCGGTGTATCACGTGGCACGAGAAAGGCACTAATACCCTTTTTACCTGCGCTTGGGTCAGTCACAGCAAAGACGATAATCACCCCTGCATTATGACCAGAAGTAATAAACTGCTTTGCACCATTGAGAATATAATCATCACCGTCTTTCACCGCGCGGGTTTTGATGGCTGCTGCATCTGAACCGGTATGGGGTTCTGTTAAAGCAAATGCGCCGATCATTTCGCCTTGAGCTAAGGGCTTTAAAAAGCGTTCTTTTTGCTCGTCATTACCAAACTTTAAAATAGGTACACAGCCCACCGAATTATGCACGCTCATAATGGTCGAGGTCGCACCATCTGCTGCTGCGACTTCTTCGAGTGCCAGTACATAAGCCAAATTGCCCGTATCTGACCCACCCCATTGCTCTGGGACTAGCATCCCCATAAAACCAAGCTGCCCCATCTGGGCTAACGCAGCTTTGGGAAAGGTGCCATCTCGATCCCAATCACTGGCATTCGGTTTAATTTGTTCTTGGGCGAAGCTTTTCGCCATATCACGAATTAACAATTGTTCTTCGGTAAATTGCATCGTTATTTCCCTTACCCTGCTTTTGCTTGTTGTTTCGCAATTTCCTGATTACGCAATAAAAAACGTTGGATTTTACCACTCGGCGTCTTCGGTAACTCTGTGACAAACTCAATCAAACGCGGATATGCATGCGCAGAAAGACGTTTTTTCACAAATTGGCTTAATTCTTCTGCCAAAGCAACCGTAGACTGTACGCCTGCCGCTAAAATCACAAAGGCTTTGACCAGTTCGGTACGATCTGGGTCAGGCACACCAATCACCGCAGCTTCAATTACCGCATCATGTTCAAGCAAAGCACTTTCAACATCAAATGGACCGATGCGATAACCCGATGTGGTGATCACATCATCGCTACGTCCCACAAAACTCATACTGCCATCGCTGTGTAATTCAGCAGTGTCACCTGTTAAGTAATAATTGCCAACAAAAGGTGATTTACGGCTTTCTTTATACCCCCCAAACCACATCATTGGCGACTGGCTGATATCCACCGCTAAAATTCCAGCGGTGTCTGGCGGAAGCTCTTCGCCTTGCTCATTGACCACGGCAACCCGATAGCCCGGACTTGGAAAACCTGCTGCACCTGCACGTATTTCATGGCTTAAACCGTGATGGTTACACACCACCATACCCACTTCAGTTTGTCCGTAATGATCATAAATCGGTGCATCTAAAACTTGTTTAAACCAGCGAATCACTTCTGGATTCAGCGGCTCACCTGCACTACTGACCACACGGAATTGTCCTTTTAACGGCGCCATTTGTGCTGGATCAGCTGCCATCATCATACGATAGGCCGTTGGTGCACCTGCCAAGTTGGTGATTTGATAATCCTTGACGATTTGACACAAACTATCTGTACTGAATCCACCTTCATAGAACAATGTCGCATGTCCCAAGAATAACGGCCCAGTAATCGCATAGTACAAACCATATGCCCAACCCGGATCAGCAATATTCCAAAAGGCATCATCTTCAGTTAAGCCAATCGCATCTTGCATATAGCGACCAAATGCAATCAAGGCTTTTAGTGGAACTTCGAGCGGTTTGGCAGGTCCAGTGGTTCCTGAGGTAAACATCAATAAGAACGGATCATGCAAATTCCGCATGACTAATTCGCATTGATCAGACTGCTGATTCAGCTCCTGCCAAAAATTAAAATCGCTGGCCTTGAGCGCTGAACCTTCTGCATCAGCAACGGTCACGATAGCTGGACATTGTTCAACTTCATCGAGCTTGCTGCGATTGCCCACATCCGTCACCACTAACTTACTTTGTGCAAGTTGAATGCGATGCTCAATCGCTTTTGGCCCAAAGGCCGTAAACAGCGGTTGATATACCGCTCCAATTCGCCATGCGGCTAAAATCGTCACGATCAGTTCAGGCGTTCGTGGTAATAAACCCGAAATACGATCGCCTGCCTGTACACCTCGTGATTTTAGAAAATTGGCAAATTGACTGGACCACTGTTTTAGTTGAGCAAAGCTATATTGCTCCTTACGTCCATCTTTGCCTTGCCAGTACAAAGCAACTTTTTCACCGTCTACATGTCGGTCACAACACTCAAAGCATGCATTGAGTGCATCCAACGAACCTGACAACATGTGTTGAGCCGTATTTTCAAAATTAAATGTCTGTGCCACATCGTTATAATTCAACATTTCTATTCCCTCAGTCTGGATTTGTAGTTATTCACGACAGAGTTGCATTTATGAGTTTACAAGCCATCCAATGGCTTGATGTTTAAACTTGTTCTGGAAGATATTGCTGGATAATGCTGGAGAAATCCAAATGCGCATTTCCACGCATGCACATCTGCTGATATAGCTGCTGCACCATACCACCTAACAAAATAGGCTGTTTGACCTGACCCGCTGCTTCGACTGCGAGACCTAAATCTTTCAGCATTAGTTGTGTCGCAAAACCATCTTGATAGCCACGTGAAGCAGGTGCATTTTCATTGATATGTGGCCATGGATTACAAATCTCTGAACTCCAGCAACGACCACTTGAGGTGTTCACCACACCTGCCAATGCTTGCGGATCAATCCCCAGTTTCGCACCCAATGCCATGCCCTCTGCCACAGCAGCCATCGAGATTCCAAGAATTAAGTTATTGCAAATCTTGGCAATTTGTCCTGCACCAACCTCGCCACAATGAATGACATTCTTGCCCATGTGGCTGAGCACAGGTTTGACTTCCTCAAAGGTCTGATCATTGGCACCCACCATAAAAGTGAGAGTACCTGCTTGCGCGCCAATAGTGCCACCCGACACAGGCGCATCACAGATGTGAATATTTTTACTTTGCGCAAGCGCAGCGATATCTTTGATGGTCTGTGGATCAATGGTACTGCTATCAATGCACAATGCCCCTGCCTTCAAGACTTCCAGCACGCCCTCCTCACCGAGGTAAACCTCTTTGACATGCTTGGCTGCTGGTAACATGGTGATCACCACATCTGCTTGTTGGGCTGCTGCTTGTGGACTGTCGCAGACCACACCACCCGCTTCAGCAAAGTGCTGATTCGCCACTTCACTGAGATCATAACCATAGACTGTAAGTCCTGCTTTGAGCAGGTTATGGGCCATTCTGCCACCCATATTTCCAAGACCGATAAAGGCGATATTCATCCCTGATTCCCCCTTAACGTAAACTAATGGTGGTATTTACACCGCCAACTTCATGGCTATCTTCAAACCAACGACTGGTAATGGTTTTGGTCTGCGTATAGAACTGTACCGCTTGCTTACCATAAGGGCCTAAATCACCTAGCTTTGAACCACGCGAACCTGTAAAGCTAAAGAATGGCACTGGCACAGGAATTGGAATATTGATCCCCACTTGACCAATATCAATTAAGTTTTGGAAGGTACGTGCTGTCGCACCACTTTGAGTAAAGAGTCCAACACCATTACCAAATGGATTGGCATTGATCAGCTCAATCGCTTCTTCCAAAGTATCAACAGAAATAATTGCCAATACAGGACCAAAGATTTCTTCTTTATAGATACGCATATCTGTGGTCACGCCATTAAAAATGGTCGCTCCAACAAAGTTACCTGACTCATAACCTTTAACTTGCACATCACGACCATCGAGTAACAGCTCTGCGCCTTGCTCGACACCACTATTGATCAAATCAATCACACGCGCTTTGGCACGTTGAGAAATGACAGGTCCGATATCTGTATTCGGCTCATGTCCTGCATTAACTTTCAAGGTTTTGGCTTTTTCAACCAACTCTTGAACCCATTGCTTACTTTCACCCACCATCACAGCAACTGAAAGTGCCATGCAACGCTGTCCTGCAGCACCAAAAGCCGCACCGACTAAAGCATTGAGGGTTTGTTCTTTGTTGGCATCAGGCATCACCACCACATGGTTTTTCGCCCCCATCATCGATTGCACACGTTTGCCATGTTGCCCTGCGAGGTTATACACATGGGTACCCACCGCAGTTGAACCGACAAAGGAAATCGCTTTAATGTGTGGATGTGTACAGAGACGATCGACTACTTCTTTGCCACCATGAACCACGTTCAGCACGCCAGCAGGTACACCTGCTTGAATCGCAAGTTCGACCAACATCATCGTGGTTAATGGGTCTTGTTCAGAGGGTTTAAGTACAAAGGTATTGCCACAAACAATCGCCATCGGGAACATCCACAATGGAATCATGGCTGGGAAATTAAATGGAGTGATGCCCGCACAGACACCTAACGGCTGTTGCAAGGTATAGGTATCCACACCACGCGCCACGCCTTCGATGTACTCACCCATTTGTAAAGTACCGACAGAGCAGGCATGTTCGACCACTTCTAAGCCACGTTGGATATCGCCTTCTGCATCGGCTAAGGTTTTGCCTTGCTCAGCGGTCAGTACTTTCGCGATCTCTTTCATGTTGGCACGAATCAAATCTTGCAACTTCAGCATGATGCGCATACGTGCTTGAATCGGCGTTTGACGCCAAGTGGCAAAAGCATCTTGTGCGGCTTGAATCGCAGCATCAACCTCTTGAACCGTTGCAAAAGGCACACGACCAATCACTTCCTGCGTCGCAGGATTGACAATATCTTGCCATTGCTCAGTTTCAGACTCGACAAATTGTCCATTGATCAATAATTTGGCTGTTTCCAGCTCGATTTTCTGGATTGTATTCATAACCTCTCCATAGGCCCTATTTTTATTGTGTTCAGATGTTTGAAAATAGCGATTCGTCGTATTTTCTTTTTTTAACCTTTGGTTGAGACTAGCAAACAAATCTTTGACCACCAACGCAAATTAATGCACGATTGGTGTGCAAATATGCACAAGGGATACAATAACAATGAAAGTGGATTGGGATCATCTACAGTTTTTTCTGGTTCTGGCACGAACCAAAACCTTAACCAGTGCGGCACGCATCATTGGCGTCGAGCACAGTACGGTTGCTCGACGAATTCAGGCATTGGAGCTGGCTTTAGGGACGACTTTATTCAAACGAGAAGCTTCTGGCTATGAACTGACATTTGAAGGTTTAGCACTCGTTCCTCAGGTAGAGCAAATGGAACAAGCCTTTCTTCAGATTGAAAAACCACATCAACCCTTGCAAGGTCGTGTGCGAATTGGCACACCTGAAGGCTTTGGTACGGCATTTCTTGCACGACTGCTGGCGGAGTTTTCGATTCGATATCCTCTGCTCACCATCGACCTAATTCCGGTGCCGAAAATGATTAAGCTTTCGCATCGTGAAGCCGATATTGTGGTCTCGATTGAACGTCCCACATCTGGTCCTTATATCATCACGCGCTTGTCAGATTATTGTTTAAAAATTTACGGCAGTAAAAATTATCTAGCCAACACTCCCCCCATTCGTCGTTTAGAAGATTTAACCCAACATCGTTTTGTCAATTATATTGATGATTTGGTCTATAGCCCTGAGCTGTATTGTCTAGAACGCTTACCCTTAAAACTCACTGCAAATTTTCGCAGTAGTAGCATTTTGGCACAGCAAATTGCGGTCAGTGCTGGCGCAGGGTTAGCCATATTACCCAAGTTTCTAGCAGATGATAAACCTGAGCTTGAAACCGTTTTAGCTGAACAAGTTCGTTTCAACCATACCTTTTGGATGCTGACATTCGTTGATTTACAACATGAGCCACGAATTAAACTGGTTTGGGATTACTTACGCAAACAAGCTGATCAATACCAACATTTACTCATTGATTAACGATTCAAATGACAGATATAAAAAGAGCCAGTCTCGTAGACTAGCTCTTAACATCTAGGATTTGAGACTGTTTTATACCAGTTCTCGTTGAAGTTTCCGTAATCGTGGTTTGTACACCAACTGATATGTTGCAGCCAGAATCAACAACCACAATGGACTGACATACAATGCTTTCAAGGTATCAGGTTCAAGTGCCAAGATCACCAAGGCAAATAGCAAGAAGAGAATCACCAGATAGGACATCCAAACGCCACCCGGCATTTTAAAATTCGACTGCACATGTAATTCAGGGCGCAATTTACGGTAGCGGATATAGCACACCATAATCAGACTCCATACACTGATGAATAAAATCACGCACAGAGCACTCGCCAAGGTAAATGCTTCCAGTGTATTCGGTACGAAATATTGGAGTACTGCACCCCCCATAATAAAAACGCAGGAAAAAAACAGTCCATTGGCAGGTACCGCTTTCTTCGATAAACGTCCTAATGCCGCAGGTGCTTGACCATCTTTAGATAAACCAAACAACATTCGGCTGGTCGAAAATACACCACTGTTCATGGATGACATCACCGACGATAACACCACCAAATTCATAATAATTGCAGAAGTAACAATCCCTGCATTCAGGAATAATTCCACGAATGGGCTTTTATCAGCACGAATACTATCCCACGGCGTAACAGCCATCACTACCAATAAGGCCAAAACATAGAACAAAATGATTCGAATCGGAATCGCATTAATGGCTTTTGGAAGATTCTTATGCGGATCTTTGGTTTCAGCCGCAGTGGTTCCCACTAACTCTACCCCCACAAAGGCAAAAACCGCAATTTGGAAACCAGCCAAGAAGCCATCCAAACCTTTAGGGAACATGCCGCCATGCGACCAAACATTACTTAATGATGCTACCGCACCTTCAGGCGCTTGGAAGTGACTAAAAATCATATAGCCACCGACGCCGATCAAGGCAATGATCGCTAAAATTTTAATCAAGGCAAACCAAAACTCAATCTCACCAAATAAACGTACCGTCAACAAATTAAGTCCCAGCACAAACAGCACACAACCCGCACTAATCAATGCTTGTCCCATCGGCGTAAATGACACACCTTCAGGTAACCAGAAACCAAGATAATTAATGACTGCGGCCAAATCCGCAATTCCGACCAGTACCCAACCCAACCAATAGGTCCAGCCAATATAGTAGCCTGCCCATGGTCCGATCAAATCATGCGCCATATCCACAAAAGATTTATACTGTAAATTGGCAAGCAACAACTCACCCAGTGCCCGCATCAAAAAGAAAAACATGGTCCCGATGATCATGTAAATAAACAGAATCGAAGGACCTGCCAAGGAAATGGTTTTTCCTGAACCCATAAACAAGCCCGTTCCAATCGCACCACCAATGGCGATCAGTTGTAAATGGCGATTGGAAAGTTTGCGTTGTAAATCATTTGGCGCGTGTTGATCATTTGGATGCTGTTGCATAACCGTCATAAAAAAGTTCCCTTTTTCTTATTCGTATATGCGCCAGCCTTTTTATTTTGTTGCGAAAATTCGCTCTCTTTTAAAATGGCGGACGCATATTCATTGCAAGAAAATACGCATCTACTGCTGTTTTATCTACAACAAATACGTTACTTTTCATCTTTTTTTATATTATTTAAGCAAAACGATCTCTGTTTGCTTTATTTTTGTGCTGCAATCACTGCAATCTCAATCAGCCAATTTGGATTGACCAAATCCGCTTGAATCGTGGCACGCGACGGTGCAACACAGCCTTTTAACCAATCGACATAGATCGCATTGACCGTTGGAAAATCTGAGAGATCTTTTAGAAACAGTTGAACAGACAATAGACGTGATTTATCGGTATTTGCCGAATCGAGAAGCTGCTCAATCGTTGCGAGAATATCTCGAGTCTGCCCTTCAATATCGAGGTCTGGATTTTTAGGGACTTGTCCTGATAAATACACCACTTTGTTAAAAACAGTGACTGCACTCATCACTTCGGTCGAGTTGATTTTCTGAATATCAGAATGTGACATGATGATTTCCTTCGTCTTGATTGATAAATTTGACACGTGCGGTCACCCCACACATCAGTTCATAACCGACGGTGCCTGAGGCTGCTGCAACATCATCAATGGGTAAAATACTTCCTGTTTTTGAGGTCCCCCAAAGCACAACTTCGCTACCAATTTCAGCATTCGGTACAGGTGTTAAATCCACTGCCAACATATCCATACTGACTCGCCCAATGGTACGGGTACGAATTCCATTGACCAGTATCGGGGTTCCTGTAGGAGAGATGCGTTGATAACCATCGGCATAACCACAAGCGACGATGCCGACGCTCATGGCATGTTCAGCAACAAAACTTGAGCCATACCCCACACTTTCATTGGTTTTTAGCTGCTGGATTGCGATCAGTTCACTACGCAAACTCATGGTTGGCGCAAGTCCCCAATCTTGGATACTGTGCTGAGGGAAATCAGGCGAGCTGCCATACAGCATAATGCCGCCACGGACATAATCGGAATGCAGTTGTGTCGGATATCTGAGGATGGCTGCGCTATTACTGACCGATCTTTCACCAGGTAAATCTTGAATATGCGTCTCAAATTCTGCCAGTTGATAGTCCACGCCCGCTTGACCAAAGCGCTGCCCATCCGCATCGGAGAAATGCATCATATGGGTGATTTTCGCGACATTATTAAGACGCTGAAGATGTCGCCACACTTGGCGATATTGTTGTGGCTTGAACCCTAAACGATTCATACCACTGTTCATTTTAAGAAAAATATCAAACTGAGCTGGATAAATATGTTGTTGTAACCACTCCAGCTGATGTTCACTATGCACCGTGAAACTGAGCTGGTATTGAGCACAATCAAATAAATCTTGGGGTGAAAAAATCCCTTCCAGTAACAGGATTGGACCTGTCCAACCCAATGCACGCAGACGTTTGGCTTCCTCAATATCGAGTAAGGCGAAGCCATCCGCTGTTTTAAAGGCATCATAGACGCGTTCGATACCATGCCCATAGGCATTGGCTTTGACCACCGCAAACACCTTGCTATTTGGGACAGTCGTTCTCAATAGTTCAAGATTTTGGCGTAAAGCCTGAGTATGAATGATCGCAGTAATTGGACGAGGCATAATCAACTTCCTTGTAGCTTAAAATTATGCCGCGTGTGAATAACGCTGGATCGATAAACCGTCGGTACTAATCTCGGTACGATGATTCATCACTAGATCGCTGATCAATTTTCCTGAACCACATGCCATGGTCCAACCTAAAGTGCCATGACCCGTATTTAAGAACAGGTTTTTATATTTGGTTGCACCAATAATCGGTGTACTGTCTGGCGTCATTGGACGTAAACCTGTCCAGAATGAAGCTTGTTGTAAATCACCACCTGGGAATAAATCTTGGGTCACCATTTCCAAAGTTGCACGGCGATCATCATTTAAGCCCAAATTAAAGCCGCTTAATTCCGCCATTCCTCCAACACGGATACGTTGGTCAAAACGCGTAATCGCAACTTTATACGTTTCATCCAAAACCGTTGATTGCGGTGCAAATTTTGGCTCAACAATTGGAATCGTCAATGAATAACCTTTGACAGGATAAACAGGAAGATTCAATTGCAATGGTTTTAAGAAATCACGTGAATAACTACCAAAGGCAAGCACGAAACGATCAGCTGTTAAAACCACACCATTGACCAGCACACCTTTGATTTCATCACCTTCAACAATCAATTGCTCAACATTTTGATCGAATTTAAATTCGACACCTAAATCTTGCGCCACTTTTGCCAAAGCATTGGTAAATAAATAACAGTCGCCTGTTTCATCATTTGGCAAATGCAATCCACCCACCAATTTATCAGTGTGTGCCAGTGCAGGTTCAACGCTGCCGAGTTCTTCTGCATTCAATAAATTAAAATCGACACCACATTCTTTCAGGACTTGGATATCACGCTGCACCGCTTCAAGTTGTGCATCATTACGAAACACCTGCAAAGTGCCTTTAGAACGATTCTCGTAGTTGATACCCGTTTCAGTTCTCAGTTGGCGTAAACAATCGCGGCTATATTCAGCCACACGCATCATGCGCTCTTTGTTGACTGCATAACTTTGTGGATTACAGTTTTTCAGCATTTGTGCCATCCACTGTAACTGCCACATACTGCCATCGATATTAATGGCAAGCGGTGCATGATGTTGAAACATCCATTTCACGGCTTTAAATGGAATACCCGGTGCTGCCCATGGGGTTGAATATCCTGGCGAGATTTGTCCTGCATTACCAAAGCTGGTTTCTTTTGCTGGACCAGACTGACGATCAAGCACAGTCACTTGGGCACCTTGTTGCGCAAGATAGTAAGCACTTGCTACACCAATCACACCACTTCCTAAAACGATAACGCGCATAATAGGTCCCTCTCGCCCACTAGTTTATTTAACTAGTATATTTTTGCTTCAATAGTTTTTTTGACTGTTTTTATGGGTATAATCTAGGTAATTTAATCAATTTGTCGCGAAAAAATTAAAATAAAAGGAAATAATCTATGCGTAAATTAGACCGTATTGATCGCTTGATTTTAGATATATTGCAACGCGAAGGACGGATTGCAATTAGTGAGTTAGCTTCGCGTGTCAATCTGTCTACCACGCCCTGTTCTGAGCGTGTAAAGCGATTAGAACGTGAAGGCATCATCATGGGCTATTATGCTCGACTCAATCCCGCTCATGTCGAGCGTAGCTTATTGGTATTTTTAGAAATTAAACTCTCAGCCAAGTCAGGTGATGTATTTGATCAAGTCGCACGCGATTTAGTTGATATTCCAGAAGTGCTTGAGTGCCATCTCATCTCTGGTGAATTTGACTATCTAGTGAAAGCACGACTCAAAGAAATGAGTGCTTATCGCCGACTATTAGGTGATTTATTAAAAAAACTACCTGCTTCAGCATCCTCACATAGCTATGTGGTCATGGAAGAGGTCAAGGAAAGTTTCTATTTAGATGTAAGCAAGTAAAGCCCACGCATCCAACCCATAAAGTACGTACGGCGTTCATGAACTGTAACCGCTGACATATTTTTTCTAAGAACGCTTAAAAAAAGATTCAAAATTCAATGTAATGTTATACCATTACATAATTATTTTTTTGTCTTTCTTTGGTTGATGATTTATGCAACGTACACTTGGATTTTGGTCTTGTTTGGGGTTTAGTTTTTTCTCAACAATCACATGGGCAGATGATCGTACTACAGTACTTGAAACCATTCGTATTCAAGCAGATACAACACAACAAGATCTTCAGCAGAATAGTAGCGGAACCAAATTCTCCCACGATGTCCTCGACATTCCCTTTAACCGTTCATTTCTTTCTCAACAGGTGATCGAACAACAAGATGTGCAACGCATAGATGATGCCTTAACCTTGGTCAGTGGTGTATTTCATCAAAATAATTACGGTGGCGGATTTTGGGATAATTACTCCTTTCGAGGTTTTAGTAGTGATCCAAATCTGGGGGCTGCAACCATTCGCAATGGTTTAAGTGTCAATCGCGGGGTAAGTGCACCGAAAGATATGGTCAATATCGAATCATTGGATTTCCTCAAAGGACCGATGGCTGCACTCTACGGTCGTGGAGAAACAGGTGGATTACTCAATATCAACAGTAAAAAGCCTGAATGGGAAAGCCAAAGCCAGATCAACCTTCGCGCCAATAGCCAAGAACAATATCGCATTAGCCTTGAACATACGGCACCAATCAATGATGTGCTTGCTTATCGTTTTGCCGTCGCCCATGAAGACAATCAAAGTTTTCGTGATCATGTTAGTAGTGAACGTTGGTTCTTTTCACCCCAACTCACCTGGAAAATCTCAGACCAGACCCAACTCGATTTTGACAGCGAATTTACCCAACATTTAGGTACATTTGATCGCGGAGTAAGTACTGTTCAGAAACAGTTTGTGATGAATCCTAAAACCTTCACAGGTGAGCCACGGGATGGTGACATGCGGGTAAAAGACCATTTTTATCAATTGCGTTTAAGCCATGAATTTAATGATGCATGGAAACTCAACAGCGCAATCAGTTATAAAGATGCGCAAATGGTCGGTTTCTCGACTGAACCCCGCCGTATGCAAACCGATGGACGTACTTTGGAGCGCCAACGGCGCTATCGTGATTATCAAAGCGAAGATGTACTGGCACAAACCGAATTACTTGGAAAATTAGACACGCCATGGGCACGTCATGAAGTCGTGGTTTCTACAGAATTAGGACAATTGGATTACCGCCAATATCAATTACGTCGTAACCATAGTGCGGATCACCCAAATACTATTGATATTTATCAGCCTCACTATGGGCAATCTCTGCCAAGTCTCGCGAGCTTTACCAATACCGATGAGCGACAACGCTATTTCGCCATTAATCTACAAGATCAGATGTTCTTTGATGATCAATGGAGCATCTTGGTCGGTACTCGCTTTGATCGAGTCGAACAAAACTTTGAAAATCACCTAAAACAAACTCAACACAAGCAAAACCTTAACCAAGCCAGTCCACGCCTTGGTGTCAATTTCAAAGCATCAGACCACTGGTCATTCTATAGTAACTATGGTCGTTCATTTGCGATGAACAGTGGTATGGATCGCAATGGCGAGAACTTTGCCCCAGAAAAAGGTCAAAGCTATGAAATTGGAAGTAAATATCGAATCAATGACCACAGCCTGCTGAGTGTTGCCTTATTTAAAATGCAAAAGCAGAACGTGCTGACCACAGATCCAATCGACAATGGTTTTCAAACTGCTGCAGGTGAAGTCAGCAGCCAAGGTGTTGAACTGGACTTCAACAGCCAATTCACAGATCGCTGGTCACTCAATGCCAATTATAGCTATACCGATGCCAAGATCGAGAAAGACCAAGATTTGGTCAAAGGCGCGCGCTTGAGCAATATTCCTAAACACCAAGGTTCAATCAGTACCAACTATGAGTTTTTACAACAAGGTGCAGTGAAAGCAGGTGTCGGTGCCAACCTAAGCTATGTCGGTGAGCGTAGTGGTCATAATCTGGATAATGGATTTAATTTACCGAGTTATACCTTGGTAAATTTAAATGCCTATTACGCCCCATCAGATCGTCAGCGTTATCAGTTCAACCTGAACAATCTGTTTGATAAGACCTATTATGTTTCGAGTTATAGTGATGTATGGGTTCAACCGGGTGAACCTTTGAATGCCTCAGTATCGGCACAATTCAAGTTTTAATCGATATGGCTCAGCCCACTGAGGGCTGAGTCACATTTTATCTATGCTTATTCATCTTCATCATAGATATAGCTCATACAACCCCACCCATCGTACTCACCTGAAAACTCTTGTGCGATACGCACCATCCACTCTTCTAGATCAGCAATATCTTCATATTCCAGCATCATATTGACGTGTACATTTAACACCCACATATCGGAACCATCTGAATGTAGCTCTTCTTGATAGAGGGAGATTTTTTGTTCTTGGTGTAAAAGATGCAGGGCACATTTTTCAACCTGTTCTTGTTTTTCAAACACGATTGAAAATTCAACCTCATGCGGCTCACTTAGGTCATTCCCATCTTCAACCATTTGCCACAGTACATTGCCATTATCATCATCTGGAAATTGGTCATAATCGCGTGTCATAAGAATATCCTTTGTTATGTTGTCTAGTTAATATTTGGTTTAATATTTGGCTATAGATTAACCTATTTTTATGTCAGTTTTTAGACGCATCAATATAATAATTGTAGCGAACGCCCCCGCCAAATGATCCCCATAAATTAGTTTGTCTGAAGATCATATTCGATTGACAGCACCACTTGATCCAAGCATCGAATACCGTTTTCAAAAATAGGTTCGGGATAGTTTTGAAAGACATTGCGTTCGATATGGGACATACGAAAACCACATTTTTGATACAGCGCCAATTGATCAAGGCTAGAGTTGCCCGTTTTTATCCATAAAGTGTGAATGCTAGACTGCTGAAAAGCGCCAACCACATACAAAATCAAGGTCTTGGCTAAACCTTGTCCCTGCTGACTTGAATCAACCGCAAGATTTTTTATTTCGGCTTGATCTGCATTTTGAATCAAACAAAGCTGAGCAATAATTTGATCTTGCTCATTTATCATCACAAAAATATCTGCCTGCAACAGATAAGTCGAGATCACAGCCCAATCAGGATCTGCTGCAAACAAAAGCGACTTAAGCTGTGCTTGTTGCAGCTCTGACAACTCAAGCCATGTAAGACGTTGGACTGGATACATAATTGCTCCTTTCTGCGGAAGCTTAAAACCTTACCTCAGCATGAATTTCTATGTTTTGCTGATGAAAAGGATGTTGAAAAGCCAGATACGCCGCATGGAGGGCCATTCGCTTCAAATGAAATTTGGCAGGTTCGGGATGATACAATTTATCCCCCATAATCGGGTGTCCAATATGCATCATATGAACGCGTAGCTGATGTGAGCGTCCTGTCACTGGCTCTAAACGAACGCGGCTCTGATCCGTTTCTGCATCGTAATGCAACGATTGGTATAGGGTCTTCGCTGGTTTGCCCAATTCAAAATGAACCATCTGACGTGGGCGATTCTCCCAATCGGTAATCAGTGGCACCTCGACACTGCCCTCAGCTTGAATCTTTCCCTGTACCAATGCCTCATAATATTTTTTGACTGTCCGTGCCTGAAACATTTTGCTGACTGCCACTTCCGCATCACGATGTTTGGCAAACATCAATAAACCTGATGTTGCCATATCCAAACGATGCGTCACTTTGGCAGATGGATATTTTTCTAACACACGTAAATAAGCACTATCTTGATGCTCTGGTAAGCGTCCCATAACCGACAACAAACCCGCTGGTTTATTCACCACAACCAAATCATCATCTTCATAGAGGATTTCTAATGGTTGCTGCGGTGGTGTGTAAATAAAATTGTCGTTTAGCGCCATGTAGATCAAAATAGTCAAAGAGAAAATCAGCGCAAATCATAAAGAAATTTAGGCAATACAGCAAAAGCATTTCAGCCATAATTAATAAAAGTGTGACTTATGTTTCACGTGAAACATCAGCACCTAGATTCAACTCAAGCAGAGGTTATGGTGCCAAAATATGCGCCTCTTGTTGCTCATCCAATTTGAAAAAAGGCAATAATAATGCCTCCATATTATAAAACCCTTTCGGTTTATCTTTTAGGTTTTCGATGGCAAATAAAATACCGTTGCCAAAAGCTTCACGGGTGATGGATTCGTGTTTGAGTCGCACCGTTTGAAATGGAAAACCGAATAAAATTTCATGCACCCCCACAATCCCACCTGCACGTACTGATTTAATGCTGTCTTCAGGCAGATCAAGTTCTCGTGTGATGACTCTGGCTGTACCTGAAACCTCAGGTTTAGCTTTAAAATGTTCTTCAATCACATCAATATCGGTCTCAGGTGCAATATTTTTCAAAATCTTTGCTGCAAGAATGACAAAATTGATCCCAAGGGTAATATTAGGTGAATGTAAGACACAAGTTTGGGTTGCAAGCTGTTTGAGTTGTTGAATTCGCTGTTCAGGATATTGAGATACCGCACTGATAATCGTGATACCGCGTCTCGCCGCTTCCTCAGCATAGTAATCCAAGCCATTTTCCGAGGAAAAATCAACAATAATATCAACTGGATAACGATCTAAAAGTGCAGCTATAGAATATTCATCTTTTGAAAAAATATGGCTAGGTTCATCGGATTCTATTCCCAAGAAATCAGCAACCGACTGTTGTTCCAACTGTTTTGATTGACGGATAACCCATTGTAAATTGGTCTTTTTCGACTCTAATAATACTGATGCAACTGCACGGCCTGTTTTACCAAAGCCAATAATACCCACTTTCATTTGAATTGTCCTTTCATGCATTTGAGGGCTTCCCAACATCCCCCAATCGAGATTTATCAGATACCAAGATTCATCTCATAAATTGTGTAAATACCCTCCAAAACACCAAAGTCAGGCTCAAACTAGCAACTCAGTTTGACACTGTCAATCAAGTAAAGCATGTTAAAAATCAATCTATATAATATAACTATTTGAAAATAATAAACTTATTAAAGTGTCACATTATATGTAGCCAACATAAGTTTTGTATAATCAATGATTTATATTGAACAAAGATGGAGAAATTAGAATGAAGGGAGGTTTAGTTTTTAGTTTTTAGTTTTTAGTTTTTAGTTTTTAGTTTTTAGTTTTTAGTTTTTAGTTTTTAGTTTCAGAATTTTGAGGGTATCAAGGGAAAACATGTTGTTTACTTCAACACCTATGACTTTGTAAGCCATAACCTTTGCCTATAAACTTTTGATCTATAGCGTCCTAAGCCGAATCGAGACCTTTTGGGTTCGTACACACTTGCTTTGTAAGCATCGGTGCATGCTACTCTTTTCGATCCCTTTCACACCCTTGAGACATAGTTTAGGCAGATCGAGGTGGGATTGTTTTGCTAAAAACCAAAAGATTTTTTATGTTTTTAGAAACAATTTCTGATCAATGCTTAAATATTGGAAATATTTCCCACAGCTAATAAAAATATGAGATTTATATTCCGATATATTCAAATTTACATGTGTATTTTTTCATTTAGGCATAAAAATTATGCCCAAATCACCATAATCGCAGCAACGATCACCAGCCATAAGCCCAAATGATCTGTTCTTGCTAATTTTTCTTTAAAGAAAAATGCTGAGATCAGTAAGCTAAATAAAATCTCAATCTGACCGAGCGTTTTCACGATTGCAACGCTTTGCATACTCATTGCACTGAACCAACCCAATGAAGCAAGGAAACTGCAAACACTTACCTTGAAGGTGAGTCCCAATCGTTGCCACATTTTATATAAGGTCTGACGGCTAAAAATCCCGAGATATATCAACATAATGATGCACTGGAAGCTGATCAGGCTACACAGTACCCATGCCGCACGATGGAGAAATGGCAACATGCCGAGTTCTAAACTGGCTTCACGGACTAACAATGAGGTAATCGCAAAACATAAACCACTGCCTAAGCCAATCATGAGTGTTTTGATTGAAAGTTCGGTGTGTTGCCGTCCTTTACTCAGTAAAAATACTGCCACTGCACCAATCGAAACGCCCACCCATCCCCAAGCGGTTAAATGCTCTTGTAAGAACAACACCCCGACCAATGCCGCTAAGATGGCTTCACTTTTGGCAAGTCCAACTCCGATAGCATAGTTCTTTTGTTGAAATAATTTGACCATTAAAGCGGTTGCATAGATTTGGCTCACCCCAGCAATCACCACATAGAACCAAAATTTATGGGTGAAGCTGACTTCGCTCGTCACAGGTTGTTGGTTATAGAGAAAAGCCAAATAACCAAAGGCAAAAATCGGTGCAAATAGAAATCTTGCCAGTGTCGTGCCATAAACATCGACTGTGGTACTGAGTTGTTTTTGAAATGCATTGCGCCATGCCTGCATAAATGCAGCCATCAAGGTAAATAAAATCCAAGTAAAAGTCATAACGACAAATGCACATTCAAAATATGCATGTAATTTACTCGTTTCATTGTAATTTTTCGAGCTTTGCATTGAATAAATTATTTGCTGGTATAGCTCGCTCTCTTATTTTCGCTCACAAAAAAGCCCTATCGAGTGATAGGGCTTTCTTCAAAACAGCGGATAACTGTTTGGTGTCTGCGGCTTAAGCAATCTTACTGTTAAATTGATTGCCAAGGCATTTGGTACACGGAGGTAAACGATCAGTACCAATTTCTAAATAAACGCGATGTCCGCATTGGACACAAAAATAGAAGCCAGTTCCAGGTCTTTCGCCAGCAGTAACCATCTTTGTTCTCCATAGATTTTAGAAATGGTATATATACTATAGCGTGATAGTTTTGATTATTTATTGACCTTTCTGACGAATGGTGATGGCGGAAAAGTTAAAGATGGAATTTAGATATTTTGCTTAGACAATTATAAAAATTTTGAGGAGCGGAAATTCTCTACTTTTCCATAATAGGAATAGATTATTCAAAACACCAAACCTCAAGAATAGATTCAAGAATCAGGATCGTGAGATACGACAGGAGTCATATCCAGCAACTAAATACGAAAAAGCCCAACAGGATGTCGGGCTTTTTTTATATTTTGAGTTTTATCCCCCAATACCTTTATAAAAGATACCAATCACATATTTATCGAAAGTATCTAAATCATTCACTTGCTGTATCAGATTATCAAAACCAATTTCTAGGAAGGCATTTATAACATCATTTACTTCTCTTTCATTATTTTCTAAATCAATTAGCTGTGAAAGATGAATCTTGCGTGAAATAAAACGTGGCAGACCAAATTCCTCTAAATAAAACACATTTTTAGGTAGAAATGAATGAGATATTTTTTCAATAAATGTATTTATATTTATAGGTTTATAAGAAACTCTCTTATTATAAATTATTTCAAAAGATTTAAGGAAATTTGCCAGATTATGAGATATTAAACGCTCAATCTTAAAAAAATCATCTATATTAAGATCAAAATCCTCTAATTCAGTAATAATTTCAGGTATTTCTTTTATCCAGTTATTTCTGATAACTAAAAGAACTTTAAGAATATCTGAATATTTTGCACCCAAATTTGTTGGCTTTATTGAATAAAAGATATTATTTAATTGTCTCTCCCAATATTTATATTCTGCATTTAGTAAATTTACGTTTGCAAACTTTGAAGGATTAGACAGAACAGCATAAGCAATTCTCTGTAAATTAGATGATTCAGAAGCATCTAACTCCTGAATATTCTTTAATTCGGAATATTTTACCCCTAGAAGATCAGCCATTTTACTTTTAAAATTAATAATCCGACTTAACTCATCTGAACTTAACTCATTCGCAAACTCATCCTCATCCAATAATAATGAAGCTTCTTCTTGAAGTTCTAGGTCAAGTACTACGGCTTCTTCTTCAGGTGGCCTTTCTAGAAGAAATGCTTCTCCCACAAAGTACTTAAACATTCTTCCAGTTCTACCCACTATATTTCGATAAGTAAAAAAACTAAGCATAGAATTACTAATTCTATTACTCCAAAGTATTATATTTTTTGTACACGTATTTACACCTTCAATAATAGAAGAAGTCGAAACTATAATATTTAGTGGCATTTCACTTTCATATATATTCAATTGAATTTGAGTTAAAGATCTATGTAAACTACTATTATAAGTAGCAACCCCTCTTTCAACAATAAAGCTCAAATACCATGTACTAGAGTAATTTTTCCTAATCCAATCTAAAAAATCTTTTAAAAAAATATTATTTTTATTTTTTTCATTTTCAAACAGTATTGTACACACTCCACTTAAAGAAACATGAGAGTTTACATAAACCAATGTTTTTCCATTAACTTTATTTAACACATCAATAAAGGCCTGTGTTTTACTATAGTTTTTATTTATTTTATCATATGTCTTTTCAATATTTAATGCTACAGTATTACAATCAAAACTTATAAACTCTATACCTTTAGTAAATATATTTTCGGTAAGATCGCTAATATTAGGAGCCAAATAATACCTTTGTTTAGCAATTTTCTGAAACTCAAGCATTGCTCTTTGCAAGCTGATACTTCTAGTATCTTTTTCATTTTTACTTGCTTTATAAAACTCATCAATAACAAGTAAATCAATTTCTGTAATTTTATCTTGATAATTTAATGCTCTCTCCTGAGGAAGAATTAAAATATTTTTTTCTGCTAACGTGATATCCGTAGTTGTGATAATTTTATAATCTTCTTTGAATTTATTTTGTAGCCTTCTTCTAATTTCATCAGCTAAAGCAATAGTTGGAACTATTATCATTATATTTTTTGGTTTTATTAAATTAATATAAGCATCAATAATAAAACTTTTGCCGAAACTTGTTGGAGCGCTTACCGCTAAGTTTTTCCCCTCTAGTAAGCCTGACAATAGTTTTGATTGTTCTCTATGAAGAACAACCTCCTTATCTCCAATATTTACAGTAAAGGCTTCTAATAAGAACTTCTCTTGCCAATTTGCAGTAGCTTTATCCATATAAGGGTAAAGCCCAACTTTTCTGATTAAATCATTTAATGGTAGACGTATATAATTTATTTCATCATCACTAAGACTGTCAATTAAACGAATTATTGTTTCTCTTGCTGCATTTTCCTTACCCTCTATTAATAAGTTATTTATTATATGTAAAGTTTCAAAGCTACTCATTAGTCTATTGCCCCATCTTTATAGAATTCAACAGCTTTTAAAAATTTATTAACAATTTGCTCTTTATTTGGAACTGGAAACAATATTAAATGAAATTTAATATTACTATATAAATGCAAATCTTTTAATTTATTATATTGCTTATAAAAATAAGAGTTAATTTTATCACTATACATTTCTTTAATACTATCACAGTATTCCTTACTATAAATAGTAGTATTATTTGTTATTTCACATTCATGTAAAACCATTATAGGTACATTTATTAATGGCTTTATAGCATCAATACTACTCCTTGGGGATAAATCTTTTCTTATTTTTTCAACGACATTCTCACTTAACCCCAAATACTGAAGGTCACTTACACCTAAAATTAGAGAATTTTCTTTTTTCAATTTATCTGTTTGTAATGCATTATACAATGAATTAGTTATTTGATAAAAATTACTATCGTTCAAGCTATTAAAAAATTTTGCTTCGCCAAACCAAAGACTATACTCTTCTCCATCAACTACTATATGAACACTATCGGCTCCTTTAGCATTATCTTGACTATTTTGTTTATAATAAATTTTTGGTACAACGGGTAGTGCTTTGTAATAATTATTCATTATTGCGTAAAGCATAATTTCTGCTACTTCACTTCCACGTCCTATTTCATCACTTTCATTTGCAAATCTTAAGCTTTTCGCTGCTGCAACAAGCTTTTGATGACTTTTATCAAATAATGCTTGTCGCTCTTGATAGTTTAATGCAGTATCTGCAATATTATCCCATATAAAATTATTAAATTTACTAGTTCTCCATTTACCATCTTCAAAATCATTTAAAAAAGATATCACTTTTTTATTTTCTATAACTGCAATTTTTTCATTCGTACATATATTTTTAAAATCATCACAGATTAATATATCAAAATCCATATAACTTTCCAAAAAAATACCCCATTTTTAAAATAGGGTATTTTTCAAACAATATCAATAATATTTAACTAAAGTATCAAGCCACTTGACCTTCTAAAAAGTCTTGCGCAAAACGCTGTAATACACCGCCAGCTTCATATACAGAAACTTCTTCTTCCGTATCTAAACGACAAGTCACAGGCACTTCAAGAATTTCTTCTTTACCATCAGCAGTTGAACGCTCAATCACTAAAGTCAAAGTCGAACGCGGTGAGATATTACCAATCACGCTATAAAGCTCAGTACCATCTAACTTCAACGTTTTACGGTTCACACCTGGTTTAAACTCAAGCGGTAACACGCCCATACCCACTAGATTAGTACGGTGAATACGCTCAAAACCTTCAGCCACGATTGCTTCAACACCAGCAAGACGAACACCTTTCGCTGCCCAGTCACGGCTTGAACCTTGACCATAATCCGCACCCGCAACAATGATCAACGGTTGCTTACGGTTCATATAAGTTTCAATCGCTTCCCACATACGCATCACTTCGCCTTCAGGCTCGACACGCGCTTTTGAACCTTGTTTAATCGTGCCGTCTGAACGAACCACCATTTCATTAAACAGTTTCGGGTTGGCAAAGGTTGCACGTTGTGCAGTTAAATGGTCACCACGGTGCGTTGCGTACGAGTTGAAGTCTTCTTCAGGTACGCCCATTTTGTGTAGGTATTCACCCGCAGCCGAATCCATCATGATCGCATTTGAAGGCGATAAATGGTCAGTGGTGATGTTATCACCCAAAATTGCAAGCGGACGCATGTTGGTCAACGTACGTGGTGCAGCCAACGCCCCTTCCCAATACGGCGGACGACGGATGTAAGTACTCATTGGACGCCAGTCGTAAAGTGGGCTTTCCGCTTGCTCAACTTCACCGAGGTCAAACATAGGAATGTAGACTTTACGGAATTGTTCAGGCTTCACAGCTTCTTTGACCAGTGCATCAATTTCAGCATCAGATGGCCAGATGTCTTTCAGGTAAATTGGATTACCGTCTTTGTCTGTACCCAGTGCATCTTTTTCGATGTCAAAACGAATTGTCCCTGCAATCGCATAGGCTACAACAAGTGGAGGCGATGCCAAGAACGCTTGTTTTGCATAAGGATGGATACGACCATCGAAGTTACGGTTACCCGAAAGTACCGCTGTCGCATACAAATCACGGTCAATGATTTCTTGTTGAATCACTGGATCAAGCGCACCTGACATACCATTACACGTCGTACATGCATACGCCACGATACCAAAACCAAGTTTCTCTAGGTCTTTGAGTACGCCAGCTTCTTCAAGATAAAGTGCAGCCGCTTTAGAACCTGGTGCAAATGAAGATTTCACCCAAGGTTTACGCACTAAACCAAGTTCATTGGCTTTACGTGCCAATAGACCTGCTGCCACGGTGTTACGTGGGTTTGAGGTATTGGTACAAGACGTGATCGCAGCAATGATGATCGCGCCATCAGGCATTAAACCGTCAGTACGATTTTCAACAACACCTGCAATACCTTTTTCTTTCAAGTCAGCAGTCGATACACGTGCATGTGGATTTGATGGACCTGCAATGTTACGAGTGACGGTTGAAAGATCAAAACGAAGTACACGTGGATACTGCGCTTTGGTCATATCCGATGCCCAAAGACCGATTTCTTTTGCATATTGCTCAACCAATGCCACTTGTGCATCTTCACGACCTGTCAGGCGTAAATAATCAATGGTGTTTTGGTCGATATAGAACATCGCAGCCGTTGCACCGTATTCAGGTGTCATGTTCGAGATGGTTGCACGGTCACCAATCGACATGGTGTCTGCACCTTCACCGAAGAACTCAAGATATGCACCCACCACACGTTCTTTACGTAAGAATTCAGTAAGTGCCAATACGATATCCGTCGCTGTGATGCCTGCTTGACGCTGACCGACAAGCTCAACACCGATAATGTCTGGAAGACGCATCCAAGATGCACGACCCAACATCACGTTTTCAGCTTCTAAACCACCCACACCCACTGAGATCACACCAAGTGCATCCGTATGTGGTGTATGTGAGTCTGTACCTACACATGTATCTGGGAACGCTAAGCCATCACGATTTTGAATCACTGGAGACATTTTCTCCAAGTTGATCTGATGCATGATGCCGTTACCCGCAGGGATCACGTCGACATTTTTAAATGCGGTTTTCGTCCACTCGATAAAGTGGAAACGGTCTTCGTTACGACGATCTTCGATTGCACGGTTTTTTTCAAACGCGTCAGGATCAAAGCCGCCATATTCCACTGCCAAAGAGTGATCCACGATCAACTGCGTAGGAACTACTGGGTTCACTTTAGAAGGATCGCCACCTTTGTCAGCAATCGCATCACGTAAACCAGCTAGGTCGACAAGTGCGGTTTGACCCAAAATGTCATGACAAACTACACGCGCAGGATACCAAGGAAAATCCATATCCTGACGGCGTTCAATCAATTGCTTTAAATAATCAGTTAAGTTTTCTGCATCAGCTTTACGTACAAGCTGCTCTGCCAACACTTTAGATGTGTATGGCAAAGTTTCATATGCGCCTGGCTGAATATCTTCAACGGCTTGACGCACGTCATAGTATTCGAGCTGGGTATCTGCCAGCGGTTTACGGTATTGATTTGTCATTAACCACGCTCCGCCAATGGTTTAAATTCTAAGTTTTCAGGGCCAGTATAATTCGCGCTTGGACGAATGATCTTACCGTCTTGACGTTGTTCAATCACGTGTGCAGACCAACCAGCTGTACGTGCAATCACGAATAATGGTGTGAACATTGCTGTTGGAACACCCATCAAGTGATAGCTCACCGCACTGAACCAATCGAGGTTCGGGAACATGTTTTTCACTTCTTTCATCACTGACTCTAAACGTTCAGCAATGAGATACATTTTGGTGTTCTCTTGAGCCTCAGCCAAGTCATGCGCCACTTTCTTGATCACTTCGTTACGTGGATCTGAGATCGTATAAACTGGGTGTCCAAAGCCGATAATCACTTCTTTCTTCTCTACACGGCTACGAATATCTGCTTCTGCTTCGTCAGCATTGTCATAACGTTGTTGAATCACGAATGCAACTTCGTTCGCACCACCGTGTTTTGGACCACGTAGCGCACCAATACCACCTGTAATTGCTGAATACATGTCTGAACCTGTACCTGCAACCACACGTGAAGTAAAGGTTGAAGCATTAAATTCATGCTCTGCATACAGAATCAAAGACGTATGCATGGCTTGAATCCATTCTTCAGATGGCGCTTCGCCATGAAGTAAATGGAGGAAATGCGCAGCGATTGAGTCATCATTGGTTTCAACTTCGATACGACGACCGTTGTTGCTGAAGTGGTACCAATACAACAACATTGAACCTAAGCTTGCCATCAATTTATCAGCGATGTCTTTCGCACCTGCTTCATTATGGTCTTCATGTTCAGGCGTTAAACAACCTAGAACTGAAACGCCCGTACGCATCACGTCCATTGGATGTGCAGATGGTGGTAACTGCTCAAGTGCAGTTTTCAATGCTGCTGGTAAGCCACGAAGCGCTTTCAGTTTTGCTTTATAAGCTTTCAACTCAGCTTTGTTTGGAAGTTTGCCATGTACAAGCAAGTGTGCAACTTCTTCGAATTCGCTACCCACTGCAAGGTCAAGAATGTCATAACCACGGTAGTGCAAGTCATTACCACTACGACCTACGGTACAAAGTGCTGTGTTACCTGCAACTTGACCACTTAACGCAACTGATTTTTTTGGTTTGAAGCCTGTTGGAGTTTCATTACTGCTCATAAGATTGTCCTTTTTTATATCTTTGGGGTGAATTTCTTAGCGGTGTCGTACCGAACTCTCATCTGATTTGAGGATAAGCCTTCGGTTGGACTTACTTTTGATGGATCAAAAGTAAGCAAAAATCCTTTGTTGGCCTGACGGTACCTCCTTGCTACCGCAGTCCAACGTGGCGGCATCCATGCCGCCTTCACGATCATTGAGACTTTCATGAAACTGATAAAATACTCTTTTTATCTCCACTAGAAAGTCTTTAATTCGTGAAATCCCTCTCTTTCTGGGAGAGGTTAGAAAAGCTAAACTATTTATTCTTCGCAAAAGTTCCATCAAGATACTGTTCAAACGCATGGTAATTAATACGTTCATACAATTCTTGACGGGTTTGCATGGTGTCAACAACGTTCTTCTGTGTGCCTTCTTGACGCAAAGTCACATACACATTTTCCGCTGCTTTATTCATCGCACGGAATGCTGAAAGTGGGTACAACGCAATGCTCACATCCGCAGAAGCCAATTCTTCAGTCGTGAATAATGGTGTAGAACCAAACTCAGTAATATTTGCTAATATAGGTACTTTGGTTGCATTTGCAAATTGCTTATACATTGCCAATTCAGTAATCGCTTCAGGGAATAACATATCCGCACCTGCTTCGATGTAAGCGCCTGCACGATCAATTGCTGCTTGTAAGCCTTCAACTGCAAGTGCATCAGTACGCGCCATGATCACAAAGTTTTCATCGGTACGTGCATCCACTGCCGCTTTGATACGATCAACCATTTCTTGTTGCGTCACGATCGCTTTGTTCGGACGGTGTCCACAACGCTTTGCACCCACTTGGTCTTCGATATGCATCGCTGCCGCACCAAACTTAATCATTGATTTAGTGGTACGTGCAATATTGAATGCTGAAGCACCAAAACCTGTATCTACATCAACCAAAAGTGGCAGGTCACACACATCGGTAATACGGCGTACATCCGTCAATACATCATCAAGGTTACTAATCCCTAAATCAGGTAAACCTAATGAACCTGCGGCAACACCACCACCTGACAAATAAATTGCTTTATAGCCTGCACGTTTTGCCAATAACGCATGGTTAGCGTTAATCGCACCAACCACTTGTAATGGTTTTTCATTTGCGACCGCGTCGCGGAATAGCTGACCAGCAGATTTAGCCATGTTGATGTTCTCCTTGGGTTTGCAGCAATGTTTGCTCAACAATTTTGTAGGATGCATTGATATGACGATGCATGAGCATTTCGGCAAGTTCACCGTCACCTTCTGCAATCGCATCTAAAATGCGGATATGTTCGTCCCAAGCTTTGCTCGGACGATCAGGGGTATTTGAAAATTGAATTCGATACATACGAATGAGGTGATACAACTCATCACATAACATTTTTTCTAAGGTTTTATTACCGCTGCTTTTAATAATGCAGTAATGGAAATCGTCTTGACCTTCTTGTAGGTAATAGCCCTTACCTGCTTTAAAATTTTCATCTTCAGCATGCATTCGCAGTACATCACGCAATGCCAAAATTTGTTTTTTATCGATATGCTGTGCTGCTAATTTGCAGGCTAAACCCTCAAGTGAAGCACGAATTTGATAGAGTTCTTGAAACTGTTGTAACGACAGTGACACTACGCGCGCGCCCACATGCGCAGTACGCTCCACCAGTTTCTGCCCTTCCAGACGATGAATGGCTTCACGCAATGGACCACGACTGATACCGTAAATCCGCGCCAGTTCAGGTTCAGATATTTTACTGCCCGCAGGAATTTTTCCTAAAACTATCGCCGATTGGATTTGCTTAAATACGTGTTCCGTCAGTGTTCTTCCCTGACTCGTGCTTATATCTTGTGGAACTAGGGTATCTTGCATATTGTCGACAATCTCTACAGTTTTGATGATTTTATAACGAGATAATACAAATAATGCAATAGGATTGTCGACAATAAACAGACCTACTCAGTCAGTCTGAGATTCTCATCATTCTGACCAGATCCATTCACAACCATCAAACAAACCTAATAAAATACAAATAAAACAAATCTTTAGTGTGCATAAATAGGCTTTACATACCTTCTCGAATGTATCTTCCAGCTTATTTGTACGATACATGCTACGACTATGGTATGACACCTTGATTGTAGACAATCCTTATAATCGAGCACTTTGCTACGAATTTTTGTAAGTAAATAATAGGGTCTGTTGATATTTCAGCCATGCATTGCGTTATCGGCTAAAACAACATAAACAAGGCATGAAACGCAGGCAATGGCCTTCCCTTGTCAAGTTTCATAACGCAGTTTAGGGAGGTTTTAGCCATAACCCTGCGGGACAGGAACATTTTTTGCCGTTACTACGTTATGTTTCGCTCATTTAGAATAACTAAATTTCGCTAAACATGCCTTGTACCGTCTAAAAAATGTCCTCTGTCGCAAGCATCTGTGAAATGTCAACAGACCCTACACTAGAAATGTAAATAACAGCGTGCTTCATCATCGCTTTATTGGTACATTATTGGGCATCTGGAGTCATGCTCCACAAGACACATCCATGCACCTTGTTGAATAAAAGGACATTGTTAATGTTTCAACATATCCCACCTTATGCAGGCGATCCAATCCTCTCGTTAATGGAACAGTTTAATGCTGATTCACGCGCTGAAAAGGTTAATCTAAGTATTGGTTTGTATTACAACGAGGACAGTATCGTTCCACAGCTCGATACCATTATCGAAGCTCAAAAACGTATTGCACCTAAAAATACTCAAACCAAACTTTATCTTCCAATGGAAGGTTTCAAACCTTACCGTGATGCGATTCAAGCGTTATTGTTTGGTTCAAATAGCCCTGCAATTCAACAAGGTCGTGTTGCTACCATTCAAACGCTGGGTGGTTCAGGTGCATTAAAAGTGGGTGCAGACTTTTTAAAAACCTATTTCCCAAATTCAGAAGTTTGGGTGAGCCAACCAACATGGGACAACCATGTGGCAATCTTTAACGGTGCTGGCATCAAGAGCAACTTCTACCCATACTTCGATGCAGAAACACGCGGCGTTGATTTTGATGGTATGTTATCAACACTAAAAACTTTGCCAGAACAAAGCATCGTGTTGTTACACCCATGCTGCCACAACCCGACAGGTGCGGATTTAAATCCAGCACAGTGGGATCAAGTGATTGCGGTATTAAAAGAGCGTAACCTCATCCCATTCCTCGACATCGCTTACCAAGGTTTTGGCGATGGTATGGAACAAGATGCTTATGCGATTCGTGCTTTAGACCAAGCAGGTTTGAACTTCATCGTCAGCAACTCGTTCTCTAAAATCTTCTCACTTTATGGTGAGCGTGTTGGTGGTTTAACTTTCGTATGTGATGACGCTGAAGCAGCAAAATGCACATTTGGTCAGTTAAAAGCAACTGTACGTCGTATCTACTCTAGCCCACCAACAACTGGTGCATGGTTGGTTGATCAAGTATTAAATGACGCTGATCTAAATCAACAATGGCAAGGTGAAGTCAAAGAGATGCGTGAGCGTATTATCAAAATGCGTAGCATCTTAAAAGATGAGTTGAGCAAAGCACTTCCTGACCGTGACTTTAGCTACCTTGTAAACCAAAAAGGCATGTTCAGCTACACAGGTTTGACAGGCGAACAAGTCGATACGCTGCGTGAAGAGTATGCCATTTACCTTGTGCGCAGTGGTCGTATCTGCGTTGCAGGTCTCAACATGAACAATGTGTATAAAGTTGCCAAAGCAATGGCTGAAGTTCTAGCAAAATCAGCTTAAATTGTGAGGATTGAAAAAAGGTGCCTCGGCACCTTTTTTATTGCCTATTTTGAGACTAGGACTTTAGCTTACCCCAATATTTTAATTTTGAAGTCTGACCAATCCCGACATTAAAACAATTATTCGGATCAAGCTTTTGATAGAAATTTGCCAATGCAGGCTTGGCAATATACAAATGCCCGACATTGTGCTCAGCAGGATATTCCGCACGACGTACATCCAGTAATTTCCACATTTGATGTTCCATTTCCAATGGATCATTGCCCTTTTTAAGAATATAGTCCTGATGGAAAACATGACAAAAAAAGTGTCCATAATAAAGTTTATGAATAATCTGCTGTTCCATCTCCGCAGGCAATTGCTCGACCCATTCATGATCATTACGGCGCAATGCAATATCTAGTGCCACAATGTCTTCGACTTCATCTCGATGGGTATCACGATAACGAATCGCTGCACCGGCCACCGCAAAACGATGTAAAAAGGCTTTACGTCCTTCCTCCGCATCACAAAGAAAGAAGTTGCCTGAGGCATGTACTGCAAAATAGTGTTGTAAAAATTGCTCGGTCTGTGCTTTGCAATTGTTTTCGACTCGCAACATCAGGTGATGCTCGTAGCGATCTCGATACTCGGTCATGCGCTTGGGTAAATGACTCGGCAACAAGGAAGTCATCACTTGTAAAATATGATCAGTCAATCCTGTGATCTTCAACCTTTCTAAGAAGCCATCGACCTTATCCTTGAGTGCAAAGGCTTTCGGTACATAGGCTGTGCCAAATTTTTCAATAAACAGGAAAGTGTCTTTCCCATATTTTTCGCCAATATGATAGGCATCGCGGTGAATATATTCCCCTGCAATCGGCAAACTGGGCAATGAGGTCAGTAAATAACGGCGAATTGCAGTCAGATCATCAGCATCGTTCGATCCAATATAAAATACACTACTTTCTACTTTTTCATAGGTATCGAGACGTACCGCAAACACACAGACTTTACCTGCCGAGCCCGAGGCTTCAAACAGACGTGATGGGTCTGCGTTAAAACGCGCTGGCGTATCTTCATCAACTTGAGTCACATCGTGTGCATAACGCTGATCGGATGCCTGTTTATCGGGATCGTCTAAAATATCTGTCACCTGATAGTGCTGCTGCTCTAAACGGGTCAGGATCTCCTCAGGAGTTGTGCCTAAATTCACCCCTAAGTGATTCACCAGTTCTAATTGGCCAGCAGAATTAACCTGTGCATACAGCGCCAGTTCTGTATAGGCAGGGCCTCGACGTACCAAGGCACCGCCAGAGTTATTACAGACACCACCCAGCACCGATGCGCCAATACAGGAAGAACCGATCACCGAATGCGGCTCCCGATCATAACCTTTGAGCACATGTTCTAGATTGTCCAACGTAGCACCCGGTAAGCAAATTACCTGCTTACCCTCATGGATGACCTGAATGCCCTTTAAACGGCGCGTACTCATCACCAACACCGGACGGTCATAATCATCGCCATACGGTGTTGAACCGCCGGTCAGCCCCGTATTGGCAGCTTGCATAATCACAATACAATCTGCTTCGATAGCAGCTTGCAGCACTTTCCATTGTTCCAACAAAGTACCAGGAATGACCACAGCAAAGACTTTGCCCTCCCCAAAACGGCGACCTTGACGATACTGGCGGGTACTTTGATCATCACTCAACACATGTTGCCGCCCAACAATCTGCTGTAAACGGTCAATCACCACTTTGGGAGAAAATGTTTGCATGATGGCTCCTTTGGATCATCCACGTAATGCACTGAAAATTATATTAAAAAATACAATTTTAAAATTTAAATCCCTTACAGATACTATCGCGATTGGCGGCAAGGATGCCGCCTGTTCCGATGCGGTAGCAGGGAAGTACCGTCATCGGAATAGAGGATTTTTGGTTACTTTTGATCCTTCAAAAGTGACAAATGCCTATACATCAGACATAAGCAAGTCACCCCATTATGAGGCAGTAACTAAAACAGGGGTTATTACTTTATCTCGCTTAAGCTACGCCTGTTCTGCCAGTGACACACCCAATTTACTTGCCTGTACCAAACAATCCCTATTAATCTCCTGAATCGACTTAGCACCCGTCAACGTCATTGCCACCCGCATTTCCTTATCAATCAAATCCAGTAAATTCGACACCCCTTGCCCGCCTGCTGCCGCCAAGGCATACACAAAAGCACGGCCCAATAACACCGTATCTGCACCTAGGGCTAACATCCGCACCACATCTAAACCATTACGAATGCCAGAGTCTGCCAAAATCGCTAAATCACCTTTGACGGCATCAGCAATCGCAGGCAAAGCACGCGCAGAAGACATCACACCATCCAGCTGACGACCACCATGATTCGACACCACAATGCCATCTGCACCAAAACGCACAGCATCTTTAGCATCTTCAGGATCCAGAATCCCTTTAATGACCATTGGGCCATCCCAAAACTCACGAATCCACTCGAGGTCTTTCCATGAAATCGATGGATCAAAGTTAGAGCCTAACCAGCCAATATAATCCTCAAGCCCTGTCGGTTTACCTAAATATTTTGAGATATTGCCTAAGTCATGTGGACGACCACACATCCCCACATTCCATGCCCAATGCGGATGAAACATCGATTGCAAATAACGACGCATCGCCGCATTTGGCCCACTCATGCCTGAATGGGCATCACGATAGCGTGCACCCGGCACTGGCATATCCACCGTAAACACCAAAGTCGAACAACCTGCGGCTTTGGCACGTTCCAAGGCATTACGCATAAAACCACGGTCACGCAATACATAAAGCTGAAACCACATTGGACGCTGAATCGCTGGTACCACTTCTTCAATCGGACAGACCGAGACTGTTGAGAGCGTAAATGGAATACCCTTTTTATCCGCTGCCACAGCTGCCTGAACTTCACCTCGACGTGCATACATGCCGGTTAAACCGACAGGTGCCAAAGCCACTGGCATTGATAATGTTTCATTAAACAGTTTGGTTTCCAGACTCAAGGCTGACATGTCATTCAGCACTCGTTGGCGCAAAGCAATCTCCGAAAGATCTTGTACATTGCGTTTTAAGGTATATTCCGAATAGGCACCACCGTCGATATAGTGAAATAAAAAGGGCGGTAAACGACGTTGTGCCGCAGCACGATAATCATTGCCAGAAGAAATAATCATTTTGAATCAACTCTTGGTAAACGTGTTGCACGTTTCTGACGAGCTTCATCTTCGTCCAGAGCACGTACATGATTAATCACAAATTCAATATGACCACACACCGCTCGGCGTGCAGCCTCTGGATCTTTACGATCAATCGCATCCATCACCTGAAAATGCTGCTCACTCAATAAGTCACCATTCACAGGATCGTTATAAACTTTCTTGCGTCCCAGTAAGACGTTGTATTGCAATAAGTCAAACAGACTACGCATCATCTGGATCAGCACAATATTGTGTGAGGCCTCGGCAATCGCTAAGTGGAACTCAGCATCCGCCACTGCCGCCTGAGCTGAATCGCCTGCATTTTGATAACGACTAATCTCATCAAAATAATGATGGATTTTGGCGCGATCTTCTGGTGTCGAACGTAGTGCCGCATACCATGCAGTTCCACCTTCCAACAACAACCTCGCCTCCTGCACATCAAAACGGTACAGCGGATCTTCTTCAATCAAATGACTGATTGGATTCACAATCAATTGTTGTGGCCACTGCTCTGGCAATTGCTGAATATAGGTGCCATCACCACGACGACTACTGAGCACGCCTTGACTATTTAACTGTTGGATCGCTTCACGTAAGGACGGACGAGACACCCCCAAACTGATCGCAAGCTGGCGCTCGGCTGGCAAACGATCACCTTTTTTCATTTGGCGCTGCTCAATGAGTGCCTGTAATTTCATGACCACTTGATCGGAGATTCTCATCACATTTCCTTAATTAGAGTTATGGAATCATCCACGGCACCAGATAAGCCTGAACCGTGACGATGATGCCAACAAAAACTGTAAATATGATGCTATGTTTTACCGTGAAACGGAATAAGTCTGACTCCTTTCCAACCAAACCCACTGCTGCACAGGCAATCGCAATCGATTGGGGTGAAATCATCTTGCCAGTTACACCGCCACTGGTATTGGCTGCCACCAGCAATACTTCTGGAATCCCAATTTGCTGAGCAGTGGTCGCTTGCAAGGCCGAAAACAATGCATTGGATGAGGTATCGGACCCCGTCAGAAATACACCCAACCAGCCCAAGAAAGGTGAGAAGAAAGTAAAGGCATGACCAGTATGTGATAATGCTAAAGCCAAGGTCGCAGACAGACCAGAGTAATTGGCAATAAAGGCAAAGGCCAACACCATCCCAATCGAATAAATCGGTGTTTTTAATTCATTTAATGTTTCACCAAAGGTTGCAACAGCCTCACGTGTTTTCATTTTTAAGAAAATGATGGTGATAATCGCAGCAATAAAAATAGCCGTACCTGTCGCAGAGAACCAATCAAACTTATAAATCGCCTCATAAGCGGTGGTTTCAGGCACAATCGGCGTCATTTTTTCGACCAACTTATGTAGATAAGGTACTTCGATTTTAAAAATCCAGTCTGCTAAGGCACCCTCTTTAGCAAATAAAGCCTTAAATGGTTGAATACTCCAAATCGTCACCATGACAGTTAAAATCATAAATGGCGACCATGCTTTGGCAATCTGCACCATGCTATAGCGCTGTGGCGCACTTTCTGCTGATGCTGCACGTTGTTGCTCGACACCATCAAAACGGAAAATATGTTTCGGTTTCCACACTCGGAATAACAAAGTTAAGCTCACCAATGAAGCAATCGCAGCAGTAATATCAGGAAGTTCTGGACCTAAGAAATTCGAAGTTAGATATTGTGCAATGGCAAAGGAACTCCCACCTACAAGAACTGCAGGCCAAGTTTCTTTCACACCACGCCAGCCATCCATGATCGCCATGATCCAAAACAAGACAATGATGACTAAAAACGGCAATTGACGCCCTACCATCTGACTGATTTCCATGGTGTCCACACCTGAAACCTGTCCCGCCACAATAATTGGAATACCCATGGCACCAAAAGCCACAGGAGCGGTATTCACGATCAAGCAAAGTCCCGCAGCATAAAGCGGTTTAAAGCCTAAACCCACCAAGAGTGCAGCAGTAATTGCGACAGGAGCTCCAAAGCCAGCAGCCCCCTCAAGGAAAGTACCGAAGGCAAAACCGACCAATAGCATTTGTAAACGCTGATCTTCGGTAATCGATAAAATACTAGAGCGAATGACATCAAACTGCCCAGTTTTGACTGAAATTTTATACAGGAACACTGCCCCGATAATAATCCACGAAATTGGCCATAAACCGTAAATAAAGCCATAAATAACCGAAGCAAATGCCATTTCAACTGGCATTTGATAAAAGAATAAAGCAATCAATATTGCAATAATGACGGTACAAGTTCCCGCAACACTGCCTTTTAAACGAAATACGGCTAAAGCCAAAAAGAAGAAAATAATCGGAATCAGCGCAACTGCACTAGATAACCAAATATTATTTAAAGGATCATAAATTTGTTGCCACACATTTAGCATTCTCATCTCCTTGAAATGCTCGGCGTCATTTTGTTTTCACTTCGATATTTAACGAATCTTCTTATCATTGGTATGACCAATAATTTAAAAATAAGAGAATACTGCCTAACCACAATCTTTATGCATCTTAATTATATGAATTAAAAGGATCAACCCCACCACTACAACAAAATTGGTATTACCAATAATAATTAAACCAAATCAATACTTTTCTGATGTTGTTCTTCTCCATTATCCGACTAAAGTCTTATAAAACCTTTAGCTTCACGACAACTATTCAAAATCAAGCTCAATTTAAATTAGCGGATAAAGAACTATAAATATGACTTCTTGGTGATATCTGTATAATGTGTTCACAACTCAAATCACATCACTATGAATTGAACAATATGACTCAACTGACTTGCTTTAAAGCCTATGATATTCGCGGCAAACTCGGTACAGAACTCAATGAAGAGATTGCCTATAACATTGGTCGTGCCTATGGGCAAATCTACCAACCTAATAAAGTTGTAGTCGGTTGTGATATCCGCCTCAGCAGCGAAGGTTTAAAACAAGCAACGATTCGTGGTTTAAATGATGCAGGTATCGATGTCCTTGATCTAGGGATGACAGGCACGGAAGAAGTATATTTCGGCGCTTTCCACCTTGATGTACAAGGGGGAATCGAAATCACCGCCAGTCACAATCCAATGGATTACAATGGAATGAAACTGGTCCGTGAAAATGCTCGTCCGATTAGTGCAGATACAGGTCTCAAAGAAATTCAAACACTAGCTGAATCAGGTCAATTCACCGAAGTAGCACAAAAAGGAAAAACTCAACACTATAATATTTTGCCTGAGTTCGTTGATCACCTACTCACTTATATTGACCCACAAAAAATTAAACCACTCAAACTAGTGGTGAATGCAGGTAATGGCGCAGCAGGTCATGTGATCGATGCGATTGAACAAAAATTCGAGCAACTCAATATTCCAGTTGAATTTATTAAAATTCATCATGAAGCAGACGGTACTTTCCCAAATGGTATTCCGAATCCGATTCTGATTGAAAACCGTGACAGCACCCGTAATGCCGTACTGCAACATCAAGCCGATATGGGCATTGCTTGGGATGGTGACTTTGATCGTTGTTTCCTGTTTGATGAAAAAGGGCAGTTTATCGAAGGCTATTACATCGTCGGTTTATTGGCACAGGCCTTCCTGATCAAGCAATCAGGCGAGAAAATCGTGCATGACCCACGTCTAGTCTGGAATACCTTTGATATTGTCAATCAATATCAAGGCGTTGCGGTACAATCAAAATCTGGGCATGCTTTTATTAAAGATGTGATGCGTGAACACAATGCAGTTTACGGCGGTGAAATGAGTGCCCACCATTATTTCCGTGATTTTGCTTATTGCGATAGTGGCATGATTCCGTGGTTACTCACCATTGCATTACTTTCAGAAACAGGACAGTCGCTTTCAACGCTGGTGGAGAACATGATTGCCAAATTCCCATGTAGTGGTGAAATCAATTTTAAAGTGGCAGATACCCAAGCGACAGTACAAAAGATTTTTGACCATTATGCAAATCAGAATCCTCAAGTAGACCGTACTGATGGGGTGAGTCTGGATTTCGGTGCTTGGCGCTTGAATGTACGTGCGTCAAATACAGAGCCATTACTTCGACTTAATATCGAGAGCCGTGCAGATAAAAATCCACAACCGATGCAACACTATGTTGATGAATTAACGACTTTGATCCAAGGTTAATTCCAAGTCATAAAAAAGGAGCTCAAAGCTCCTTTTTTATGACTGACGAGAATCAGCTAAAACCGTTAGGATTGTGTTTCTGCCAGTTCCAGCTATCTGCCAGCATATCTTCCAGCGTATATTGGGGCTGCCAACCAAGCTCGTTTTTAGCTCGCGAAGCATCCGCATAAAATGCGGGTAAGTCACCAGATCTCCGTTCAGCAAATTCTGTCGGAATCTGAACCCCATTCACTTTCTCAAACGTTTCTTTAATTTGCAAAACAGATATTGGAGCGCCTGTTCCAATATTCCAGGCTCGGCAGCCTTGATTATTTAGACGATTAGACAACGCCAGCACATGGGCTTTCGCCAAATCTACCACATGAATAAAGTCCCGCTCACAAGTACCATCTTTAGTTGGATAATCATGACCAAAAATAGATAGTTTTTCACGACGTCCTATAGCAACTTGAGTCACATAAGGCATTAAATTATTCGGGATTCCTCGAGGATCTTCACCTATCTGCCCACTTTTATGCGCACCGACAGGATTAAAATAACGAAGTAAAGCAATTGACCATCTTGCATCTGCCAGCGCCATTTTTTCTAGCATCTGCTCAATAACCAATTTGGTATAACCATAATTGTTATTCGGCAAGCTCAGAGGCATGTCTTCCTGATAAGGTGAAGGATTTAACTCACCGTATACTGTTGCAGAGGAACTAAAGACCAAGCTAAAAACACCTGCTTTTTGCATCGATTTGAAGAGTTGTATACTCCCTGCAATATTATGATCAAAATATGTTAAGGGTATTTGTTGACTCTCACCCACAGCTTTTAAGCCTGCAAAATGGATCACAGCATCGATCTGATAATTTTGAAAAACCCGATCAAGTTCATCCTGACAACGGATATCACCTTGTACAAAATCCAAACTGTTATTCGCCAGTTTTTCTACACGGCGTAAAGACTCTCCAGAACCATTCGACAGATTATCAAAAACAATCACTTCATGGCCTGCATTCAGTAATTCTAAACAGGTATGTGAACCAATATAACCCGCGCCACCTGTGACTAAAATATTAGCCATCCGTCTTTCCTAACAATATTTTAAGCAAACCTTGTGTTGAGGCATCAAATGTAGATAAATCCTCTTGCTCACGGTTAAGAATCGGTAATAGCTGATTGGCAATTTCCTTACCTTTTTCAACGCCCCATTGATCGAAAGGGTTGATATTCCACAACACAGATTGCACAAATACTTTATGCTCATACATTGCAATCAACATCCCCAAACTATAAGGATTTAGCTCTTTCAGCAAAATCGTTGAGCTAGGCTGATTACCATCATATTGCTTATAAGTTGGAAGATCTTGCAGCTCATTGGCAGCAAGTGCCTGATTACCAAACGCCAACAAGCGTGATTGTGCTAAACAATTGGATAATGCCAAATGATGTTGCTCAACCAATGCAGCTGCATTTTCTACATAAGTAAATTGATTAGCATTATAACGTTTCACAGGTGCAATAAAATCACAGCTCACAGAGTGTGTGCCTTGGTGTAATAGTTGATAAAATGCATGTTGTGCATTAGGACCAACCTCACCCCACACAATTGGGCAAGTTGCGGAGTTAACCTTTTCACCATTTCGCTGGGTCGATTTACCATTCGACTCCATTTCCAACTGCTGTAAATATGCAGCAAAATATTTTAAACGCCCATCATAGGGCAATACAGCATGTGTCTGAATATCAAGGAAGTTGTTATTCCATGCGCCTAACAAGCCCATTAAAACTGGAATATTTTGATGAAATGGAGCGGTTTGAAAATGCTGGTCTATGGCGTGTGCACCCGCGAGCAATTGTTTAAAACCATCCACACCGATGGTTAATGCAATTGGTAAACCAATACATGACCAAAGTGAATAGCGGCCACCCACCCAATCCCAGAGTAGCAGTTGCTTGTCAGTGGCAATGCCCCATTCCGTCATTTTTTCAGGTTTAGTCGAAACCCCAATAAAATGATTTTTCAGAATTTTATCATTGCTACCTAAAGCTTTCTCTAACCACTGACGAACTGTTTGCGCATTAGAGAGCGTATCGATGGTGCCAAATGACTTTGATGAAATAATAAAAAGTGTTGTTTCTGGCCGTAACTGATGTAATAAATCAGATAACTGACTCCCATCCATCGTGGAAACAAAATGCACTGCTAAAGGTTTAGCTGTTGGCACTTTAAAATCAGACAACGCATGGGTCACCATCAATGGGCCAAGGTCTGACCCACCAACCCCAATATTAACCACATCTTGGATCACTTCGCCCGTAGCACCACGGTATTGTCCAGCGTGTATTTTCTCAACTAAAGCATACATATGGTCAAGCTGAGAATGTACTTGTGCAGTTATTTCAGGCTGTAAAGATGTCTCTTGGGGTAAACGTAATGCCCAATGCATCGCTGCGCGTTGCTCAGTATAATTAATCTTTTCAGCTGAAAACAGTTTATTAATCCATTGACCCAAGTTCTGTGCATGCGCCAAATCAACCAATCTATCCAAAATCTGCTGATCAATCCGATGCTTACTAAAATCAAAGAAAACCTCATCATATTCAACAGAAAAATGCTGAAAACGTGACGTATCTGATGTAAATAGCGTATTTAGGTGAATATCTATGAAATGTTCTTTTAACGTGGATAACTCTTCATATACAGAAGCGCCCTCCGCGATGAGGAAAGGTTGTGTATGTTTAATCATACTTAGCGCCCCACTCCCATATAAGCAAAACCTTGTGCTTTTACATAACGCGGATCATAAATATTACGCCCATCTAAAATCAAAGGATGTTCCATCAACTGAGTTAATTGTTTAAAGTCTGGACTCCAATATTGCTTCCATGCAGTTAAAGCACACAAACCATGAGCATGACAAACTGCATCATATTGGTCTGCACAGAGGACTAAATCTGATCTTTGACCATAAATCATGGCGACTTCATCTAAAGCCTGTGGATCATGTAAACGAACTGTCACGCCTTGTGCCCACAATGCTTTTAACATCTGATGTATGGGTGATTGTTGAATACTTGAGGTATTTTCCTTAAAGGAAGCTCCCCATATTGCAATGGTTTTACCTTGCAAATCACCGTGATAATAATTCCACAACTTACGAAATAGAATTTCTTTTTGTTGCTCATTAATGTCCCAAACTTGCGCGAGTAATTGGCTTTTGACTCCCGTATTAGCCACAGTACTAGCAAGTGTTAAAACATCATGAGAAAAATTCTCCCCGCCAAAGCCTGCGCCAGGATACAAATAGGCAGCACCAATTCGATTATCCGCAGCCATACCCTGTCTAACCGAAGCGATATCAATACCGAGTTTTTCAGCAACCACCGCTAAATCATTAATATAGCTAATTCGTGTTGCTAACATGCCTGAAATACTGAGTTTGGTAAACTCCGCATCCAAAATTGGCATGAATAAATACTGTTGCTCTAATGGAAAGAAAGGTCGTAATAACTCTTTGACTTTGCTCTGGACTTGACTATCCAAACACCCAACAATTAATTGCTTCGCTTGGGTTAAACTTTGTAAGGCATTACCTTCCTGAATCGTATCTGGTAAATAAACCCAATCATCCTCTGAAAGGATCTGCTGCATTTTTTCAGTGCCATGCAAACCAAAGGTAGAAGCATTGATCATCAACTTAGGATGAATAATGGTTCTTTGCTTAAGAGTCTCTAAAAGCTCAAAGACAAAAGCTTCTTGAGTTTGATTAAAGCTAAATAAATATCCATCGATATCTAGAGGGAGATTTTGAAGAGCAGCATATTTAAGGAAACCACTTTTCAACTGTTTTTCTAATAAGCGGCTAACATTTTCATCATGAAATGCATATTGCAAATCATTCTCTTGTTTCTGAGTATCGGAACACCAATAAACAAAGTGCCCAGATTCAGATAATAGCGCAGACATTACCCCAGCATATAAGGTATTACCAAAAACTGCGATTTTCATAACTGTTAACCCTAAATCTATAGGGCTAACTCACGAATTAAGCCCTTAAAATCTTCACCCAGCTTTGGATGATCAATACCATAGTGTAATACAGCTTTAAGATAACCAATCTTACTACCACAATCAAAGGTCTGCCCCTTCATTCGGTAGGCTTCAACAGATTCAAGTTGTTGTAGGCTTGCAATAGCATCTGTCAATTGAATCTCATTACCCGCTCCACGCGGCGTATTCTCTAACATTGCCATAATTTTAGCAGGTAAGATATAACGCCCCACAACAGATAAATTCGAAGGCGCTGTTCCCACCGCAGGTTTCTCTACAATTCCTTGCATAACAGTACTCTCACCTTCATTCGGAGAGCTTGCCACATCTACGATACCGTATTGATCCACCAAATGGTCAGGCACTGCTTCCACCATAATTTGCGCAGCTTGCGACTGTTCAAAGCGTTGAATCATAAGCGATAAATCATTTTCTGTCGCAGTATCTTTAACCAACACATCAGGTAGCAAAACAGCAAAAGCTTCATCACCGACAATATCTTTTGCGCAAAGCACTGCATGCCCAAGCCCTAAAGGCTGTGGTTGACGCACACTCACGACGCTGACATGTTTTGGCAGAATATCAGTGATTTCTTTGAGTAAATCAAATTTCTTTTTTTGCTCTAACGTGGTTTCAAGCTCAAAATTACGATCAAAATAATTTTCAATTGATGCTTTAGATGAGTGGGTGACTAAAATAATCTGCTCAATCCCCGCTTCAACGGCTTCACGCACCACATATTCAATTGCTGGACGATCTACCACCGTTACCATCTCTTTAGGTATCGACTTACTCGCTGGTAAAAAACGCGTTCCTAATCCTGCAACTGGTAAAATTGCTCTTTTAATCATAACTTTTCTCAAATTAATTTACTCTGACTTCGCCACTACGCATATAACCATCAACATAATGTTCAAGTTGGGTCAATGCCCAATCAACATCATGATCAATCGCTGTCATTTGATTAATTCTAGCAAAAATTTCTTGAATTTCTTCTAAAGGATAATGCTTTTCAAAAGAACGAAGGATTCGCGTATGCTGCGTATATTCTGTATTTTCCTGATCAATTAGTAACTCTTCATACAATTTTTCACCAGGCCTTAAACCACTATAAGCAATTTCAATATCACCATCTAAAGAGCCTGCTTCACGTACTTTTAAACCACTGAGTTTAATCATTTGGCGGGCAAGGTCTTGAATGCGAACCGGCTCTCCCATATCCAATAAAAACACATCACCACCTGAACCTAATGCACCAGCCTGAATTACTAACTGTGATGCTTCAGGAATGGTCATAAAATAACGTGTTACATCTGGATGGGTCACCGTAATTGGACCACCTGCAGCAATTTGTTGCTTAAACAACGGTACAACAGAACCAGAGGAACCCAAGACATTACCAAAACGAACAATACTGATTTGTGTATTTGGCTTTGTCTCAGCAACAGCCTGACAATAAAGCTCAGCCATACGTTTAGAAGCCCCCATCACATTGGTTGGACGGACCGCCTTATCTGTTGAAATTAAAACAAAGGTTTCTACACCTTTTTTCACTGCGGCATTCAAACTATTTGCAGTACCAATCGCATTATTTTTTAAGCCCGCAATTGGATTACATTCAACTAGAGGCACATGTTTATATGCAGCTGCATGATATACAGTTTGTACTTGATATTGTTCAATAATGCGCTCTAGCTTTTGCTGATCTTGTACCGTTCCTAAAATGGGCACAATCTCACAATTTGCAGTTCGTCGCAGTTCTTTATCAATATCATAAAGTGCAAACTCTGTTAGTTCATATAACACCAAAAGTTTGGGTTGATTTTTAATAATTTGGCGACATAACTCTGAGCCAATTGAACCACCCGCCCCTGTCACCATCACAACTTTATTTTGAATATTTTTAACAAGCAAATGTGCAATCGGCGGTACGGGATCACGTCCCAGTAAATCAATAATATCCACTTCCTGAATATCAGAGACACGTATTTCACCATCCACTAACTGGGTTAACCCTGGCAGCTCAGTAATTTTAAGACGTGCTGACTCGAATTGTTGAATAATCTCAGTTTTACGTACCCGACCAACTGAAGGAAGCGCTAATAGGATTTCATCAATATGATCTTTCTCAAACCGTTGTAACGCCTTTTCTACAGAATAAACCTTTAAGCCACCAACAATTTGCCCTTGTAATGATGCATAATCATCAATAAAGAACACCGATAAATGATCATCAGAACGATTTAATGCAGCTGCAATTTGTTGACCAGCATCACCCGCACCATAAATAGCGATTCGTTTACGTCCAAGTTCAGAATAGAAAGATGCTTTCACTACAAAACGAATAAATGCACGACTCGCCCAAACCCACGCAAACATCATAAAACCGAACATGAATGGGATCGACATTGGAACATAAGCTTGAGTACATGCATTTAATACATATAAAGCAATCATGGTAAGAGCTACAGCAATCGCCAATTTAACAATAAAGACCTCATCAAAGGTGCATACGATAAACCGGTACACTCCTGTAAGGCCTAAACTCAAAATTGCAATCAAACTAACAAGAAAAATACCATGATCAATACCAGGGATGACTTTAGCACCAATATCAAACAGACGAATCGAATAACATAACCATAAGATAATAGGAAAGGCTAAAATATCCAAAAAAACGAGGAAAAGTTGTTTATATAATCTTGGCGCTGAGGCAAATTGATGAATAATCTTTTTCACAGTGATCTTCTAATCATCCTACATTCAGTTCGATCTTTATACGCACTTCTAGTGTAACTGAAAATAACTTTTACACATCAAATACGCAATAGTTAAAATAGTAGGATATAGGTCTCATATCCTCTAGTATTCTTTGATTTTGTTTTCAATCCTATTACACTTTTAATGTGCAATAATTGAGCCCGCCTCTAGAAAAGTAAAAGGTGCAACCTCTTTATTTCCTGTAATTTTAACGCCAACACTGAGATGGGAAAACATTCCTATTTTACAGTCATGATCAATGGCAGATGTTAAATTAACAATTACGCCATCTTCCACTTTAACATCAACCCCCACAATACATCCTGCGAGAATACAAACACCTTCTCCTACCATAGCTCTAGAGCCAATTATCGCTGATGGATGCATAATTGTGGCTATAGGAATTCCCAAATCTTTTAGCTTCTGAAACCAAGCCTGCCTAACCTGATTATTGCCCACTGCAGGAATTGCTGCAGTAATCGTAGAGATAAGCGTTGGAATTGTATCTATATTAGCTACAATCGGGAAACCAGCAACTTCCACTCTTTGCGGCCAACTATCATCCGCAAATACAATGCTACCCCATTGACCCGATAACAATGCTGCTTCTGCAACAGATCTACCATGACCACCAGCACCTAAAATCAACAAAACATCTTGCTTAAGCATTTTCTGTTTTACCTGCACCAAAATATATGGCTAAAACAATCAATGGAATATAAGCAATTAAAATCAGTAACTCTGGCATTAAATAATGCTGTGTTGCTAAATAGGCAATCGGCAATAACCATAAAACATTAATTACCAACACTCCAAGTGTCACAACGGTATGACTATTATATTTTCTAGATGCGTATTGGTATGCATGACTTCGATGTGCATCATACATTTTGTGACCATTTATTACCCGACGAATTAAAGTGAAAGTAGCATCTACAATAAATACACCTAAACATATAATCCATGCGCAGAATAGAACAGCATCTTGTTTTAATGCTATTAATGCAAGAATACCCAGAATTAACCCTAAGAAGCCGCTACATGCATCTCCCATAAAGATACGAGCTTTGGGAAAGTTCCATAGTAGAAAACCCGCTGCACAAGCTGCTAATAAAAACAGTGACTGACTTGATAATTCAGATGTAAATAGAAGATAGATTACGCCCATGCTTACTGTCGCTGTAATTACCTCAATACTTGCAATACCATTAATACCATCCATGAAGTTATACAGGTTCAGCAACCACACTAGAAACAGCACTGCAATAATATTCGCAAACCATCCTAGTTGAACACTGCCATTAAATAATGCAACTTCAGAAAAACCACCCAATGATACAACAGCACCAATTGCTACTAGAAAGTGGATCGCTAATCGTACCAAAGCATTGATATGACCATGATCATCTAAAAAACCCAGCAGTGCGATAACAAAACCAGCTAAAGTTAAAGTGATGCCAACATGTTGAGATATGTCTCCTAGATAGATAAGCAGCACTATCCCCAGGAGATAGCTGATGACGACAGCCACACCTCCGCCTCGTGGTGTTGGAATACTGTGCGAACTTCGCTCGTTGGGGCTATCGATAATATTTTGCTTAAGTGCATACATCCGCATGAGATAGGTCAGCACAAAAGCAAGTAAAAAAAAAGCGAGTACAAACATATCAATTCGGTTCCATTTCTTTAAACATTTTAGCCAAGCTTTGCTCTGTCGAATATGGTGCATTCCAACCGAGAACTTGTGTATTCTTTGAAGTATCGACGACTAATTCAGAACACAATCGAGATGCCACCGCAGAACGACCAACCAGACTTGCTAACAAGTAAATTAAGCTTTTCGGCACAGGTATTTTAATAAGCTTATTCCCTTGGCATGATGCCAGTTGATCAAACAGCTGCTTTACTGAAATATCATCTTGATCGCTTGCTAAAAAAACCTGCCCAGCTGCATCTGGATGCGTGAGACATACACGTATTAGATCAGCTAGGTTATACACACTCACCATACTGCGTTTATTATCTAAAAGTCCTATCGGTAAAGGAATCTTCGTTGAAGCAAGTGAAACCATACTTTTAAAATTAGCTTTTACATTTGGTCCATAAATCAGCACGGGTCGAATAATAATGACATCTAAACTAGTTTCTTCTGCCAATTTCAATAAAGCTTGTTCAGCTTCGTATTTAGACAAACCATAGGGATCATCTGTATAAATAGGATCATCAGCAGTAAAAGGTTTCTGCTCGGTCGCCTCTTCGCCATTAACCTTAATACTGCTCAAATAAATAAAACGTTTTACTCCACTTTGAACCGCCTTTTTGGCAAGGTTCAACGTTCCCTCCACATTAATCCGTCGATATGCATCTAAAGGGGAAGCCTCAGTTTCATTCATCACATGGGCACGACCAGCACAATGTATGATTGCTTCAAAACCTTTAAAATTAAATTCTTCTAAGTTCTCATTTAAATCAAAATTAATATTTTCAATGTTTGAATGACTAAAAATCTGAGGAGTACGTGTATGCGCAATAACAGAATAATCTTTATCAGATAAATACTGACAAAGGAATTTACCAAGAAAACCATTACTGCCTGTAACTAATATTTTATTTAACAACATCATAAACAGCCTTCTTAATATTAGTAATGTTTTAATTCAATAAGATCATCTGCTAATGCATCCATAATGTTACGGCGTGTATATTTATGAATAAATGCCTCGCGTGGACGCACTTCAAAATCAATTTCATTGAATTTATTGATTGCATCATCGACATCACATGGATGAAAAACATGTGCGGACTCCATATTTTCATCAATAAAATCGACGATATATCCAGACAAGCCACCCCAAATTGGTTTATTGTAACAAGCATATTCAAAAATCTTAGAAGGTATTACCTTTTTAAAAGCATCGTAATCGTTCAAATGAAGAAATAGAATATCTGCATGATCATAATACTTTAGTAATTCAGCACGATTTACTGGTGGAAGAAGTTGTACATTGTTTACATTTAAATTATTCAATGTCTGCTCTAACTCTCCCTTTCTTCCACCATTACCAATAAGCTGGAACAACACCTGTCCCTCTAAACGCTTCGCTAACTGAGGAATAATCTTATGCAGACCTTGCCCATCACCAAAATTACCAGCATAAACAACCACTAAGGGATCATTACATTTATGGCAAGTATATTTATTGTATTGATCTAAAAAGATAGCATCGATTCCATTTGTAAAAAAACGATAATTTTTATTTTTATACTTCTTTTCAAAATAAGGAAGAAAGCCTCGAGAAACCACATTTACGATTTGAGCTCTATTGATCGTAAACTTCTCAATTATAGAGAGAATCGGCAGAACCAAGAACGTCATTTTTTTTGGGAAAACATCCTCTACCGTATCGATAAAAATGTCTCGTATATCTAAATATAGGGGAACTTTTTTCAAAAAGGAAACGATTGCGCCTAGAAAGGCTGTCATGAGACGAGAGGATGTTGCATATATATGCGTATAGTTCCGCCCCATAATTATTTTTAGAGTAAAGAAGAAGAAGAAAAAAAAGCTAATAATTTGACCAAGTATGCCAGAGAATCGTGTACTCACATCAGCTCGATAAATCGTAACATTTCCATCATATTCAAATTTTTTACATTCTTCAGCAAAATCACTATAACGGTTTGGTAGAGTCGTAATAACATCCACTTTTGCATCTGGATAGTTTCTTTTTAAACTCTCAACCAAAGCTGTTGTTCTAAAAGAACCTGCTGATAAATCAGGTTTATAGAAAAAACTTATAATCAGCAAATTCATTTACTGCTCCAATTAATCGTTACTTCTAAGTTCCATAAAAATACTAATATTAAAGGACAATTAGTAACTCACCTAAAAATTCGACGGTGTTTAAATAATCTAAAATAATGGGCAACTATTACATACTCCTAAACAGTTACCTAGTTAACTACATCAAAAAGATAAACCCTTAGTATCAACAACATACGAGTCACTAACAAAAAGTGAGGTTTTAAACTCTCTATGGTCAACTAAAATTAAATGGATATCAGCTTTACCCTTTTCTTCTAATTGAGTCAACTGAACATTTAGAGACATATTCGCAGGTAATTCATCAATATTTGGCTCAATCGCTAAAATATTTAATCCCTGTTCTGCTAACTTTTTAGTAATCTCTAGCGCTGGACTTTCACGCAAATCATCAATATCTGGTTTAAAAGCTAAACCATAGCATGCAACAGTTACATCTTTAATTGTCTTAGATGGATTCGCCTGTAAAAACTCAGCAATTTTAATCTTAACCTGATCAATCACCCATTCAGGTTTAGCATCATTGACTTCACGTGCAGTACGAATTAAACGAGCTTGTTCAGGCGTTTTCGCAACGATGAACCAAGGATCAACAGCAATACAGTGCCCGCCGACACCAGGTCCTGGTTGCAAAATATTTACGCGCGGATGTCGATTCGCTAAAGAAATCAACTCCCAAACATTGATATCTAACTTATCACAAATAATCGAAAGCTCATTTGCAAAAGCGATATTCACATCACGGAAAGAATTCTCTGTTAGCTTACACATCTCCGCTGTACGGGCATTTGTTTCAATGCAATCACCTTTTACAAAGGTTTTGTACAAATCACATGCTACCTTTGAGCAACGTGGTGTCATTCCACCAATAATACGATCATTACTGATCAACTCTTGTAAAACCTTACCTGGTAATACACGCTCAGGACAATGAGCAACTAAAATATCTGCCTGCTCACCATGAGTTTGAGGGAAAGTTAGATCTTGGCGAGCTTCACTTAACCACTCCGACATTTGTTCAGTTGCTTCTACAGGTGAAGTGGATTCCAAAATCACTAAGTTACCAGGCTTTAAAAATGGGGCCAAAGCTTTTGATGCAGCTTCAATATATTTTAGATCAGGTTGATAATCATCTTTGAATGGTGTCGGTACAGCAACAATATAAGCATCCGCTTCTGTCGGTGTAATCTGTGCCGACAATTTTCCTTGTGCTACGACATCACGAACCAACGCATCTAGATCAGGCTCAACGATGTGTACTTTTCCTTGGTTAATCATATCAACTGCGTGTTGATTCACATCAACACCTGTTACTTTTACACCATGTGCTGCAAATGTCGCTGCAGTAGGTAAACCAATATAGCCTAGTCCAATTACACAAATATGCTTAAATGAGTTGCTCATATTCAATACTTTTAAAATTAAATGGTTAAAAATTAAATTAAATTCACTTTCAGAAAATCAATAATTTGCTGGCAAGCCGTTCCATCCCCATAAGGATTATGCGCTTCCGCCATGCTGGCGTAGACTGTTGTACTCTCCAATAATTCACTTACGGCACCTTCAATCGCATTCACATCCGTCCCCACGAGACGTACTGTTCCCGCATCAACAGCTTCAGGTCGTTCTGTGGTATCTCGCATTACCAAAACAGGTTTGCCTAAAGAAGGAGCTTCTTCTTGTATACCACCTGAATCAGTTAAGATTAAATAGCTACGATTCATCAAATAAACAAATGGCAGATAATCCTGAGGTGCGATCAGAAAAACATTATCAATATTGGCTAGCAGCTCATTTACAGGTTGCTGTACATTTGGATTTAGATGAACAGGGTAAACGATCTGAATATCTGGATATTTTTTTGCAAGGTTTGCCAAAGCTGTACAAATATTGAGAAAACCTTGCCCAAAGTTCTCACGACGATGCCCCGTGACTAAAATTAATTTTTTACTTTTATCTAAAAAACTAAACTCTTGCTCAAACTTCTGAATAAGGTTCTGTTCTTGCTCCACTTTGATTCTAACTTGTAGTAAAGCATCTATTACTGTATTCCCTGTAACCACTACAGATGTTGGATCAACATTTTCTTTAATCAAATTCTGATAAGAAGATTGCGTCGGCGCAAAGTGATAATTTGCGAGAACGCCTGTAAGCTGACGATTTGCCTCTTCTGGCCAAGGTGAGTAAAGATCCCCTGTTCGTAAGCCTGCTTCTACATGACCAATTTTAATTTTATGATAATAACCCGCTAGTGAGGCTGCAAATGTTGTTGCGGTATCACCATGAACAAGAATCAGATCAGGCGTCCACTCTGCAAAAACCTGTTCGAGGCCTTTCAAAACGCCAGAGGTCACATCAGATAAGGTTTGCCTTGGCTTCATTAAATTAAGATCAAAATCAGGCTTCAAATTAAATAGCTCTAAAACTTGATCTAACATCTGACGATGTTGACCAGTTACACACACTTTGGTTTCAAAATCCTGATTAAAGGCTTTTAATTTTAATACTAAAGGTGCCATTTTAATTGCTTCTGGTCGTGTACCAAACACCAATAAAACCTTTTTCACTCTCTCAACCCTTCAAACGAATCCATTAATAATATCATCATGTGGTTTGTCCCCTTATCTTAAAACCTAAAAACTTACACTATCTGGACTTAAAGTAACTATATTTTGGTCGACAAACCTACATTCCATAAGAACCTATTAGTTTCTTACACTTAAGCTGTAAAAGAATTTAGTTGGTCTTATCCTCATTCAAAATGCTTTCATAAAACTTGAGTAACTTCTGTTCTTCAATAGCCCAATTAAATTCATTTTGTATAGCTCGAAAACCATTCCTTCCCATTTCATCTGCAATAGTCGGATTTTCAATGAGATAGTCTATTGCATCCGCTATCTCCTGTGGACTTTTTGGATCAACACAAAGCCCACACTTATTTTTTATGACAATGTCTTGCCATAATGGAAAATCAGATGCAATAACAGGTATACCAGCACACATATACTCGAAGAGTTTTACAGGCAGTGAATCCAAATAATTGGGGGTAGGGTGTAAAGTAACCATTCCAACCTGTACAGTAGATAGTAATTCTGTTATCTCTTTACGTCCAACAAAGCCTAGAAATTCCGTCCTATCCCATCCAATTAATTTTTTAATATCTACACCTAACTGCGCGTCATAAAACTTTCCAGCTAAAGCTAAACGTGCTTTGTTTTTTGTTAATAAAAGTGCTTCTAAAATTTCTAAAATCCCTCGTTCAACAGAAATACCACCGATGTAGCATACTGTTCCAATTTTACGTCTAGGATTATTTATTGTCTGCAATTCATCAATTCTAGGAAAATTATTGATATTGATAACATTATTATTAATTCGAGAAAATTTTGTCGTTATATATGGCGTCGCCCCAATTATACCACTCAACTTTGAACAATAAATTTTTTCACCAAAAATAGCAAAAAAACCCACAATACGCTTTAAAAACATTGGTAAATATGGCTTTGTTAATACTTGTTTAGGAAAGTCCTCATGTGCATCAAAAATGACTTTTTTTCCAGATTTTTCTAACTTTACTCCAATTGGAATTAGTTCAGGATCATGAATATGATAAACACTAGCATCCAACATCAAAGCTCTTTCATAAATATCTTTAGCTCCTTTATATAGACGATTGAAACGCCCAGAATACTTACCAATATCAATGATATCTATATTATTCTTATTTTCATTGCCTAGACCATCTGCAACTAGTAATGCTAACTTGTAATATTTAGCTAATGAGCTACATTGCTTTACAAAGATCCTTGTATCACCTCTAGAATGAACTGTAGTTAGATGTACAACATCATAAATCATATTATATTTCCTAAAATTTCAAACAGATAACATGTTAGAGGTCTTGATAAATTTCTTCCAAAACTTTCGCTTGCTGATTCCAGTTATAAATTTTAGCTAATTCGTTAGCATTAGCTGTCATTTCTTGTAAACTAGATGAGTCCTGACTCAATTTTTTTAAAGCATGATGAACTTGATCAATATTATTAGCATCCACAGCCATTCCATTACCATTTGATCGAACAAAGCTACTTAACTCAGGTAACTCAGAAACCAGAACTGGTAATCCTGCCATTGTGTATTCAAAGAGCTTATTTGGCAAACAATAGCGATAACTTAAGCAGCAATCTTCAATTAAGCAAATACCTACATCAGCAGCACTTGTATAGCGATAAACAACGTCAGGACTTACTGCATCATGATAATAAATATTCTCTGATGCTTTTTCAGCTTGTCTAATATATGGTACAAGATCACCATACCCCATAAAAATTATACAAATTGGTTCATCACTCATAGATTTAAAAACATCTATTAATGACTCTATTCCACGCCCTTTTTTCAAAGCACCTTGATATAAAAATATCTTTACATTTTCTGATATATCAAAGGTTTCACGATATATATCTGTTTTAGAGACCTTAGAATAATAAGGACAATTTAACAATAAATATGGCTTTTTAACACCATAAACTTTTACATACTCATTAGCAATTGAATCACTAACTACAATAATTACATCAGCAACTTTTATAAATATTTTTTCTATTACATACAAAAACCGCCTTCTTCTTTCAGACTGGTAAGGAACATGGTCAATTTGCCACTCATGTGAATCATAAACAATTCTTAAACTAGGTTTGAAGATTTTCAGAAAAAAACCAACTATTAATCCTTGTAAATCATTAACATGAGCAATTTCATATCGTCTAGATAGTAAAATTGTAAAAAAAATAAATTCAAAAAATTTGAGGAGTTGAATAAATGGATGTTTACCCCATTCTTTTGTTTTTAGTTTTAATCTCTTTACCTTAACACCTTGAATAAGCTCTTCTTCTTGTAATCCATCATCATGATATGCTACTACTGTTGTAGGATATCCTAATTCATTAAGTGTCATTGCTGTTTTCAATACTCTACTATCATTAGTGAAATTATTAAGAACAATATTTAAAACATTTTTCATTTTTTAATCTCACTATTAGCACAAACAAATACGGGGCACAACAAACCTATAACAAACCAAATAACAGGCCAAAACAAAGAAGTAGCAATTACAGCAAAAGCCAAAATAAAAACAAAAACATATCGTTTAAAAACCTGTATATTACTATTACCACTTAAGAAATTAAAACAAAGCACTAAATAAACACCTATTATACCCAAACCTATTATACCGAAATGAGTTAAACAGAAAAACAAGAAACTATGAACATACGTTCCTGCCCCAGTTAATTTTGAGTCAACCTCCAAGTGGCCTATATAGGGTGAATATGAAAAATGAGTGTAAAAGTTATTTTTAAAAATCTGAATACGGCTAGTTAATGACGACTCTTCACCACTACCATAACCAGAAAATCGTAATGCATCAAAATCTATATTTATCACCACATACGAAACAGCAGACAATAGCAAAGCTATAGCTAAGAATTTAAAATATCTAAATTTTTCCTTATCTACCATTTCAACTTTAAAAAAAATACAATAAAATAAAATAATTGATATTATTAAAGGAATAACAAAACCTTTATTAGAACCTATTAATTGCGAGCTCATTACCACAAAAAATAACATAAACAAATACAAAACCAGCGTCACTACACTTAAATAAAGCCCCTTAATACTCTCAAATAAATAATAAACAATAAAACTCCCTATTACAAACAAAATTGTAATAAGATCCCCAGAGCGTTGATAACCTGCATCCAAGTCAGAAATTAGAAGAATATCAACCCGGAGATTAGAGTATATAGACTTAAATATATAATATAAACATAGATTAAAAAAAATTAATAACAAAAATAGAAGCAAATTAATTTGAAAGGATTTTTTCAAATCATATATCTTAAAAAAAAGATTTGAGACTAGACACCCAATCATATAAAAAAGTATTATTCCACCCGATGTTCCTAATGTGTATGCAAAAAAACGACTTAAATCATCATATTGAAAAACAGCTTTAAGAAAAAAATAAAAGATAAAAATCAATAAAAATATAAATTTTTTATAAACACGAAAAGTCCCATTAATAATTTTAAAAGGAAGAAAAAAACCTGCAGAGAGTATAAACAATAATAAAATTGGGATATATGTATTACCACCACCGGAAATTGCCGCGCTTATATTTAAAGTGATAAAAACTGTCAATATAAAAATAGAGAAAAAAAACTGAGACGGGTATAAAAATTTCAAATTAATTGGCTTCATCGCAATGTTTCAATCCTACTTACTATTAAATATATGACTCTAATATGTCCCCAAAAACTATAATTTAAAAAGTTTTTCATAAAACTCTTTTTGCATCAACTTTGTAAAATTTGAGTTATGCCATAAAATAGTGAACCTACCGCCAAATATATAACACTTTCTTTTTAGCTCCTGTACTCTTCTCAAAGATGTTTCATCTAATTTCAACCCCATATAGCTATACAAAGTAACATCCATAAAAATTAAAGGTATGATCTTTATATTAATGATTCTATTTTCAACAGGATCAAATGGCACATATTCAAAACTAGTTCCACATCTAAAGCCTATATGTTCTGCATAACCAAGAGTGCTATCATATACAAGACCAGCAGCCTCCAAGTTTCTTAACGTATCAGGATATTTAAATCTTAGATAATGCATACGACCACCAACATCTTGATTATAATCTGGCAGAACTTCTCGTAGATTTCTTATTTCATTATGAATCATATTCTTGCTTAGATATGTTCCATAACTTGGATGTAACCCTATTTCATGATTTCTATTAGTTATACGCTCAATTAACCTAATAATTGCTGAGTCTGTTATTTTGTAATCAGCATCTAAAATTGTATCCCCTCCACAAATAAAATAAAAACGACTTATAATGTTATTTCTTTCTGAAACATCCATTATCCATTCAAAAGTATTATATGGATCAAAGGGGTGAAGCTCCTCTTTATTCACATATGACCAAAAACTTTTTACAAAAGCCAGCAAATTTTTATCAACTTTTAAATCATAAAGTGCGAACTTAAAAAACTGGCTAAAACTCTTACAGAATAAATAACGAGATGGTCGATCAACATCATGTGTTACCACCATCTCATACTTATGTTCTTTTAATTTAATTTCAGGCCAACTTCTCAAAATTACTTGTCTTAATATATCCAACCATTGATCAACAATTGGAAATTCTAAATAACCATAACGAAAAGCATGACTTTCTTTATAAAAATATCGACCATGATTATCTAATGTTTCTACTCCAATTTCCTCTAAGCGGTTTAAACACCAATAAGCCAGCCCTAAAATATCATAATGGCAGTATGTATTTCCGCCAACAGTCTCAAATACAACACCCTCACCTAAACCTGGACTACTTATCCCACAACCCAATAGATCAATGAAACCCTCTTCATTAGGATCCCATTGTTTACATCCCAGTTTTGAATATCCAAATGTACGAAAACCCTCATTGGGATTATCAAAAACAATAGCAGAAGTTATATTTTCATTGTAAAGATAAAGATTCCCACCTAAGAGGTCAATTTTTAGGTCAATTGAATATCTTTCTCTTAAAAGGCCAATTAACCAACCTATTTGGCTTTGATTAAACATATATAATATAACTCCAAAACCAATCCATCAAAGTTTAACTAATTTTAAATCAATAAATACACCTAAAATAATAGTCTTAATAAAAGGCTTTAGAATGATTTTTTTTGCACCCTTATAACTATATAATACTTTCAATGTATTCAATAAGCCTGTTTTCAATAATCTATTAATATAGATCATTGTATTAATATCTTCTTTTTCTATAGATATATCAAAGAGCATGTCCAAAAACTCTGGATTATTTTTAAATGTAAATAAACAAGAAGCCCAAAACTTAGCATTTACTTCCATGAATACAAAATCTTGGCGTTTATGACAGTATTTATACTCAGCTAGCCCCCATCCATCATACTTATAAGTTTCAACAAATTTTTGGGTTAATTGATCCAATCGACTATCTTCTATTTTTTTTATAATAGTCGCCGAACCTCCTGTTCGAGGATAACTTTCTTCTTCAAAGTGAGAAAAGGAAGTAAGAATTCTGCCGTTCTTAGCCAAGAAAGCTACGCCATAGGTTCCCTTACTATCAATTAGCTCTTGAAATATTAAATTTTCATGAGGAAGATTTTCTACATCAGAAAAACGGTTAGCCTTCCCTCTTAAGCCACCACCTTTTTCATTTTTTTCCTTATAGAACAATGGAAAAGAGCTGCTTTTTAGCTCATTAAACTCTAACATTAATGGAATAGGTAACGATACCTGTCGACAATGATTTAAAAAGTTTACCTTATCAAAAACACCTAGACTTTCTTTTTTCATTTTTATTTTTCCAAGTTGAACATCTCCTTTTCTTAATAATGCTTCTGTAGATGGTGCGCCAGTTGGTACTATGACTCCAAGATCATTAATTTCATCATAAGTTCGCACTGTAATAATATCATCATATACCTCATCGCTCTTTCCTTTCTTTTCATCAAGTAAAAGAACACCGACAACCCTTTTAGAAGAGTTTTCTTTAATGAATCTAGCTATTACAATCGCCTGATCACTAAACGGCTGTAAAATGTAATAAATCATTCTTCTTAAATCTCTTTACCTAGTTGCACGCTTTTCTCCCCAAAGAAAGAAAAAGCTCAGTGTATTGGTCAATATTGAAAAAATATTCCTTCCAAAGAACTTTAGTAAATAATTTTTTTCTATGTAGTTTACACCAGATTTTTTTGTAGATTTAATCGAAGCTTCATTTACAGCCTCTATAACACACCACATCTTTTTATTTTGCTCAGAACAATATTTTTTTTGAGAAGCAAGCAGAATACCCCTAATACCCCTCCCTCTAGCAACCGACTCTACATAGGTAGAACTTTCTCTAGCCTCATTATTGTAAGTTGGTAATGAATCATTCCACTCTGTACTTAAAGGTGTGTGCAAAAAAGAATACCCTAATACTTGATAATTTTCTATATATAGAAACAATCTCCATGTATCCATTCCTTTGCGCTTCTGAATATACGCATTTAATCTCTCTGAAATTACAAAATCGGAAAGAATAGATGTTTGAGTAAGAGATAAATCTATAACATTTGTCAAAGAATTATTCTTTGAAATATTGTTTAAATCATAATAGAAAATATATCTTTTTTTCAGAATGTATTTCTCAATAAAACTATATGACCGCATCTAAGCTCCATTTAATAAAAAATACTACTCCTAAAACAGGAACAAGATATAATATATTTGTTCTCATTATATTAATAAGAGAGACTTTAGCACGAATAAAATAATAAGATATCATTAAGAAATAAACTATTGCGCTTACAACAGCAAAAAGCTGAATCGCACTATCTGCTCCTACTTCCAAACCAATTGCAACAAATAAAGCGCCAAATCTTGCAAAAAAAGTGAGCAGTTGCGAAATCAAAGCCTCTTTTTGAAGCTCTAAAACCACAGTTAAATTTGAAAGTGGAGTCCATTGAAACTGTAAAAAAATCCAAGGTGCTAACCATTGAGCATACTCACCAGCCTTATACCATTGCTCTCCAAGCACAAATGCAAAAAGTTCAGGCCCAAAAACAATAAGAATAGCCGTGGGTAGGCACCCCAGTTGGACTAGTTTTTTATTAAACTGTAAAACAAGTGTATTTAAACGCCCTTCGCGATTTGCTTTTGGTGCTTCTGATAAGAACACACTTCCTATTGCCTGACCAATCAAACTTATAGGCAAAGAAACTAACTTCAATGTTAATGCATACAAGCCTGCAACAGTTGCACCAAATAAACTTAAAAAAACCAAAGGTGCGAGCTGTAAACTTGCGGTATTAAATAATCCAGTCCACGTAGAGTAAATTGGAAAACTTTTATAGCGTTTTGCAACAGCTTTGATCTGAACAAACTGAACCTTGCGAAACTCTTTGGTATTCCTAATGGCTTGTAGAGATAGCTTTAAACTACCAGCACCTTGACCAACAGCCTGCCCAAGCAACAAACCCAGAGCTGATAACTTAAAAGTACTTAATTGAATCAGCAATGTCACTATCGACTGTATTACTCTCGTACTGGCAATCGCTTTATATTGCTTTTGCCTTACACACCATGCATTACAAATCTGATACAATCCAATAAAAAAAATAGAGAATGGTAATAACCATAGATAAGAAGCAAGTTGTGGAGCATTTAGTAAACTTGCAATAGGCTTCGACAACAAAATAGTAGAAACACTTGCAATGAACGTTGTAAATAATAAGCATAAAAAAGCTAAAACTGTTATAGCAACTGTATCTTCTATCTTCTCAGGTAAATGAATCGCCAACTCATAGCGCCCATTTGCCACCACAGTAAAAAAAGCAAGTAAAGCAACAAAAGCTGCCAATATGCCAAAATCACTAGGGCTATATAGTCGAGTAAGAAATGGCGTTGCAGCAATTAGTAATAATTGCGCCCCAGCCGTTCCACCAACCAGCAATCCAACCGACTTTAACAAGCCTCCTTGAGCATTTAGTTTTCGATTCACTTTTTCAAGAAGGCTGTTCACGATTAATGTCCAAAAGCAGCAACGATCTTTAATTGATCTTCAAAAGACAAATACGGATGCATAGGCAAGCTCATAACTCTTTCCGCAATTGCATCACCCACAGGTAACACCACACTTGCATCTGCTACTGCAGGTTGCTTATTCAAAGGAATCGGATAATGTACAGCCGTTGGAATCCCTTGAGCTTTTAGTTTTTCCTGAACATCTGCACGATTGTCGACCTGAATCGTATACTGTGCCCATGCACTGGTATTATCTGGCTCAAGATATGGCGTTGTCTGGATACCCGCCTGATTAAATAACTGGTTATAAACTTCAGCTACTTTTTGACGTGCCTGCATTTCATCATACAAAATTTCTAGTTTTGGTAACAAAATAGCAGCCTGAATGGTATCTAAGCGACTATTCACACCCACACGGATATGGTGGTAACGCTTATCCTGTCCATGACGTGCAATCTGGCGAATCACTTTAGCCAACTCATCATCGCTGGTAAAAATAGCCCCACCATCACCATAGCAGCCCAGTGGCTTACTTGGAAAAAAGCTGGTACAAGCAACCGTACTTAAATTACAGCTTTTACGACCTTTGTAAGTGGCGCCAAAGCTTTGTGCCGCATCTTCGATTACCGGAATACCATACTTTGCAGCAATCGCGTTGATTGCATCAAAGTCAGCACACTGGCCATATAAGCTCACCGGAATAATGGCTTTTGTGCGAGGAGTAATAGCTGCTTCTAGTTTTTCCGCATCCAGATTATAGGTTTTAGGGTTGACATCCACGTAGACTGGCTTCGCACCTAATAAAGCCACTGTTTCCGCTGTCGCAATATAAGTGAAGCCTGGTGTGATCACCTCATCACCTGAGCCTATACTAAATGCCATTTGTGCAATTTGTAAGGCATCGGTTCCATTGGCGCAGGTAATACAGTACTTTGTACCAACATATGCAGCTAACTTTTCTTCCAGTTCAGTCACTTCTGGACCTAGAATGTATTGACCATGCGTCAATACCTTTTGAATACCTGCATCAATTTTATCTTTAATTCGATGTTGCTGTGCTTTTAAATCAATAAAGTCAATCATATTAACCTTGCTTTGTTAGTGTCGTTCCATCGAGTTGATAAACTACGCCTGTATGAGAACAGATAGCCTGAGCTTGTCCCTGCAAAGGTAAATCAAGCTGTTCACCAAACTCACTCATCCAGCCGATTTGTTTCGCAGGTACACCCACCATCAGTGCATAAGCCGGGACATCTTTGTTCACTACCGCACCCGCCCCAACAAAAGCATATGCGCCGATCGTCACGCCACAGACAATGGTACAGTTTGCCCCTAATGTGGCACCCTTTTTCACCAGCGTGTCACGATATTGATCTTTACGCTCAATGAGGGAACGTGGGTTATAAACATTTGTAAATACCATGCTTGGGCCACAAAAAACCCCTTCTTCCAAAGTAACGTTATCGTAAACCGATACATTATTTTGGACTTTACAATGGTCACCAATTACTACTCGGTTGCCAACAAATACGTTTTGGCCTAAAGAAACGCCTTTACCAATTTTTGCTCCGCCACAGACGTGAACAAAATGCCAAACACGCGAATCTTCACCAATTTGTGCACCATTATCGACTATGGCAGTTTCGTGTTGATAAAAGCTCATGCTTTTTTCACCTTCGCCAATAATGGATGCGGATTTGCAGGATTTTCTACAACTGGAGAAACACGAATTACTTCCACTGTTTCAATTGCCGCTCGGTTTTCTTCAACACCGTAACCTTTACCTTCTAATACACGTTGATAACTTTGTGTATGTAAATCGGTAAAGCCACCTGAAAACTCTAATTCTTCGTTTTCAATGGTAATACTACGATATGTTAATTTTTCACCTTGCACAGCATTTTCTGGAAGATTGTTAGCATCGATTGACAAGAACCAGCGCACACGTGCGCGTTCATACTCTAAATAACCAGAAGCTGTTTTTTCATCGCGATAATGCACTTCATTTTTTACAATATTGCCAAAAATAAAATGCAACATATCATAGAAATGTACACCAATATTTGTCGCCACCCCCCCAGATTTATTATCCACCCCTTTCCAAGATTTCAAATACCATTTACCACGTGAAGTGAGATAAGTAAGGTCAACATCAAATACTTTATCAGCAGGTGCAGCCTGTACTTTATCGCGCAAGGCAATAATAGACGGATGTAAACGTAACTGTAAAATTGAGTTTACCTTGGCACCATATTGTTTTTCATATTCAGAGAGCATGTTCAAATCTTCTGAATTCAGTACCAATGGTTTTTCACAAATTACTTCAATACCGTTTTTCAACGCATATTTCATGTGAGGGGCATGTAGGTAGTTAGGTGAACAGATGGCAACATAGTCCAGCTTTTCACCTTTTAATTTTTGGTCTTCTACGTAAGCTTCGAACTCTTCAAATTCGGTAAAGAATTCTGCTTCAGGGAAGTGACTGTCCATAATCCCGACAGAATCATTTACATCCATGGCTACAGCTAAAGTATTACCTGTTTCTTTGATCGCTTTCAGATGGCGGGGTGCGATATATCCAGCCGCACCGATAAGAGCAAATTTTTTCATCGTTTCACTTCTTTTCAATTTTTAAATTATAAACGGAAGACTGTAAAACCTTGTTCAGTCATGCTTATACGGTCAAATAACCCTTTGACATCAGCAAGAACAGGTTGATTACTGCGCACATAACTTTTTAGCTCAGCTGCTGACAAATTACGGAACTCGTTATGTCCCACCGCAACAACCAATGCATCGACTTTATGCTCTGCATTGACCTGACCTAATTGTATTCCATATTCATGCTTCACTTCGTCAATATCTGCCCACGGATCTGCAACAACCACTTGAGCGCCCCAGGCTTCGAATTCTTTAATTAAATCTGCAACTTTACTGTTACGGATATCTGGACAGTTTTCCTTAAAAGTAACACCAAGTACCCCCACCTTTGCGCGAGGTACATCAATGCCATTTTGTAGCATACGCTTAATGGTATTACGCGCTACGTAGCGTGCCATATTGTCATTAATACGACGACCCGCCAGAATAACCTGTGGATGGTAGCCCACTTCTTCAGCTTTATGGGTTAAATAGTATGGATCGACACCAATACAATGCCCTCCCACCAGACCTGGACGGAATGGCAAGAAGTTCCACTTACTGCCAGCGGCTTCAAGTACATCTATAGTATCAATACCCAAACGATCAAAAATTACCGAAAGTTCATTTACCAAGGCAATGTTTAAGTCACGTTGTGTGTTTTCGATGACCTTGGCTGCTTCTGCAACTTTAATACTTGACGCTTTATGGGTCCCGGCAGTGATAATACTTGCATAAACCTGATCAACAAAATCTGCAACTTCAGGTGTACTACCACTGGTAATTTTCTTAATCTTGGTTAGCGTGTTCACTTTATCGCCGGGATTAATCCGTTCTGGACTATAACCTGCAAAGAAATCCTGATTAAATTTCAGACCAGATACTTGCTCGAGTACTGGAATACAAACTTCTTCCGTTGCGCCTGGGTATACTGTCGACTCATAAACAACAATATCACCTTTTTTAATTACTTTACCGAGTGTTTCACTCGCTTTTCTTAAAGGTGTTAAGTCTGGGCGGTTTACCTCATCAACAGGCGTAGGAACAGTGACAATGAAAAAATTGCATTCTTTTAAATCATCTAAATTTGCTGTATAGCTCAAATGAGAGGCTTTCTTTAATTCTTCTGACGAAACCTCTAATGTATGGTCTTGTCCACTTTTAAGCTCATCTACACGTTTTTGATGAATGTCAAATCCAACAACCGAGACCTTCTTACCAAATTCAACCGCTAGCGGTAAACCGACATACCCTAAACCAATAATTGCTATTTTTAACTCGGCAAGTGTTAGCATAAATAAAGCCTTATCCCTTACAATTTTTATCTGTAGATACTGCATAGAACAGCAATGAAATAATTGGGCGTACTATATAGGAGTTTTTTTATAGCCTCTACATTTCAATTGTATGAATGTGTTTACATGGTTTCAGAACCCATACACTACTATCCATCATATCGTGAACCTCATCACAATATTATAAATTAAATGATATATTTTATAGTGTTCAAACCAATTTACTTCTCATAAAGTCAACGATTGTCTGACAAGCCGTTCCATCCCCATAAGGATTATGCGCTTCCGCCATGCTGGCGTAGACTGTTGTACTCTCCAATAATTCACTTACGGCACCTTCAATCGCATTCACATCCGTCCCCACGAGACGTACTGTTCCCGCATCAACAGCTTCAGGTCGTTCTGTGGTATCTCGCATTACCAAAACAGGTTTGCCTAAAGAAGGAGCTTCTTCTTGTATACCACCTGAATCAGTTAAGATTAAATAGCTACGATTCATCAAATAAACAAATGGCAGATAATCCTGAGGTGCGATCAGAAAAACATTATCAATATTGGCTAGCAGCTCATTTACAGGTTGCTGTACATTTGGATTTAGATGAACAGGGTAAACGATCTGAATATCTGGATATTTTTTTGCAAGGTTTGCCAAAGCTGTACAAATATTGAGAAAACCTTGCCCAAAGTTCTCACGACGATGCCCCGTGACTAAAATTAATTTTTTACTTTTATCTAAAAAACTAAACTCTTGCTCAAACTTCTGAATAAGGTTCTGTTCTTGCTCCACTTTGATTCTAACTTGTAGTAAAGCATCTATTACTGTATTCCCTGTAACCACTACAGATGTTGGATCAACATTTTCTTTAATCAAATTCTGATAAGAAGATTGCGTCGGCGCAAAGTGATAATTTGCGAGAACGCCTGTAAGCTGACGATTTGCCTCTTCTGGCCAAGGTGAGTAAAGATCCCCTGTTCGTAAGCCTGCTTCTACATGACCAATTTTAATTTTATGATAATAACCCGCTAGTGAGGCTGCAAATGTTGTTGCGGTATCACCATGAACAAGAATCAGATCAGGCGTCCACTCTGCAAAAACCTGTTCGAGGCCTTTCAAAACGCCAGAGGTCACATCAGATAAGGTTTGCCTTGGCTTCATTAAATTAAGATCAAAATCAGGCTTCAAATTAAATAGCTCTAAAACTTGATCTAACATCTGACGATGTTGACCAGTTACACACACTTTGGTTTCAAAATCCTGATTAAAGGCTTTTAATTTTAATACTAAAGGTGCCATTTTAATTGCTTCTGGTCGTGTACCAAATATCAGTAAAATTCTTTTTTCCATGTTCAGATCAACTCTTATTACATTTATATAAAATCAGCATACTACACATGACGTTAACTAAAATGGCTCAAAATAATTTCATTAAATGAATGATACAATTACAACCACAAGGCTTTGTTTTCCTCAACAACACCAATACGATGGGAATACATTTGTCTATAAGAAAATATTTTTGTAGTAATACTAAACATACAAAGCCCCTATATTTCTCAATGCTTTTTTGCAATTTTTCAGCTAGAATTGGACAAATTCTGGACCTCAAAACAGTACGTTTTAGGTGGTTGAGATTCATTAGATATTAATAATCAAGGGTCGTGTGTGAAGTATTATCAGCTTTTTTCTATTCTCGCAGTGAGTGTCGCTGCAACTAGTTGTGCTGTTACCCCAGGCTTACAAACTTATGACATCCCAACTGAAGGGGTGTATACTACCGATCTTGGAACAACCGTCAATGTCATTAAGATAGATCAGGAAAACTTAGCTGCTGTACAACCTGCACAAGTAGATTACCAACATCATTACAATGCTTTATTTCAAAAACAACAAGTCAACTATCGTTTAAGTGCAGGAGATATTCTTTCAATTCAGCTTTGGGCCTATCCAGAAATTACCCCGCCAACGACTACCATTAACAATCAACAAGCTGTTCAGGCTTCAGGTTACCCGATTGATGCAAGTGGTTATATTCAGCTTCCTTTGGTTGGTCGTTATAAGGCTGCTGGAAAAAGTTTGGCACAACTGAATAATGAATTACGTAGCCAATTCGCCCGTTATTTAAAGAATCCTGATGTTATCGTGCGTGTCTTATCTTATCAGGGCCAACGTTATTCAGTACAAGGCAGCGTGCTTCGAGGTGGTCAATTCTATTTAAATGACCAACCAACCAGTATTTATACTGCGCTCGGTATGGCAGGCGGTATTAATGACAAAGGCGCAAATACTTATATTCAACTGATCCGCAATGGTCAAACTTACGATCTGAATACAATTGAGCTTGAAAAGTCAGGCTACTCACTACATAAACTTTTAGTACAACCGAATGATACGATTTATGTGAGCACGAGAGAAAACCAAAAGATTTATGTCATGGGTGAGTCTGGTAAGAACCAAGCCTTACCAATGCGTGATCAAGGCATGACATTAAGTGATGCTTTAGGGGAAAGCTTAGGAATCAACCCACTGTCAGGTAGTGCTAGTCGTATTTATGTACTGAGAACCAATCCAAATGATCGCAGCACTGCGCTGTACCATATGAATTTGATGAGTTTAGGTGACTTTGGGCTCGCTAATCAATTTAAACTGCGTAGTAATGATATCATCTATGTCGATGCTACTGGTTTAACGCGTTGGCAGCGTGTGGTCAACCAAATTATTCCGTTCTCAAGTGCTTTGTATAATATTGACCGTTTGGGGAATTGATGCAGATTAAAAATATCTTGGTGATCTGTGTAGGAAATATCTGCCGCAGTCCAATGGCAGAATATTTCTTAAAACAAGCCTACCCCCAACTCCATATAGAATCAGCTGGTATTTCAGGCTTAACCGGCCAGCCAGCAGATGAAAAAGCCTTGCATTGTATGCAAGCACTTGATATCGATATGAGTGCGCATATTGCAAAAAAGCTAAAAGCGGAGCATCTAAAAAATGCAGACTTGGTTTTGGTGATGAGTCAAAATCAACAAAAACATATTGAACAAACATGGCCATTTGCTAAAGGCAAAGTCTTTCGCCTAGGACACTGGCAAAATAAAAATGTGACCGATCCCTATCAACATGATCAAGCTTTTTTTGATAGTACATGCCAGCTGATTCAGCAATGTGTAGCTGATTGGAAAAAATATATTTAACTTTTAGATTTAAGATTATGAGCCAAAATACCAATACCGAAGATACAATCGACTTAAAGGAACTTTTCTTTGCGCTACTGGCACAATGGAAGCTCATCGCATTATGCATCATGCTGAGTCTTGTGTGTGCATTACTTTATCTTCGTACCACACCCAACACATATTCCGTAGATGCACTTGTACAAGTTGAAAGTAATAAAGGTGCATCTGCTGCTTTGCTAGGAGATTTATCACGAGTCATCGACCAAAAATCCCCTGCACAAGCTGAAATCGAAATTTTAAAATCACGTTTAGTTCTTGGTTCAGTGGTTCAAGCATTAAATCTTGATGTGAGTATATCCACCCCAAATAATACTTTTACTCAACGCTTGCTCGGGAAATCCAATTATTCTACTGAATATGGTTCTAAGGCAGTCATCTTTCGAGATGATCAGAAATCATTTGAAATTCGCCAGTTCGAAGTACCTCAAGAATTTTTAGATAAAACTCTCAACCTAAATATCAAAGCGGATCAATTCCAATTAGTTGATATCCAAACAGATGAAATACTTTTGTCTGCACCTTTAAATCAAACCAACCAAATTTCAAACCGTTATGGGGAATGGAAGCTTAGTATTTTCTCAAAACATCAATTAGAAGCTGACTACCTAATTCGTAAGCGCTCTTTGCCTGCTGCCGTTCGGGCAATTACTGCAAATTATTCTGTGGCAGAAAAGGGTAAATTGACTGGGATCCTAGGACTAAACTATCAAGGTGAAAACAAACAGCACATCACCAAAGTCCTGAATGCAATCTTGTCTGCTTATAGCGCGCAAAATGTCGCACGCAAATCCGCTGAAACGGCTCAAACGCTCAAGTTTTTGGATGAGCAATTACCAGAGTTAAAACAACAACTCGATAAGGCAGAACGTGAGTTCAATAAGTTCCGTCAACAATATAATACAGTAGATGTTACCAAAGAATCGGAGTTATATCTCACTCAAAGCATTACATTAGAAACGAAAAAAATTGAACTTGAACAGAAGCGTGCTGATATTGCAGCCAAATATACCGCAGAACATCCTGCAATGCGCGAGATTAATGCACAAATTACCGCACTAAATAAACAGATCGCAGATCTCAATAGCACCCTGAAACAATTGCCTGATCTGCAAAGACAATATTTGCAACTTTATCGTGAAGTTGAAGTCAACACCCAATTATACACAGCACTATTAAACTCTTACCAACAGCTTCGTATTGCCAAAGCAGGTGAAATTGGTAATGTTCGTATTGTAGATACTGCTGTATCCCCAGTAGAACCAATAAAACCTAGAAAACTTTTAATTGTCATACTAGCTGTGCTCCTTGGTGGTTTCCTTGGGACTTTGATTGCTTTATTACGTAATATGTTACGTACAGGGATTAAAGACTCATCTCAGATTGAACAAGAGCTTGATCTACCTGTCTATGCCACAGTACCACGCTCCCCAGTTCAAGAAACTCGTATGAGTATTTTGAAGAAGAAAAAGAGCATTCCTATTCTTGCTGTTAAAAACAATGATGATATCGCTGTTGAAAGCTTACGGAGTATTCGTACCGCCATTCACTTTGCACTGAGCAATGCTAAAAACAATATTGTGATGATCGCTGGTCCTGCACCAGAGGTCGGTAAATCATTTATCTCAACTAATCTTGCAACGATCTTTGCTCAAAGCAATAAGAAGGTATTGTTGATTGATGCCGACCTACGTCGAGGGTATTTGCATAAATACTTTAGTAAAGATGTGAAACCAGGGCTTGCTGAATTACTGACTGGTCAAGCTGAACTAAGCCAAGTAATTCATGAGACGGAAGTTTCTGGCTTGAGTATTATGACTCGTGGCAAAAATCCAGCCAACCCATCTGAAATTCTAAGCTCTGAACAATTTGAAACATTGCTTGAAACTCTCAGCCCTCAATATGACCATATCATCATTGATACACCACCGATTTTGGCAGTAACAGATGGTATTATCATTTCACAATACGTTGGCGTTACTTTATTAGTGGCTCGTTATGCGAAATCACAAATGAAAGAACTTGAACTCAGTTTAAATCGTTTTGATCAAGCTGGTGTAAAAGTAAATGGATTCATCTTGAATGATATTCAACGGGCCAGCGGTGGTTATGGCTATGGTTATAATTATGCTTATGCCTATAAAGCAAATAACAAAGATGACTAAACTCACTTTGTTTACATGATGATAAGGCCAGATCTATGATCTGGCCTTATTTCAAAAGAAAACAATGACATCTTTTAAAAAACATAAAGCCTATAAAAAATACACGCATTTTTCTGATCAGTTATTCAATGCGAAAGCAGAGACATGCTAAGATCAATGCCATATTTTTTATCAAAATCTCAATTTTGGACATCTCATGAGTAAAGCGTTACCTGTTATTGTCGCAGCCATTTTAGGCGGTGCAGCCCTTGTTCCAATTTATTATGCCACTCAACATCCTACGACTGAGCTTGGAAGTAAAGCTGATAAAAATGCAGCCCCAGTTGCTAAAATTAGCTATGCCTTAGGTTATGAAGTTGCAAAACAGACTCCTCCAGAGCTAGAGACAAGCGCATTTATCACAGGTTTTCGTGACGGGCATGCAGATAAACCTGCTGCTTATACTGAGGAAGAGTTACAAGCGGCTTATGTAGAGTTCCAACAAAAAATGCAACAAAAGCAAATCGAAGAGTCTCAAAAAGCCGAAGCAACCAGCAATACCTTCTTAACAGAAAATGCCAAGAAAGAAGGTGTTAAAACCACAACTTCTGGTTTGCAATATAAAGTTACGAAAGAAGGCACAGGTAAACAGCCAACCGAGACTTCTGTAGTTAAAGTACATTACAAAGGTCGACTGACCGATGGTAAAGTATTTGACAGTTCTTATGATCGTGGTGAGCCAGTCGAGTTCCCACTCAATCAAGTGATTCCTGGCTGGACTGAAGGCTTACAACTGATGAAAGAAGGCGGTAAGGTAACTTTCTATATTCCTGCAAACTTAGGATATGGTGCTCAAGGTGTTCCTGGTTCCATTCCACCGAATAGTACTTTGATTTTTGATGTCGAATTAATCTCAGTCAAATAAGAGAGTAAGGAGAGCATGTGCTCTCCTTTATTTTGGAAGAAATAATGAAAAAATTAAGCTTAATTTTAATGAGTATGCTGATGGGTAACACTTATGCAGCACCAATCACTTTGAAAAGCCCACAACAAGAGCAACTGGGTTATAGCTACGGTTATTTAATGGGTAAAGGCAATGCCAATACCCTCAAAGATTTGAATATTGATGCTTTTATACAAGGACTAAAAGAAGCAACACAGGGCAAGCCTGCATCCTTAAGCGATGAAGAAATGGCAAACGTATTAAATCAGTATAAAAAGCGCATAGAAGCCAAGCAACTGATTGAGTTTCAAGAAATTGCCCAAGAGAATGACAAAATCGGCAAAGCATTCTTGGCAGAAAATCGTAAAAAAGCCAATATAGTAACCACAAGATCAGGTTTACAATATCAAGTACTTCAAGCAGGCAAAGGAAAGTCACCTAAAGCTAGTGCAACGGTAAAGGTTAACTATGAAGGACGTTTACTGGATGGTACAGTGTTTGATAGCTCAATTGCCCGCAATCAACCAGTCGAGTTCAAACTCAATCAAGTGATCCCTGGCTGGACTGAAGGACTACAAACCATGAAAGAAGGTGGCAAAAGTCGTTTCTTTATTCCATCAAACCTTGCTTATGGTGAAGTCGGTGCGGGTGATGCGATTGGCCCAAACAGCACTCTCATTTTTGAAATTGAGTTACTGGAAGTCTTATCAAAATAATAAGAGTATCCCAATTTTTCAAAGTATCTTTTAAATTAGATGTAAATTAATATATAAAAATACTTTGAAAAATTAACTCCAATCAAGTTTTATAGTTTAGAAGCCATATAAGAGTTATACATACGTATACAATTATGAAATTTTCTAAAATCAACAATATGCCTTTTTTGTTTTGTTTTTTCTAAAATATTTTGACATAATTTCTTTTCATTTCTAGATCTGAGTTCTTGATAATATTTATAGTAAAGGATGTTAACCTTTTGATTTTCTAAAAACCCCCACCATCCTATACCAAATGAACTCGTCAACTCATATGGACCATGCCCATTATTCTTTCCTAAGCTTGGATATTCCCATCTATAAATCCCATTTCGACCATCCATATAATTTGTTAAATATATTTTATTATTCCTTATCTTTACAACTCTCTCTAAGAATTGCTTCGCTAAACCTTTTCTAAAATTTTTATATAAATTAAATTCATAACTATTTACAGGATAAGAATTTTGTAAAGACAAAAGAATCTTAGGAACTCTAAAAAAATGTGAGGAATCTGCCACCATGTCTGTTAATGGCCGTTTTTCTTTCACAAGTTTAGTTTGATATCCTGCATATGCATGATCTTTATAATCATCATAATTACCTCTATCAAATAACCAACGACCATCCTCATCAAACCAACTTCTCTGTTTAAATACCTCTAAGGCGTAACGATTTATTTCTTTTAAGGTAGGATCTTTAGGATAAATTTTTGTTAGATTAGCAGCTATACCAAAACTAAAGAATTCTTCATCAATAATAATTCTTTTATATCCAACATCTTTATCTACACTTAGCTTCCACACAACTCTTTCTTTTAAATTATTAAATGGCTTTCTCCCCCATTGCCATGCTGGAATATCATACCAGACAGCCTTAATCTGTTTCAGTAAGTAGTTAGCCAAATCTTTATCTTTGTTTAATAGAGCGTATTCACTTAGGAAATATAGATATTGTAGCCCACTTAACCTCTCACCTTCAGCCTGTATATTTAATTCATTTTTTCCTGCTTTTAAGAATCGCTCTATATTTGCTTCAAAGTCTTTTTTTAGTTGCCGATCATCATATTTATAAGCATAGTGTAATGGAACCATTAGTGCATGAGAAGCATTATATCTGTCATTAGAACTCCAAGTATCCAGAGAAAGGTATACTTCTGCTCCTGACGTAATTATTTCTTGCGCGAAAGCTTGCTTACTAAATATCAATATTATGTACAACAAAATTATTCGTATAATCACTTTTATGTCCTGATAGAATATTTACGTTCTAATACACATTATTTAATGTTTCAAATGTCTTGGTCTAAACCCTGTTACGAATAATCCAATAACATAAGCAACCACACCAAGTACGCACAGACCCATGACCTCTGCAACACGTAACCACTGTGAAATATCACCTTGATACCATGTTAGGCCATACCACAATGCAGCAATCATCACGATATTGGCAACACTAAATTGGAAAGCGAGTTTCTTCCAGTGTGCCCCAAAGCGATAAATATTGCGCTTGTGCAAATAGTAATAGAGTAGGCCTGCATTCACTAAAGCCGAACCTGAAGACGCCATCGCCAATGCCATGTGCTCCGCCTCCCAACCATTCAATTTAAATAAACCGATGAAGAGAACATTTAAAATTGCATTCGCAGCAACAGCAATTAAACCCACACGCACAGGTGTTTTGGTATCTTGTTGTGCATAAAAACCAGGAGCAAAAACTTTAATCAACATAAATGAAATGACACCCGCGCTCATACATTGCAAGGCCAAAGCGGTCATTTGAGTATCTTCTAAGGTAAACTCACCTCGTTGGAATAAGGCCTGAATAATCGGTGTAGACAACATAAATAAAGCGATGCTGGCTGGAATGCCCACCAACATGATGATCTTTGCTGCCCAATCCAACATTCCTCTAAACTTCGTTTGATCCTGTTCCGCATGTCGAGCCGACAACGACGGTAAAATCACGGTACCAATCGCGACCCCAATCAAACCTAATGGCAGCTCAGTCATACGTTCAGCACTATACAACCATGATACTGAGCCATCTTGCATAAACGATGCCCAAATCGTGTTCAGTAATAAATTGATTTGAGTGACAGAAACACCAAATAACGCGGGCAGCATTAACTTTAAGATACGATCCACACCTTCGTGTTTAAAATCAACTTTTGGTGGAATCAGTAATTTCTTTTTCCATAATTCAGGGATCTGGATCGCCAGTTGAAGTACACCTGCTACCACCACTGCCCACCCTAGCGCCATGATCGGTTCTGCCATAAAAGGTGTCAGCCACCATGCACCTGCGATCATTGCAATGTTCAGTAGTACGGGGGCAAATGCAGGTGAGGCAAAAGAGCCATAACTATTTAAAATACTGCTGGCGAAAGCCGTCAGTGACATAAACATCAAATAAGGAATAGTCAGGCGGAACATATCTACTGCAAGTGCAAACTTCTCTGGATCCTTATGGAAGCCAGGTGCATAGATATAAATGATCACAGGCGCGGCAATCATTGCAATCAGCGTCAGCAATGACATCGCTGTTAATAAACAACCAAAAACACGACTAATGAGAATTTGTACTTCGGCATGGGTACGACTGGTTTTATATTCCGTCAAAACAGGAATAAAAGCTTGTGAAAATGCCCCTTCCGCAAACAACCGTCGAAAAAAGTTGGGAATACGAAACGCCACGACAAAGGTATCGAAGTCCTTACCTGCACCAAAAACATTGAGCAGTACAATGTCTCGTACCAATCCAAGTACTCGAGATAACATCGTCATTGCACTGACAATAACAGTCGATCGCCACAATGCCATCGCACTCACCTACGGCTTATTTTTCAAAAGCGTTATTGTAATAAAAGTTCAAACAAATTTCGTTGTAGAATCATAAATCTGATGCTGTTTTTTCATATCATTTGTATTTCGCGAGCATATTACGAAATAATTGCCAATCAAAATATGGGCCAGGATCAGTTTTACGCTGAGGTGCAATATCCGAATGTCCAGCAATATGGCGTTGAATCTTAGGATATGCTTGACGCAGTGTGTGCACCACCTCAACTAAAGCTTGATATTGTTCAGGCTCAAATGGCAGATCATCACTCCCCTCGAGTTCAATACCAATCGAATAATCATTGCATTCTTTTTGGGCAAGATAACTCGAACGGCCTGCATGCCATGAACGGTCCTGAAAATTCACAAATTGAATGACTTCACCTGTCCGCAAAATCAACAAATGAGCCGATACCTGCATACCTTCAATGGTCTGAAAATAAGGATGCACGGACCAGTCCAATTGATTCTGAAAAAACTGCTGAATATAACCACCACCAAACTGCGACGGCGGTAAGCTGATGTTATGGATCACAATCAATTGAATATCGGTATCAGGGGGGCGTACATTAAAATTTGGTGATGCAATCTGTGTTGCACCCAATAATATTCCATCTTGCACTTGCGTAAATCTAGATTGTGACATTGTGACTCGAATCAGCAATTTAATATTTATGTTTCCATTTTGACATGCTTTATCCAGAATAATCGAGATGAAATACTTATTTTTTAAGCCGAGGGTGCTAATATAAGCCCCAAGTTTTTTAGTCAAAATCTACTGGAAATGGTATGAGTATTCCTCAATCTTTGCTTGAACAATCTATTCAAATCAATATTCAACAAGCATTACAAGAAGATATTGGGGACGGTGATATCACCGCCATGCTCACACCAGCAGATGAACAAGCAACTGCAACCATTATTAGCCGTGAAGAAATGGTCTTGGCGGGTCAACCTTGGGTCAATGCACTGATTCAAGCTTATGACAACACGGTTCAAATCACTTGGTTAAAACAAGAAGGTGATGTTGTGGCTGCCAATGAAGCTTTTTTAAAGCTTGCAGGTTCAGCCCGTAGTTTATTGACAGTGGAACGTCCAGCTTTAAACTTTATCCAAACACTTTCAGCAGTTGCAACAAAAACAGCCAGTTATGTAAAACAACTTGATGGCTTACATACCAAACTACTCGATACACGAAAAACCTTACCGGGTTTACGCATCGCACAAAAATATGCAGTGGCTGTAGGTGGTGGTCAAAACCATCGTTTAGGTTTATTTGATGCCTTCCTGATTAAAGAAAATCACATCATGGCAGCGGGTGGTATTGCACAAGCTATTACTAAGGCCCATGAAATCGCGCCGGGTAAACCAGTCGAAGTTGAAGTTGAAACTTGGGACGAACTCAATCAGGCACTTGAGGCAGGTGCGGATATTGTCATGTTAGATAACTTTAGTCAGCAACAAATGATTGATGCTGTAAAACATGTTGCAGGTCGCTGTAAATTAGAAGCTTCTGGCAATATCACCATTGAGAATTTACGCGAAGTTGCGACGACAGGTGTGGATTACATTTCAATGGGTGTGCTCACCAAAGATGTAAGAGCTGTTGATTTATCGATGCGTTTTAATGCTTAAACCTGCTCGGAGTCATTTTTATTCATCGTTAATTGCTCAGTAAACGAAGCATCTGGTTTTGAATTATCAGATGCTTTGGTCTGTTCAGTCCACGCTGATTTTGACTCCGCCACATCATTTGGTCGCGGATCAACCGCCATTAATACAAACGTAACTGCAGTTAGAAATACCAGAAATATCTGTAGCATCATTTCCCCTATCATTCTTCATTTCAATTTTTGCTCAATCTATCAAAATAAAATGGGGTAAATCAGAGTGCTCTGTTACTTTATGCAAAAGCTGAGTGAGCTTATGTTTACCAGAGGAGTTCGCGCTACTTTCGTTTGATTGCATACACCCATATAATGCTAAGCAACTCAATTTAAAATAAAAATGAATTAGACAAAATGGATAGCATATTTGAAAGCGTATTTCATATCATTTTTAAAATTTTCAGATTCATTTTTATCGACATTATTTTGAGGATCATTGTACAAATTATTGTGGAAGGATTATTTCGCACCACAGGATATTTTCTTGTCCATTTTTATCGCCAACATCAACGTGTAAATTTTGATAGCGATGAAGTATGTATTGTCGGCTTTCTTGCTTGGCTGTTTATTATTTTATGCTGTGTTTACTGGCTCTTTATTCATTAGTATTTTAGCAATAAGTAGGCTAACACCTTGTTTAGCCTACTTACTGTCCGTTTAAATCAAAACTCTAGGATTCAACAAACCCCATATATGGATCTGAAATAGAGTCTTGATTGATTTCAATACGACCTGCAAAACGTCGACTATAACTTGGCTCATTTTCAATGCTCACGGTAAAATCATACCAACCACCAAAGTCAGACATGTCCCAGCTTAATTCGCTCTCAGTCGCAGTCGTTTCGATTTGCCATGTTTGATTAGGTAAATAGGCATTCGCCTTTACAATCAGCTTGGCAGTCTGCATCCCATCATTCCGTACTTTCAAGATTAGTTTAGGGTCGCACTCCTCCATACACACGCGAATCTCTGGCTGTGCTTGGGTTTGTACTGACTGTATTAAGTTTCCAGTGAAATGGCGATGAAAACCATTGGGTCCCAATACCCATAAATCATACTGTTCATCTTGAGTCTGCCATACATCATCTAATTGCTGACCCGCTTCAACCATATATCGACGTGGAGTCGCCTCTAAATTTAATTTGTTATATACATGAAATACTGCGGCATGTGTTCCTGTATTTGAAAACATCAGTTGCACGGTTTTACTCGATACATCAACTTTTGCACTGGTATGCAAAACATAAGGTAACGCTCGTGATGGCCGAATCCCCATCTCCTGTACTGGAAAGCTTTGATTTGAAGGTCGGCTGACTTGTGCCAAGCGCTCTTGTGCTTTACGAATCGCATCAGCCTCAGCTTTACTTTTCTGACCTGCAAGATTTGGCAAAGGTAAAAGATTTGGTGTTTTAAAATCAAAAGCAGAAGTCAAATCACCACAAACAGCACGACGATATGGGCTAATATTAGGTTCTTCAACGCCAAAACATTGCTCCAAGAAGCGAATCACAGAGGAGTGATCAAATACTTGTGAGTTTACCCAACCTCCACGGCTCCAAGGTGAAAGAATATACATCGGTACCCGGACACCAGGCCCATAGACGCCGATCCCATTACTCACTTTTGGATCAGTGAAATTGGGTTGACCTAAAGAGGCTTTGCCATGCGTGGCATATTCATAGGACATCTGCTCTTCATTTAAAGTCGACTTACCGTGTACTTCTCCTGAAGGATCCTTCGATGGTGCGCTAGGAGATGGTACATGATCAAAGAAACCATCATTTTCATCAAAGTTAATTAAGAATACCGTCTGGCTCCAGAGTTCAGGATTGTCTGTGAGCGCATTTAATAGCTCTTGGATATACCAAGCACCTTGTACAGGACTAGATGGGCCAGGATGCTCACTATAAGTTGCTGGTGCAATTACCCAACTCACTTGTGGCAATTGCCCTTGAGCAATATCATCTTTAAATGATGCCAAAAAACCACCATCTGGCATGGTATTGGCTATCCCTTTATATAATGGTTGTCGTGTATCAATCCTAGGGTCATAGGCAGGGCAAACTGTAAGTTGATTGACAGGTTTACCTGATAATTCATTGGCACGGCGGTACTTTTTAAAACCAGCTAAAGGATTATCAGTAAAGTTATCAGGCATATTTTGATAAACTTTCCATGTCACACCCGCTTGTTGTAAGCGCTCTGGGTAGGTCGTCCAATCATATCCAAAGATAGATGGTCCAATTGTATCTAAGTCATTGACAACACTGGCAACATTTGCAGCAGTTGGGCCATTGGTTCCAGTCCAAATAAACATACGATTTGAATTTGTTCCTGTATGCATTGCACAGTGATATGCATCACATAGCGTAAAAGCATTCGCTAAGGCAAATTGGAACTCAACTTCTTGTTGTTTGTAATAGCCCATCGACTGGGGTTGCTTGTATTTAACCCAATCTCCCATACGGCCATGATCCCAAGCGAACTGACCATCTGTCCATGAATGTGGTGTTCCACTCACACGTTGAGCATTGCCCTGAGTGCTGTCCAAATGATATGGATAAACTTTGTTTTTATTTGCGTCATATTGCTCCCAAACCTTTCGCTCTTGGCTAAGTGGAATAGTGAAGCGATCACCAAAACCTCGTACTCCTTTCAATGTGCCAAAATAATTGTCAAAAGAACGGTTTTCTTGGGTCAAGATCACCACATGTTTGACATCTTTGATCGTTCCTGTCTCTACTTTAGCATCGATAGCGAGGGCTTTTTGGATACTGAGTGGGAAGCTCGTAAGTGCAGCCGTTCCAAACAAAGCTTTGGTTGAATTCAATAAAAAATCACGACGATTCATAGGTTATATGTCCTTAATTATTATTCTTATGGGGCGCAATGAATTTTGCAGTTTGATGTTGGTGGCTTTGGATTTGGCGTTGTGTTATTGGTATCGCCATTATTATTTTCGTCGCATGCACTTAATAAGAGAAAGCTACTGCTTAACAGGGCAAATAAGAAATATCGCATTTTACTATCCGTTAAAATATTCGTGCAGATAGTCAATACAATGTAAATGACAGTTCAATGATGGATTTATAGCAATTCGATGACATCTTCATCGATAAAAAAAAGGCGGTCTAAAAAAACCAGACCGCCCGCACTATCAACTGGAACTTACCAACCGAGTGCTTGCTGTTGCTTTTGAATCAATTCTGCGATTCCTTTTTCTGCAAGCTCTAACATGGCATTACACTGTTGACGAGTAAACGGTTTATCTTCTGCCGTTCCTTGAATTTCAATAAATTCACCCGCTTGTGTCATCACCACATTTAAATCTGTTTGGCAATTTGAATCTTCTTCGTAGCATAAATCGAGGAGAACTTCGTCTTGATACATTCCCACCGAGATTGCAGCGATCAGACCTTTTAAAGGGTCTTGTTTAATTTTTTTGTTGCTGAGCAATACATTCATTGCATCAACCAAAGCCACTGCTGCACCTGTAATTGCTGCAGTACGCGTTCCGCCATCCGCTTGGATCACATCACAGTCAATCGTAATAGTGTTTTCACCTAACTTCTTCAAATCCACCATGGCACGCAAACTACGACCAATCAAACGTTGAATCTCTTGAGTACGACCACTTTGTTTACCGCGTGCTGCTTCACGATCACTACGGGTATGTGTTGAACGCGGTAACATGCCATATTCAGCAGTCACCCAACCTTGCCCTTGTCCTTTTAAAAATCGTGGAACAGAGTTGTCAATGCTTGCTGTACACAGCACTTTGGTATGACCAAACTCAACCAAAACTGAACCTTCAGCGTAACGGGTATAGTTACGGGTAATTTTTACCTCTCGTAATTGGTCTAATGCTCTCTGGTCAATACGCATAATGATTCCTTAAAACTATGGCACAAAAGTAATTGCGCCATAGTATAGCTCATTTGCCTACCTATTCCGTTTTACTTATTCGTTACAATTCACTCATTTAAGCAAACTTCAATTTTGCTTTCAGTTTGCTTATTGCTTGGGCAAGGTGGCTACCGACATCATTTGGCAATGAACATTTGGCTAAACGAACCCAAACCGTCCAAAACTGCTTCATAAAGTTCGCTTCGTTATAGTTGATACCATATTCAGCACATAACGCTCTGATTTTAGGTGCAACTTCTTCATAACGATTGGCTGGCATATCTGGGAATAAATGGTGTTCAATCTGATGGCTTAAATTACCACTCATAAAGTGCATCCATTTCCCACCGGTGAAGTTACTTGAACCACGAATTTGGCGTAAGTACCATTCAGCCTTGGTTTCATTTTCCGTATTGTCGGCTTCAAAAGTTTCAGCATCTTCGGTGAAGTGACCATTAAAAATCACTGCCGATGACCAAAGATTACGGATAATGTTCGCCACTGCATTTCCAGCTAACACAGGAATAAAGTTAATGGTCGCAATCGCAGGGAAAAATACGTAATCTTTTAGAACTTGGCGTTTGGCTTTTTTACGGAACTCAGCAGCGTCTGCCCATACCTGTTTCCAGGTTTTGGTTTTATAGACTAAAGCATCTTCCAAATGTAAATTTTGTACGCCCACATACCACTGGAAAAAGAACATCAATTGCAATGCCAATGGAATATTCGCCAAGTGACGGACTTCCCATTTCTGATCTTCACTTACGCGTAAAATACCATAGCCGACATCGTGGTCTTTACCAACGATATTGGTGTAAGTATGGTGCATATAGTTATGCGTATAACGCCAGTCATTGCCTGAACAGGTATTGTCCCAATCATAGTCTTCACCACGTAAACTTGGATCATTCAGCCAGTCAAACTGGCCATGCATAACATTGTGTCCAAGCTCCATGTTTTCTACGATTTTAGAAACGCCCAGCATTGCTGTTCCGACTAACCATACAGGTGGAATCCAGCCTCCAAACATCAACATGCTACGTGAAGCAATCTCGGTATAACGCACAAAATTACGTACTTTGTAGATATATTTCGAATCTTGTTCACCAAGGTTTTGCATCACCTCAAGACGAATTGCTTCTACACGACGACCAAACTCTGCAACTTGCTCAGGTGTTAAATGGGCCGATTTGGATGCTGTTTTAAACTCTAATGCCATATTCATTGTGATAATCCTCAATATTTCTTTTTATAGGTCAATCGTGACTGGGCTAAGCGCCTGACTCACACATAATTTGATTGCGCGGTTCGGTTGATCATCAATTTCACCCGTGATCACATTTTGTGTCACGCCGCTGACTTTGGTACAGCTACAGCGGTTACATACACCCATACGGCAACCATGTTGTGGGCGTAAACCTGCTTGTTCTGCACTACTTAGGAGATTCGTCGTTGCAATAAAGTTCTGTTGTGCACGGCGGAAGGTAATCTGTTGAGCTTCATTGGACTGTTCCAACTGCACAGGTTGGAAGAATTCCTGATGGAAATTTTCTGCTGCGCCATGTTGCATATAGATCTCTTGTGCTTGACGCATCATGCTGTGGTGACCACATGCATAGGCTTGAATTTCTTTAAAATTCGGTACCAATTGCTCTAACAAAGCTGTATCTAAATGCTGTTTGGCTACAGAGGTATTAAAGAAATGGTATTTTAGCTGTGGATATTGTTTCGCCAAATCCACGATCTCTTGATGGAACACTTCAGCACGGTTGAAGTACAACACATGAATTTCTTTTAAGTTCTGTGCAATCGCTTGTTTCAATAAAGAATAGATGGCAGTGATACCAGAACCTGATGCAATTAATAGTGCGGGTTGCTGCCCTTGGTGCAAAACAAAATCACCTTGTGCTTGCGAGATTTCAACACAATCACCCACGTGTAAAAGCTGAGCTGCACTAGAGACTAGACCTTGCACTTTGATTCCCAGACGGATCTCTCCTTGCGGCGTAATATCAATAATTGAATAACTACGCTGATGATAAATCCCCTGAATCATCAAGGTAATCAAAATACTTTGTCCTGCACTTACTTGCGAAAGATCAAAGTTATGATTTGGCTTTAAAGTCAATAAAACCATATCTGTACTTAATGAGCGTACTGCTGTCACTTCAGCAAGAATACGTTTCCAAGCAAAAGTTGGTTTTATTTTTTGCAAAACAAAATCAACAAAATCTTCTCTAACCCAGTGTGGCTGATACCCTAACTTTGCGTTCATACGTTCCTCGTTTTGTATCTGGCTATTTATATTGAGTGAACAAATGTTCATGTAGTGAACATGTGTACACTATATTCACTTGTGTTCACTGAGTCAACACTTGTTCACTAATTTTCTGAGTGTTTTTTACTCTTTTTTATAAATGCTTAAATTCTCTTGAAAAAAACAACGCCTTGAGGAGATACTAAACCTGCTGAAAATGTGACTGAATTTGCCAAAAGCTAAAAAGTGTCTGATTGAGCAATGGATTAAAGCTAAAAAAAAGCTATTTTTTTTGCTAGACTCTATCGTATGGTTTTAATGGATCTTATTCATGTCGATTAGAGATGAACGAAAACAACAGAGTCGGCAAGCTCTACTGGATGCAGCACTTCACCTCAGTACCTCTGGGCGCTCATTTAGTAGTATTAGTTTGCGAGAAGTTGCTCGCGAGGTTGGTTTAGTACCAACAGCGTTTTATCGTCATTTCCAAGATATGGAAGCACTGGGGCAAGAGCTCGTTGATCAAGTCTCTTTACATCTCAAAAGTCTGATTCATCAACTCGGTCAAAGCTATCTAAAACATAGTGGGGCCGCTAAAACCCGCACCAGTATTGAGTTGTTCGTACAAGCGGTCAATCATAGCCCGCAACAATGGCAGTTTATGATTGCCGAACGTTGGGGCGGATCTGAAACGGTAAGAATCGCAATTGCACGTGAAATTGAGTTTTTGATTGAAGATCTCGCCATTGATCTCTGCAAGCTTGAAACCTTCAAGCACATTAAAGACGCCAAACACTTACAAGTCTTATCCACCATTTTAATCAATATGTCATTTACTTGGGCAATGACATGGATCAACCTACCTAAACAGTTTGAAATTGACGATTTACTAGAACAACAAAACCTTTTTATAGACAACGCAACCACTCAGGTACGTTTGTTATTTAACGGGATCTCAAATTGGGAACCACAAAACGCTTGACCACATCAAAATCAAAGTTTGATATATAAAAGCATTGCTTCGCGTTATTATGCATTAGACAATAATGCAATGCCGTTTAGAACACTATGAGGAGCTTATAAGCATCATGAATCCTGATCGTCATACACAGTTCTTAATTCGCAAAGAAAAAATTTTGCAGGTTGCTGAAAAACTATTACTAGAAAACAACCAAGAAATGACCCTAGATGAACTGGTTGCCGAACTGGACATTGCCAAAGGTACACTATACAAACATTTCCGCAGCAAAAACGAACTGCTACTGGAACTTATTATTCAAAATGAAAAAGAAATTTTAAAAATTTCAGATAAATATAATACTGATGTCAAAGAATATGCGCCTCGCTATATGCTCTATCATCTAAAAGCACCAAGTCGTACGATTCTATTGCATCAATTAGAAGAACATCTCACCATGACTGAATCAAAGTTAAAACATCTCTTTGATGAGCTCTATGAAATTCGTCAGCAACGTATTGTTTCTTTGAAAGAAATGACCGAAAAATATTTAAAGTCGCAAAATTATGACATGTCGATTCGTGATTATTTATCTTATATTTGGTCACTGACCTATGGCGCAGCCTTATTATTAAATTCAAGCTATTACCAACGCTCAATCGGCTCACGGGAAAAATTAATTAACCTTTATGTCAATCAGGCTCTATCGTTGCCTACACAGAAAGTTCAGATCGATATCCAAGCGCTTGATAATGAGTAGAAACTCTTAATTTTCCAGCTATACATCTCTGATCGTCCCCTCATCCTCTTACCTAACCACATTAAAAAAGGACTGCAGCTATTGCCCAGTCCTTTACATTTGGGTTAAAGAGCAATTTTTATTTGCCTTTACGCTCTTTTTCTAGCAAGAAGTCAACCACTTGGGTGACTTTTTCATCTTCACCCTGTACCACATATTTCCCGTTTACTACGACTGCAGGTACGCCTGTCAATTGGTACTGTTGTGCCAACTGATTTGATTCCGCAATTTTTGCAGTAATTGGGAAAGAGTTAAACATACTATTAAATTTCTGTTCTGGCACACCGTAACGCGCAAAGAACTTCGCTTGAGAGGCTTGGTCAAAGATCTGCTGACCACCCTCATGAATCGCATGGAACAATGGAATATGGGTTCTCTTCCGAACACCAAGCGCTTCTGACACATAGTAACCACGCGCACCTTGCTCCCACACCTTATTCATGGCTGCTGGTGTACGAAGGAAATACACATCTTTTGGAATTTTCTTTAACCAAGTTTGCATATGCGGCTCAAGGTTATAGCAGTGACCACAGCCATACCAGAAAAATTCACGGACTTCGTATTGTCCTGCTGGCGCGACCGTTTTTCCAGGATTGGCCACCACCGTATAGTCTTTACCTTCAACAAAATTCGCAGCCATTGCATTCATTGAAAACGTCAACGCAACTGCACTTAAACCACCGAGTACTAACTTTTTCATTGCCTGTGCTTTTCCTCTAAGCATTTTTCGTAAGTTTATATGCTAAATATAAAGCAAACTCGATTAATTCGTTTTTCTTATGTGAAGTTTTTTATTGGATTTATCGCTTTTTTTGCCAGAATCGCTACACTACCAAAAGATTAAACTGAAATAATCATCCTAATATAGAGGTGACACCATGTCGCAATTGAATGTTGACCCGCAAGAAATCGCAAAATTTGAAGCATTGGCTGCCAAATGGTGGGATCAACATTCGGAATTTCGCCCACTCCATCAAATCAACCCATTACGCCTAAACTGGATCGATGAACGAGCTGGTGGTTTAGCGGGCAAAAAAGTCCTCGATGTTGGCTGTGGTGGCGGAATTCTGGCAGAAAGCATGGCACGTCGTGGTGCCGATGTCCTCGGCATTGATATGGGCGAAGCACCACTTGCCGTTGCACGCCTGCATGCCCAGCAAGAAAATGTACAAAATATCGAGTATCGCCAAATTCCTGTTGAACAGCTGGCACTAGAGCAAGCGGGTCAATATGATGTGGTGACCTGCATGGAAATGATGGAGCACGTGCCTGATCCTGCATCAATTGTTCAGGCCTGCCAAAACTTAGTGAAACCAGGTGGTCATGTATTCTTTTCAACCATTAACCGCAATCCGAAATCGTATTTATTTGCGATTATTGGTGCCGAATACGTGCTTCGTTTACTGCCAAAAGGCACACATGATTATCATAAGTTCATTCGCCCTTCAGAAATGGCACATGATATTCGCAATGCAGGTCTGAGCCTGAAGGAAATGACAGGATTACATTACAACCCGATTACCAAGCATTACTGGCTAGCACCCAATGTTGATGTGAATTATATGGTACATACGATCAATACAGGTGCATGATGAAAGCGGTTTTATTTGATCTAGATGGCACCTTAATTGATACTGCAGCTGACTTTATTCGAATCATTCAGCAAATGTGTCGAGATGAACAACGTCCAGTCATTGATGCAGAACTCATTCGCACCCAAGTATCTGAGGGTGCACGTGCCATGGTGAAATTGGTTTATCCCGAATTAGAACTCACTGATCCTATTTTCTTAGCACACCGCCAACGCTTTTTAGATGTGTATGGTGACAACATCGTCGTTGATACCGATCTATTTGAGGGTATGTATCCATTACTTGAAGAACTTGAGGCAAATCAAATTCCTTGGGGAATCGTGACCAATAAACCGCGTGGTTTGAGTGAATCCTTATTGGCTGAACTAAAACTGACTGAACGTTGCGCAGTTCTGGTTTGTCCTGAAGATGTGAGTAAAACCAAACCAGATCCGGAACCCATGTATTTAGCAGCAAAACAGTTGCAGATTGATCCTCAAGAGATTATTTATGTGGGAGATCATCCCCGTGATATTGATGCTGGTCGTCACGCAGAGATGTACACTATTCTAGCTGCATATGGTTACTTACCTATAGAATCTCGTGATGATCTTAACGCATGGCAAGCAGATGCCATTATTCACACTGTTGCTGAGCTTCAACAATTGCTCCAACAGAAAATCACAGTTTTAGCAGAAAATCAGGGTATGATGAGTTAAACAACTCAGAGAATAACAGGAGGCATAACAATGAAATATTCAGAATATCAACCTCGCCCAGATCTGCTTAAAGATCGCATTATCTTAATCACAGGTGCTGGTGATGGGATCGGACGAGCTGCTGCGATGAGTTATGCCCTTCATGGTGCAACGGTGGTATTACACGGTCGTACCTTAAATAAACTTGAAGTCATTTATGATGAAATTGAAGCTTTAGGTGCTCCGCAACCCGCTATTCTCCCATTACAACTCTCAACGGCATCGAGTCACGATTATGAGCTTTTAGTCGATACCTTAGAACAGCAGTTTGGTCGTTTAGATGGTATTTTGCACAATGCTGGCATGTTAGGTGATCGTGTAGCCCTCGCCGATTATCCTGTGGATGTTTGGGATGATGTCATGGCGGTAAATTTACGCGCACCTTTTGCTTTAACTCAAGCGTTATTACCTTTACTCGAAAAATCAGAACATGCTTCTGTGATTTTTACCAGTTCAGGTGTTGGGCGTGAAGCACGTGCATTGTGGGGTGCTTATTCTGTTTCCAAAATTGCGACGGAAGCCATGAGCAAAATATTTGCTTTAGAAAACAGCTTCCCAAACATTCGCTATAATTGTATTAATCCAGGCGGTACACGTACTGCCATGCGTGCTAAAGCTTACCCAGATGAAGATCCAAAAGTGTTACCTACACCGGACAGCATCATGCCTGCCTATCTTTATCTGATGGGTGATGATAGCTTAGACATGAACGGGCAAAGTATTGATGCTCAAGATTAAGATCTGTTGCCATTTAGACTTTATGACAATAATTCCAAACAGTATTAAAGACTGACCTGATGCAGAGAGCTGCTGAGATTATCTTCATCTTTTTAAAGGAACAACGAATTGATCTTCACAGTTTCTCTGCATTTTTAAGGTACAGTTTTCACATGAGAGACATCCGATATTAGGTGTATCATGAAAAAAATTTTCATTATTTTGATGTTAGGTTCAACTGCCTTGTTGGGAAGTGTGACAAGTTTTGCAAGTCCTCCATTTGACCGCAATGAAGATGCGCGTGGCAAACATGGTCGCAATTTTGAACGTTCAGATAATGACAACCGGATGCGTGAACGTCGTATGCGCGAGGAACGTGGTGTAGAGCGCTTGAAACAACATCGCTGGCAAGCGGGATATGTCATGCCTCAACACTATCGCGGTAATGGCTACAAGATTGATTATAAAGAAAATAATCTACCAAAGCCGGGGCGTAATCAACAATGGTATAAAATTAATAACGACTATATCTTAGTTAACTCGGATGATAATAGTATTGTCAGTATACGGGCATTCTAAACGTGCCGCATTGATTTACACTTGATTCATGTCGAACTAGATTGCACTCAAACCTCATTTGAGTGCTTTTTATTAAACTAAATCATGTGAGTTTGAGTTTTTTTGTTTAGAATCATCTCATATCTGTTGATTTGAGATCGGTATGCCTAGTAAGCCTGTAGAAAAATTGCATAACAACACCCAACATTATGTACATTGGTTTCGCCATTCTGCACCTTATATTAATGCACACCGAGATAAAACGTTTGTTCTGATGTTCGGTGGTGAAGCCGTTCAACATGAAAATTTTCAGCATATTATTCACGATATTGCCCTGCTGCATTCTTTAGGCATTCGCTTAATTCTTGTACATGGCGCACGTCCTCAGATTAATCAAAATCTACATCAACAACAGATCGAAACACCGTTTCATCAAAATCGTCGCATTACCACACGCGAATCTCTACGTGGTGTAATGAATGCCGTCGGTTCAATTCGCCTAGAAATTGAAGCTCTATTATCCATGGGTTTAGCCAATTCGCCGATGTACGGCGCACGCATTGATGTTGTTTCAGGCAATTTCGTGACTGCAAAACCTTATGGTATTCGTGAAGGAATCGACTTCCAACTCACAGGCGATGTACGTTCGATTGATACCGATGCAATTCAACGTCATTTAGATAATCATAATATTGTTTTATTAGGGCCAACAGGCTATTCGACCACGGGTGAAGTCTTTAATTTACTCGCTGAAGAAGTCGCAACCAAAACGGCAACTGCATTAAACGCCGATAAACTGATTTTCTTAGGTGAAAAACAAGGGCTAATCAATGATCAACAACAACTGCTACGCGAGTTAAGTCCGCGTCAACTTGAACCCTATATTCAACAATTCCAATCACAATATCCTGAGTTTGCCTTACACCTCAAACAAGCTCAACAGGCATCATTGTCTGGTGTACATCGTGTGCATCTAATTTCTTATGCGTATGATGGTGCATTAATTGAAGAACTATTTACACGTGATGGGGTCGGTACACTAATCACAGATGCTCACTATGAGGAGGTACGAATCGCCAATATTCAAGATGTCGGTGGTTTGATTAACCTACTTCGCCCACTCGAACAAGAAGGGATTCTGGTCTATCGCTCACGCGAACTTCTTGAAAGCGAAATTGAGCAATTTGCTGTGATTGAACGTGACGGCATGATTCTAGCCTGTGCGGCACTCTACCCCATCCCTACAGGAGAAAATGAAATCCGTTCAGCAGAAATTGCCTGCGTTGCTGTGGATTCAAACTATCGAAAATCCAATCGTGGCAGCCAGATCTTGCAATTTCTAGAAACTAAAGCCAAGCAACAAGGCATTCAACAACTGTTCGTGCTGACCACTCGCACGGCCCACTGGTTCTTGGAACAAGGCTTTATCGCAGCTAGCATCGATGATTTACCCAATGCTCGCCAAGCGCTCTATAACTATCAACGTAACTCCTTAGTCTTTAAAAAAGTTTTAGTTTGAGTTCATTTAGGTTGTAGATATTTTTATTTCTCATAAAGATATCTACAACACATCAATATTACTGATTGATCTAAAATAAAAAATAGTCGTTTTCTTAAAATACCAAAATTAATTAAACTAAAAACAATACCTTATAAACTTTTCTGATGATCTCGTATATACAAAGCATGGCTAAGCTTATGCAATCTTGTGTTTTGCACTTTTACTTATAAATAAAGCCTAATTCGTTATTTTTTCTATCATAGAAAAAGTTTTAGCGTGGTTGCTCATCTTAATTCAATCTTTGATTTTTTGGGGAGCACAACCAACATGATCATTTCAAGCAATCACTCATGGTCATATCTCATCATTGCAGCGAGCCTTGCCAGTTTGATGGGAATCACAGGTTGTACAAAGAAACCTGAGCAGCAAGCAACAACACAACAAGAAACCACAACATTCAATATCGGCTTTCAAAAGTATGGCATCTTGCCGATCGTTAAAACAAAAGGTGAATTAGAAAAACGTCTTGCTGCTCAGGGAATCAAGGTGAAATGGATTGAGTTCCCAGCGGGTCCCCAGCTTCTGGAAGGTTTGAATGTAGGAAGTGTGGTTTTTGGTGAAGCAGGCGAAGCGCCACCGATATTCGCACAAGCAGCGAATCCCAATTTGATTTATGTCGCCAACCAACCACCTGCTCCAACAGCTGAGGCATTAATCGTTCAAAAAGACTCACCTATACAATCGATCCAAGACCTAAAAGGTAAACGCATCGCACTCAATAAAGGCTCGAATGTGCATTACCTCCTCCTTAAACTACTTGAAGCTCACAATCTCAAGCTCAGTGATATTCAACCTGTTTATTTACCGCCTTCAGATGCACGTGCGGCCTTTGAAAAAGGCGTGGTTGACGCTTGGGTTATTTGGGATCCGTTCCTTGCTGCAGCCGAGCATCAAATCCAAGCCCGAGTGATTGCCAACGGCGAAAATCTGGTGAACAACCACCAATTTTATTTGGCAGATCGCCAATATGCGGAGAACAATCCAGCAGTCTTACAAACAGTGATTACCACACTGAATCAAACCACAGACTGGGTCAAAGCACATCCTGAAGATGCAGCAAAACTACTCGAAAAGCCGACTGGTCTTGGGTTTGATGTGTTAAAGACCTCGATATCTCGTATGGGTTTTGGCGTTCAACCTATTTCAGAAAAGGTTGTGACAGAACAACAAGATGTTGCTAACGCGTTCTTCGCGCAACAACTGATTCCAAAGCAACTTGTGATTCAAGATGCCGTATTAAAGAACAACATTCGATAATAGGGGATCATCATGACGTTATTAGCGAAAGTTTCTATTCTCGGCTTACTGATCTCTGCATTTTCAATCAGTGGCTGCCAAAAGACCGAATCTCAAAATACGGATAAAGCGGCTTCAAGCAATCAACACACGGCGATCAAAACACTGACAATTGGCTTCCAGAAATCATCACTCGCTTTATTGGTTGCAAAACAACAAAAACTCTTTGAACAAGAATTTCCCAAGACCAAAATTGAATGGCGTGAATTTCCAGCAGGGCCACAAATGTTAGAAGCGCTTGCCGTTGGTGCGGTTGACTTTGGCTATGTCGGGAATACACCTCCCATTTTTGCACAAGCCGCAGCAAAACCGTTACGTTACATTGCCTATGAAGTCGTTCCAGCCACTGGTCAAGCGGTATTGGTTCATGCTGAGGATCAAATTGATACCCTTCAAGATTTGAAAGGCAAGCGTATCGCTGTACAAAAAGGGTCAAGTGCTCATGAGCTACTTGCAAAAACATTGCAAAAAGCAGGCTTATCATGGCATGACATTCAACCAATTTGGTTACCGCCTGCCGATGCCCGTGCAGCATTTGATAAACAAGCCGTAGATGCATGGGCGATTTGGGAACCCTACCTAGGTACTGCCGAGCTACAAGGTCATACCAAAACCTTGATCGATGGCTCAGCTTTTCCTACCACTTATTCTTTTTATATTGGCAATCCAAGCTTCATTCAAAAGCATCCAGAGTCTGCCCTCAAGTTAATAAAGACCATCAATCTTGCAGATCAGTGGATTGTGCAACACCAAGACCAAGCCTTACAGATCTATGTAAATAGTACTGGGTTAAGCACTCCTGTAGCACAACGTGTACTCGATAAAAGACCGAAACCCTCTCCTGTTCAACCACTGACCACTGAAGTAATTCAGCATCAGCAACAAATTGCCGATTTATTTAAACAAGAGCAATTGATTCCTGTGCACATTGATATCCAGCACAGTGTTTGGACAACTCAATAAAGATTGATTTTATAAGGAATATCAACATGAATATTTTCTGGTTTATCCCCACTCACGGTGACAGTCGTTATTTAGGTACCAGCAAGGGTGCACGTCAAGTTGATCATGCTTATATGAAACAGATTGCTGTAGCGGTGGATAATCTCGGCTATGCAGGTGTATTAATTCCAACGGGACGTTCTTGTGAAGACCCTTGGATCACAGCCGCCAGCTTAATTGATGCCACCAAACAACTTAAATTTTTGGTGGCACTGCGCCCAGGCATTACCACACCCGCATTGGCCGCACGAATGGCAGCAACCTTTGATCGCCTGTCTAATGGTCGTATTTTATTGAACCTAGTGACAGGTGGTGATGAACAAGAGCTTAAAGGTGATGGCCTGTATGAAGACCATAACACGCGTTATCAAACCGCATCCGAATATGTCAAAATCTGGCGTGAAATCTTGACCCGCTCACATACAGGTGAATCCTTCACTTTTCATGGTGAGCGGTTAAGTGTCGATGATGCCAAACTGCTCTACCCGCCCGTACAACGTCCTTATCCACCGTTATGGTTTGGCGGTTCATCAGAAGCTGCTACTGAGTTAGCGGCGGAACAGGTCGATACCTATTTAACTTGGGGTGAGCCTCCTGCTGCAGTAAAAGAGAAAATTGAATATCTCCGCGCCAAAGCTGCAGCTAAAGGTCGCACACTCACTTATGGCATTCGCTTACATGTGATTGTTCGCGAAACCAATGAACAGGCATGGGCAGCCGCTGATGAACTGATCCAATATTTAGATGATGACACGATTGCAGCTGCACAGAAAAAATTTGCACAAATGGACTCTGTTGGTCAACAACGAATGGCCGCTTTGCACGGCGGACGTAAAGACCAACTCGAAGTCTCGCCAAATTTATGGGCAGGTATTGGTTTGGTCCGTGGTGGTGCTGGTACAGCTTTAGTTGGTGACCCAGAAACTGTGGCTGCACGCATTCAAGAATATGCGGATTTAGGCATTGATACCTTTATCTTCTCTGGATATCCGCATCTAGAGGAATCCATTCGATTTGCCGAGTTAGTCTTTCCTTTACTTCCCTTACAGACACGACAAAAACTGGCACAACCGCATTTGACTGGTCCTTTTGGAGAAATCATTGCCAACAACTATGTACCTGAAGAAAAGCAATCCAGACTTCCAAGCAAGGAAAGCGCATGACCAAACAACTTTATTTGAGCAATGTTTCACGTGGAACAAAACATATCACTAAAGGTTTGCTCCCTTGGCTATTTCCAATTCTACTTTTGACCATTTGGCAAATTGCGTCAAGCTCAGGCATTTTACAAAATCGTGTTTTACCCGCTCCAAGCGCAGTGGTGAGTGCATTTTGGCAACTATTGGTCAGTGGTGAACTTTGGCAGCACGTCCAAGTCAGTGCTGGTCGTGCCTTACTCGGTTTATTGATTGGAGGTGGTTTAGGCCTCATTTTAGGCTTATTAAATGGTTCATCTCGCATCGCATCAACCTTACTTGATACCACCTTACAAATGATCCGCAATATCCCTGCACTTGCTCTGATTCCATTGGTGATTTTATGGTTCGGCATTGATGAAACCGCCAAACTGTTTTTGGTGGCTGTTGGGGTGTTTTTCCCGATGTATATCAACACCTATCACGGTATTCGTTCCGTTGATCCTCAACTGATTGAAATGGGTAAAAGTTACGGACTCAATCGCTGGCAACTCTATAAAGAGATTATTCTCCCCGGTGCCATGCCTTCGATTCTGGTGGGACTACGTTTCTCCCTAGGCTTGGTATGGGTCTTACTCATTGTTGCAGAGACGATTTCAGCACAAGCAGGTATCGGCTATATGACCATGAATGCACGTGAGTTTTTGCAAACAGATATCGTCTTGGTCGGTATTTTACTGTACGCCTTACTCGGTAAATTAGCAGATGTACTGGCACAAGCATTGGAACGTTATTTATTACGCTGGCATGCAGGTTATCAAAAATAAAAAGGGGGACTAAAATGAGTAATTTAAACCTAAATTTTCATGATAATCATGAAATTAAAACACTTACTGAAGTAAAAACAGCACCCTCAGCTGCCAATGGGGCAGAGATTCTGATCGAGCAGCTGTATAAATTCTATGCAGAGGTCAAGGTGCTTGAAGATTTAGACCTCCAGATCAAAGCCGGTGAATTTGTTGCAATCGTTGGTCGGAGTGGGTGTGGGAAAAGCACCTTATTGCGTCTCATCGCTCAATTAGAAAAACCCAGCTATGGTGAAATCAAATTTCAATCTGCTCGAAATTTTCGTGAAGGCATCAGCAGTGCGGATATTCGAGTCATGTTCCAAGACCCAAGATTATTGCCATGGAAAAGTGTTTTAGCAAATGTGCAACTTGGCTTATCCAAACATCAGCATGCGCTGGCAAGTACGCTACTAGAAAAAGTTGGCTTAAAAGACAAAGCCTCACAATGGCCTGCACAACTTTCGGGTGGACAACGTCAACGTGTTGCTTTAGCACGAGCATTGTCCCATTCTCCACGCATTTTGCTGCTAGATGAACCACTTGGAGCGCTGGATGCATTAACGCGTTTGGAAATGCAAAATCTGATTGAACAACTGTGGAAAGAGCAAGGCTTTACCGCAGTTTTAGTTACCCATGATGTCAGTGAGGCCGTGCAATTGGCTGATCGAATTATCCTGCTTGATCAGGGTCATATTGCACAGGATTTCAAAGTTAATCTCCCCCGCCCTCGTAAAAAGAGCATTGCTTTTGCGCAACTCGAACAACAAGTCCTTGATGCGGTTTTAGCTAGCTAAAACCGTGTACCTCTTCAAAATTGCACTAAAATATCTCAAGCATCATGCAGATGCTGCCGCGATCATGATCGAATTATTAACAAAATATGTATTTTAGAGTTTAGATTCTAATAATTATCAAATAGATCCTTACCACTGATCGTAGAATCACAACTTTTTAAATAAAAAAACTGTGTTGTTGTGCACAAATCCGACAATTTATCTTACAATGTCAAAGACATTTTTTGAATCAAGCTCGCAGATGGAACAGAAAAAAAGTACACAAAAGCGCAATCAACTGCTGAATGCTGCCCTCGATGTTTTCTCTGTCTATGGGTTCAGTGGTGCTAGTCTCGATGAGATTGCTCAGCTTGCGAATATGCATAAGTCGAATATTTTCTATTATTATGAAAATAAAGAATCCCTCTATGTGGAAGTCTTGACCACCGTATTACAAAAGTGGCTTGCTCCCTTACAAACTTTAGAGTCAGAGCTTGAACCAACAGAAGCACTGACCCACTATCTGATTCAAAAGCTTGAAAGCTCGCGTGACCAGCCTAAAGCTTCTCGTTTATTTGCCTTGGAAATCATTCAAGGTGCGCCACATATTTTGCCCATCTTAAAAGGCCCTTTGAAAAAGCTCTTCAAGCGTAAAACCAAAGTGATTCAAACGTGGCAAGAACAAGGCAAATTGTCTCAGGATATTGATCCAGAATTATTGATTATCAATATTTGGGCAATTACTCAGAACTATGCTGATTTTGCAACGCAAATGGAGATGGTGACGGGTAAAACACTACGCAACCGCAGTATGTACCAACGCACTATTGAACACACTGTGCATTTGATGCTGTATGGCGTAATTCCTCGTTAAGTTTTCTTCACAAGCCTTATTTTAGTGATTAAAATACACGAAAAAAGTGACTTCGATAGTCGCTTTTTCTTGCCAAATGGTTAAGGCGATTATTCAACTGAACTAATCAAAAAATGTGGAACGTTGATTAAGAAACATACGTGGAACATGAATAGTCACGAAAAAGCCGTTCAAGTGTGCTTAAACTTGGAACGGCTTACGTTGAGATAAAAGGAAAAGTTAAAAAATTACGCATAAGGCGTATTATGTTAATTTTAGGAAATCTTAAAATTTATCAACGACAAAAAACTCTTACATACCGAGCTTTTTATACTAGAAATTATTAAATCAAGAAATACGATCAACCCTACCTATGGCTTTAATAAGTGTTCTATATGTTTCACTATTTTTTCATTTGAGTTGATTGTTCTAAAGCTGATAGACGATTTAATGCTAAAGGGTTTCCAATATTTTCAACTGACATTTTTTGATCCTTTTTAATATTCATTTAATAGAATGAAGGTGAAAAATGTATTTTCAAGTGTAAGACTAAATACCTTCATCACTTTAATTTTCCTTATAAAAACATGAAAATTCAAAATCTACGATTTAAAAATTCGTTATAATAGCATCACCGCTAAAAATTCCCAATTAAGGGAATATGTAAAAAAGATACCAAAAAGGTAACCTTTAGTATAAAATTATCTCTAGGGAAGTCATGAAAGTATTAGGTTTAGATTTATTAACTGATTTCTCTAAAAAGCATGCTAATTCAAAATCGCAATTAGATGCTTGGTATGCCGAAGCTAAACAAGCTGATTGGAAGACGACTCATGATATTAAGCAAAGATATAGCTCTGCAGATTTTTTATCTGATAACAGAGTAATTTTTAACATCAAGGGAAATGACTACCGCCTTGTAGTTCAAGTTAGATATCAAAACGGTATCGTTAAAATTGAGTGGTTAGGTACTCATGCTGAATATAGTAAAAAGAAGTTTTAGGAATTGGCTATGAATCTAAAAATTATAAAAAATGCTAATGATCATGCAGATGCTCTTAAAAGATTAGATGAATTATTTGATTTAGATCCTATTGAAGGATCTAAAGAAAGTAATGAACTAGATGTTTTAGCTCTGCTAATTGAGCAATATGAAATGGAAAAATTTCCTATTGATAAACCAACACCTATTGAAGCAATTAAATTTCGTATGGATCAACAAGGTTTAAAAGCTAAAGACCTTGTGCCTTACATTGGTTCAGCCCCGAAAGTTTCAGAAGTTCTAAACAATAAACGTTCACTTAGTTTATCTATGATTAGAAAATTAAATGAAGGTTTGGGTATCCCTGTAGATATATTAATTCAAGACTGCGATAAACTTGAAACTTACCATGACCATTTGGATTATAGACAGTTTCCTTTAGTTGAAATTTTTAATAGAGGTTATTTAACTAGCTTCGCAGGAAACCTAAATGATCTAAAAGAATATGCTTCTGAGCATATAAGTGATTTTTTAAAGAAAGCAGGTTTTAATTCTAGTTTCCAACCTATGTTAGCTCGAAGCAGTGCTAATTTAAGCGGAAATTCGAAAGAATGTGATGCTTATGCAAGATTAATATGGCAAGCACAAATTATACATAAAGCTAACGGTTTGAATATAAGTGATGAATATGCCGTTGGAACAGTAACAAAAGAATGGATGCAAGAAGTTGCAAAACTTTCTTGGTATCAATCAGGTCCTCAACTAGCAATAGAGCATTTAAAAAAATTTGGAATAACAGTTGTTCTCGAAAAACATTTACCAAAAACCTATTTAGATGGTGCTGTATGTTTCCATAATGGTAAACCTATAATAGCTTTGACATTACGACGAGATACTATAGATAATTTTTGGTTTACTCTCATGCATGAGTTAGCCCATATATCTCTTCACTTTGATCAAAATGAAGAATGGTTTCTAGATGATTTAGAGCAAACCTGTGATGATCCAAGAGAAGATGAAGCCAATGCTTTAGCTAGAGAAGTTTTGATTCCAAATAACATATTTTATAGCTATCCACACACTGATAAAGGCGTTTCTGAGATGGCAAGCCATTTACGAATTTCACCTTGTATCGTTGCCGGTAGAATTAGATTCGAAGCTAATAATTTTAGATTATTTGGGCAAAAATTTAGAGATCAAACAAGTAAAATACTTAAAATTTAGAACAGTCCCACAAATAACTAAACTTCATTAACTATTGTGTTATTTAATATAAAATCTCTTATCTAGAAAACAGGATCTCATGGCTCCTGTTTTCTAGAAAGAAAGCTTTATTTTTTGGATTCTTTCCAGCTTTCTAAGACATATAACCCTATTGTATGAGCAGCGTGAATAGCAAGTCGGGCATGTCTTGGTTTTAAGTTATACTGTTTTACTCCAGCACCATGTGCCGAACTAGCATGTGTTCTTAAAGAGGCTATGCCATCTACAACAGAAATAATTCCAGAAATAATTCTCAAAAGATCTTCATCTTCGACTGAATCTCTTTGAATATTTAAAGATTTTCTGACAACATCAAATAGGTTTTTTAAATCTTTTTTATTAGGCATCGTTAAGTTATTTTCTGCTATATAAACCTTGCAAATCGATTCTAGAATATTACTTGCTGCTGACACTGCTTCTCTTGGACTAGCATCTACATGTGTAAGAGCTCTCATGAATTCCTGATCTAATGCAGGTATTTCTAGTCCTTTTATAACGCTCTCTAAGCTTTTGGTAGGAGTTGTCAGTGAACCGCTAATAATTCCCCCTCTTATATAAAGCAAAGAATTATCAGATAAAATTTTCTTTATACTTTCTATTTGTTGATCAAACCTATCTTGATCTCTAGGGTAAAGAATTCCTCCATCTAAATATTTTTCTAGAACTTTTCCTAGAACTTTTAGTGGGTCAGGATCAGATTTATTCACATTCATCAGTACTTGTTGAACTTTTGCAGGCTTACTTACATCAGGAATTTCAGAATTAATTTCAGCATACAAGAATAAATTATCTAAGGTTGCATGGCTTTCATGTTCTGGAAGCACTTCTGAAAGAATAGCTATAAGATTTAAAGGGATCTTTGACATAATGATTTAATAAAATTAAAAAAGTAATAATGATTGTTTTTATCATACAAACTTAATATTTAACATAAAATCTCTTATGCATAACCAGCTTGCAAGCTAAAGTAATTTTTAATTTCAACAATCTACCGATACGCAAAAGTCCACTCATACAAACTACAAGGCTAAACCTTTGCATTTAAAAATGATCTTGATACAACGCCAATAATTTTTGAGCGCCCAAGAGTAAGTTCTCTTCCCAATCAAGATGCGCAGTATCATTGGCGCCATCCGTTATATATTTAACTGAGATCAACCGCACACCAAGTTTTTGACAAACTTTGGCTAAAGCATACGCCTCCATATCCACCAAATTACAGCTGACCTTTGGTAAACCTGTTTCAAAAGAATCACCTGTACCACAAATGCCTTTGGGTAAGTGTTCAAAGTGTGGTTGAGTATAAATCTCTGCGGGGATGTCATCATCCATTGGAGTTACACCTACAGCAAAACCCAAAGGCGATACATCCATATCACGTTGCACAAATGTCGTCACTTCTACCAAGCTATGCGCATCAAAATGCGAACTACCCGCACTACCTAAATTAATCAGCGTCTTGCAGCCTGTTTTCTGAATCACTTCAAAGGCTTTGAATGCCGCATTTACTTTGCCGATTCCACTGTAATGAACGTCAATACCAGCTTGCTCAAACAAACCTTTAGATTCATTCGGCAACGCCATAATCAGGGCAATATCAGCATTCATAAAAGACTCGTTCAAATAAAAATAGAGACACAAAAAAGGTGTGCTAAAGCACACCTGGATATTACCGCATCTTCTGTTGCAACGCAGCCAGACAAGGCGAGAAAAAGAGTTGACCGCTATACGCTCCAGCTACAGTTTTTTTCATTACCAAAGCCCACAGCCCTATTAGCAATAAACTTAGAACCACAGCGATAGATTGTAAAAAAGCAACTTGCAGTTGATGCGCTAAGTTAAAGATCGCCAAAATAAATACACCGAATGGGAAAGTCAGTCCCCACCAACCCAAATTAAATGGAATCCCAGTACGAATATGACGCAATGTGGTCAAGATCGCGATTCCAAACCACCATAATCCAAAGCCCAATAATACCAAACTCGCCACAATGCCTAATGTAGGCAGTAAGTTTGCTAAATTTTCAAAGCCCATCGCCTGCATGATACGTGGTGCTTGTTCCCCCAATAATAATAACGCCAAAGCCCCTGTGCCAATTGGTCCTAAACAAAGCCAGCTAGAAATTGCCACCTCTTTCTCAGGCAGTTGATGTAAAGCCAAACGTAGCATTAAGATGGTCAGAATTGCAAAAGCCGGCAATACAGAAATCCCCCATAGCACATAGCCTGTGACTAAAATATTGAATGCGTGCTGATCGGCAGTTAAATGTTGTAATAATACTCCCGCTGAGCTCGCAGCCACTTCACAAGCCACAATCGGTAACAACCATACTGCGGTCATCCGTTGTAATAAATGATCTTGGCAGCTAAACATACAAAATGGCACGATCCATGCGATCACTACAGCGAGAAATACATCGAAATACCAAAGATACTCGGCAATTTGTACCGCAATATCACCATATAAATGCGTTCCAAAGCTGAGAAAACCATTGATGATCGTCGCCAGCCCCATCGGAATAGCCCCTAAAAACAGGCTCATATTTGGATGACTAAAAATCTGTTTTGCTTCCGTTGGAAATAAAATCCAGCGCAACATATAAAGCACACTAAAACTCATGAAGAGCAAAATATTCAATTGCCATAATTGTGTCGCCAACTTGAATAATAGAGCAGAAGCAAAAGGTAACTGTGCTAAAATCATTGCCACAACACCAGTTCCCATAGTGGCTGTAAACCAGTTTGGGGTAAAATGGCGAATGACATCTCGACTTTGTTCTAGCTGATAAAATGGCTTTTTCATCTCTATCTCAATATTCAGCAACATGGATTGATTTTAGTTCAGCTTTAAAATAAGAAAAATTGATTTATTTTTATTTAATTCATCAGATTTATTTATATAAAAATGCTTAAATATTGAAATTTCTCTGTGTAAAAACACAACAACAAGACGAAACGCTGAGAATATGGCAATATATAGCCTTTGTAAAAATCACTGTATTTAACGCCCATGAAGTTGCTTCGTCTCAACGCATTATCGCCAAATTTTCAGTTACCTCCGACTGCGGTAACGATTGGCAATTTTGATGGTGTCCATCTTGGTCATCAAGCGATGATTGCCCAGCTTAAATCGTTAGCATCTGCTCAAGGCTTAAAAACTTTAGTGATGATTTTTGAGCCACAACCGCTTGAATTTTTTAAAGGTTATGATGCCCCACCCCGCATTAGCTCCTTACGAGAAAAAGTAGAATATTTAACTGAACTAGGTGTGGATTACATTGCGGTAGCAAAGTTTGATCAATACTTTAGAAGCCTGAATGCGACTGAATTTGCGGATTTACTCAAATTTAAGCTCAATGCCCAAACCCTTGTTTTGGGAGATGACTTTCATTTTGGCAAAGACCGCCAAGGAAACAGTGAATTCTTAAGAGATTATGGTTTTAATGTCACCAATTTAGATACGATTGCACTGAATGATGAACGTGTCAGTTCAACCCGTATTCGTCAGGTTCTACAAGAAGGTGATCTGGCATTAGCAGCTAAACTGCTGGGTCGTCCTTACAGCATCACGGGTCGTGTGCAATATGGCGATCAAATCGGACGTACACTGGATTTTCCAACAATTAATGTTCGTCTAAATCGTCATAAGCCTTGTCTAAGTGGCATCTATGCAGTCGATGTGGTGTGTGAAAATGCCTCACTGACAGCAAAAGTAAAACATACAAACCCTGCCCTGAACGGCATTGCAGGGTATCAAAGTGATAGCTTATTCGGTGCTGGCCATGTGGGGACTCGTCCTGCGATCGAACAAGTTCAGCCTGAGTGGCGATTAGAAGTACATTTCCCTGATGTTTCTGCTAATCTGTATGGCTTATTAATGCGGGTAACCTTTCTTCACTATTTACATGGTGAACTGAATTACCCTTCGCTTGAAGCACTCAAAGCTGGAATAGATGATGATGTGCAAAAACTACGAGACTATCGTAATCGTACTTCAGAATTTCCTTTTTAAATTTAATTTTCATTTGTAATACATGTCAGTTTATACACTGATCAAACTGGAAGAAAACTTGCATGAGCGATAAGCAAACTCCTGAAAATGCAGTGGATTATAAAGCCACACTCAATTTACCTCATACTGAATTTGCGATGAAAGCAAATTTGGCTGTGCGTGAAGCCAAATGGTTAGAAGAGTGGTATGCCGACAACATTTATCAGCAGATTCGCGCATCGCGTATTGGCAAGAAGAAATACGTGCTACATGACGGTCCTCCATATGCCAATGGACAAATCCATTTAGGTCATGCGGTCAATAAAGTCCTCAAGGACATTATTATTAAAAGCCGTGTATTGGATGGCTTCGATGCGCCTTATGTACCAGGTTGGGACTGTCATGGTCTGCCAATCGAACTTAAAGTGGAAGAAAAAGTCGGTAAAGTTGGCGTGAAAGTAGACGCATCAACGTTCCGTAAAGCCTGCCGTGAATACGCTTACACACAAGTTGAATTACAAAAGAAAGACTTCGTGCGTATGGGTGTGTTTGGTGACTGGGACAATCCGTATCTGACTATGAACTTTAAACAAGAGGCGGACATCGTTCGCTCGCTTGGTGCGATTGCTAAAGCTGGTCATATTGAACCGGGCTTAAAACCTGTGAACTGGTGTTTGGACTGTGGTTCTGCACTGGCTGAAGCCGAAGTTGAATACGAAGATAAAAAATCAGATGCTATTGACGTTGGCTTCACCGTTGTTGATCTCAAAGATTTAAGCGCACGCCTAAGTGTTGATGTACAAGATGTAACGGATATCGTGATCTGGACGACCACGCCATGGACACTACCTGCCAACCAAGCAGTTGCGGTACATGCCGACATCGACTATCAACTTGTTCAAATTCAGAACGATCGTGGTACGCAAAACTTCATTCTTGCTAAAGATCTAGTGGAATCTGCCATCGAACGTTACAAGCTTGAAAATCCAGTCGTACTGGCTGATTTTAAAGGCGCTGTCATCGAAAACCTATTATTACAACATCCGTTGATTACAGATCGCCAAGTCCCTGTGATCGTCGGTGAACATGTCATCGCAACCAGTGGTACAGGTGCCGTACATACCGCACCGGGCCATGGTGTGGACGACTATAAGGTTGGCCTACAGTACAACCTAAAAGTGGATAATCCAGTCGGTGGCAATGGTGTATATTTACCAACAGCACCGATTTTTGCTGGCGAGCACATCTATAAAGCCAATCCAAAAATTATAGAAGCATTGGGAGCAACAGGTCGTTTGTGGGCGCATCAACCGATCAAACACAGCTACCCACATTGCTGGCGTCATAAAACGCCAATCATCTTCCGTGCGACACCGCAATGGTTTATCAGCATGGATGCCAAAGGCTTGCGTCAAACTGCATTAAATGCGATTGAAAATGACATCGAATTTGTCCCAGATTGGGGTAAAAACCGTATCCAATCGATGATTGAAGGCCGTCCAGATTGGTGTATTTCTCGTCAACGTACTTGGGGCGTGCCAATTCCGTTCTTTGTACACAAAGATACCAATGCGTTACACCCACGTACACCTGAATTGATCGAAGAAGTTGCCCAACTGATTGAGCAAGAAGGGATTGATGCTTGGTATAACCGTGATGCCAGCGACTTCATTGGTGCTGATGCCGAACAATACAATGCTGTTCGCGATACCTTAGACGTTTGGTTCGACTCAGGAACCACACACTACGCAGTATTGCGTGAACGTGAAGAGTTGCAAGACCCTGCTGATCTATACCTTGAGGGTTCAGACCAACACCGTGGCTGGTTCCAATCGTCTTTGTTAACTTCAATTGCAATCAATGAACGTGCACCTTATAAAGGCTTACTCACACACGGCTTCGTCGTAGATGAGAAAGGTCGTAAAATGTCTAAATCATTAGGCAACATCATCACGCCACAAGATATCATCAAAGATATGGGTGCAGATGGCTTACGCTTCTGGATCGCTTCGGCTGACTATCGCTATGAAATGACCGCAGGTAAAGAGATCTTTAGCCGTGCATCTGATGGTTATCGTCGTATCCGTAATACCCTACGTTTCTTATTGGCGAATTTAAATGGTTTTAAACCATCAACCGATGCATTACCTGTAGATGAACTGATTGCATTGGATCAGTACATTTTACAACGTGCGGCTGAAGTACAAAAAACCATTCAGCAAGCCTATGAAGAGATGAACTTCCACATTGTCACTAACGCATTGACCAATTTCTGTATCAATGACTTAGGTGGTTTCTATCTCGACATCATCAAAGATCGTCAATACACAACAAAAGCGGACTCACAAGCGCGTCGTTCAGCACAAACTGCGCTGTATCATTTGGTACAAGCGTTCGTTCGTTGGATGGCACCAATTCTAAGCTTTACCGCTCAAGAAGCTTGGCCATTGATTCCTGAACAAACAGATAAATATGTATTTACGGCTGAATGGTACGATATCCCAACTGCATCAACAGCAAACTTGCTTTCTGAAGCAGATTGGCAAACATTGATTAGCGTAAAATCAGCAGTAAATAAACAGATCGAAGCAGCACGTAACGCTAAACTGATCGGCAGTAACTTATCTGCCAAAGTTGAACTTTGGGCGGATGAAGCGTTACAAAAACTGCTAAACCAACTGGCTGACGAATTACGTTTTGTCTTGATTACCTCTCAAGTCATCGTCCACCCTTATGCAGAACAAGGCGAAAGCACTGACCTTGAAGGTTTACGTGTGAAAGTCTCAGCTGCGGATGGTGAAAAATGTGTACGTTGCTGGCATGTATTGCCAGATGTAAATACACATGAAGGTCATACGGGTTTATGCGCGCGTTGTATTGTCAACGTCACTGGCAGTGGCGAAGTGAGAAAGTATGCCTAATTCACAAGCAAAACAAGGCTTGTTCCAATTCTATCCTCATAACTTGCTGTGGCTTGGACTTTCAGTCCTTGCCATTGTGTTGGATCAATGGACAAAATGGATCGCAAGCTCGCATTTAAACTATGCGGATCCTGTACCCGTATTGCCTTTTCTCAATTGGACATTGCTGCATAATTACGGTGCAGCATTTAGCTTTTTATCTGATGCAGGCGGATGGCAACGCTACTTCTTCACCTCACTTGCGGCAATTGTTTCAATCATTTTTGTATTTTGGCTCATGCGTATGCCTAAGAAAATGATTATTTTACCTATGTCAATTGCTTTGATTTTAGGCGGTGCAGTTGGTAATTTGATTGATCGCGTCAGTCTTGGCTATGTCGTGGATTTTATCCATGTCTATTATCAAAACAGCCATTTCCCTGCCTTCAACCTCGCAGACAGTGCCATTACCCTAGGTACGATTTTGCTTCTCATTGACACCTTCTTCTTAGAGAAGAAACGTAACCAAAAGGCGGATGTATAATGACTGACATTATCCAACCAAACGAAGAAATCCGGATTGAAGACGGCTCAAAAGTTGATTTGCATTTTTCAGTATCGATCGAAAATGGTGTTGAAATCGATAACACCCGCGGTCGTGAAGAACCTGTCTCTTTAGTGATTGGTGATGGCAATTTACTTCCAGGCTTTGAAAAGGCTTTATTTGGTTTACGTGCAGGTGATCGCCGTACCGTACATTTGCCACCAGAAGATGCTTTTGGTCCATGGAATCCTGAAAATATTCAAACTTTTGATACCGTGAAGTTTGAACAACGTCCTATCATCGGGCATATGATTGAATTTGAAGATAAAGCTAAAGCAACCTTGTTTGGCATCGTAAAATCAGTCAATGATGACATTACCGAGATCGATTTCAATCATCCACTTGCTGGTAAAAATATTACCTTTGAAGTGGAAATTTTCAAAGTTACCCCTGCGGGTCAGCAAGGCATTAAACTGATGTAACATAAAAGCTCTCAAATGAGAGCTTTTTTTATCCCTAAAGAAAAGTATAAGATCATATTCAACAACCCATTTTCAAAACTTCAATCATTCAATTCAAACAATATAGGATTAAAAATGCTCATTTATATTATTGTCGGTAGTGTACGTGAAGGACGAACTGCAATTAAAGTCGCAAACTGGGTACAGCAAGCAACTTCTGAACTCGCGTTAAATAATATTCAAACAGAAATCGTAGACTTAAAAGAATGGGATCTGCCTATTTTTGCGGGCGCTCATCCGCCAGCTTCTGGTATCTATGATCAACCAAAGCAACAAGCGTGGGCGGATAAAATTGCAACTGCTGATGCATTCATCTTCATCAGCCCAGAATATAATCATGGCTACAGCCCTGCACTGAAGAATGCCTTAGACTATCTTGGCAAAGAATGGCAAGGTAAACCTGCTGCTTATATTGGTTATGGCGCAACTAATGGCTCACGTTCAATCAGCCAAATTCGTCAGGTTGCTTCCGGCCTAGGAGTAGTTGACCCAAATGCAGTTATGGAAATCCGAGATATCTTTAAACGCAATAAAGATGAAAAATTTGAGGCTAATGAGTTTGAAATAAAAGCACTTCAACCACTCATTGAAAAACTGCAGAAATACCACCTCAAATAATCATGTAAGCCTAAACCTACATTAATCGGGGAGATTGACGAATATACAACGCCTCTGATTCACCTTAATATATAAATCATACAGAGACAGGAAGTCTCATTGAAAATAACAAGACCCACAGGAAGTGGTTGTTTATAGGAAATAAACGACAATAAACTAAATACGAAGAAGCCCCGTCAGGATGATGGGGCTTCTTTTTATATAGCGACATTAAAGCTTTAAAATCATCAATATTTACTATTAAATCAGACCTTCCTTATCATTACCTTCTAGGAATAGAGAAAAGTTAATTACAAATAGTACGTGATATCAATAATATGTATCGAATCTCAATTTATCGAATCTCATAAATTGGTTGATACATATCCTTATATTGATGAATTTTATTGCCTCTTATTTCAAACTCTGCCTGTACTAAATCCATATATGGATAGATTTCATTACCCTTTATTTCATAAACTGGCTGAAATAAATTTATGCATTTATAAATTTTATTGCCTCGTACTTCATAAATGGCCTGACTAGCACTCATGTATGTATACAGTTTTTTTCCATTATATTCATTAGACATGCAAAATCTCTATACGCTTCAAATTATTTAAACAAGATGCCACATAAGCCTTTTCAATTTCTATTATCTTTTAGTTATTTTTTAATCAAAATAAAAAACACCCCCAGCCATTAGGTTGGGGGTGTTTAGATTTAAAAGCTGGCGATGACTTACTCTCACATGGCAAGTGCCACACTACCATCAGCGCGAAGAGGTTTCACTTCTGAGTTCGGGAAGGGATCAGGTGGTTCACTCTTGCTATTGTCGCCAGCAAACTGTTTTGGCTTTGGGTGGTCTTACTTTTAAACTTATTATTAAGTTCATGCCACTTAGTACCGAAAGAGTTATTAACGGATTAGTAGAACATAAAGCATAGCTTTATGTCTTGCGCTCGGGCAAAGATTATTAATCTTTGCTTATCCTCGCTCATGAGTCTGTATTGTAACTAGTTTTAACACTAAATCAAGTTATGTATTGAATTTATCTTGAATACAACAACTGTTTGGGTGTTGTATAGTCAAGCCTCACGAGCAATTAGTATTGGTCAGCTTCACACGTCACCGTGCTTCCACACCCAACCTATCAACGTCCTAGTCTCGAACGGCTCTTTAGAGGAATAAATTCCTAGGGAAATCTTATCTTGAGGTAGGCTTCCCGCTTAGATGCTTTCAGCGGTTATCCCTTCCGAACATAGCTACCCGGCGATGCGACTGGCGTCACAACCGGTACACCAGAGGTTCGTCCACTCTGGTCCTCTCGTACTAGGAGCAGATCCTCTCAAATTTCCAGCGCCCACGGTAGATAGGGACCGAACTGTCTCACGACGTTCTAAACCCAGCTCGCGTACCTCTTTAAATGGCGAACAGCCATACCCTTGGGACCTGCTTCAGCCCCAGGATGAGATGAGCCGACATCGAGGTGCCAAACACCGCCGTCGATATGAACTCTTGGGCGGTATCAGCCTGTTATCCCCAGAGTACCTTTTATCCGTTGAGCGATGGCCCTTCCATACAGAACCACCGGATCACTAAGACCTACTTTCGTACCTGCTCGACTTGTGGGTCTCGCAGTTAAGCGCGCTTTTGCCTTTATACTCTACGCGTGATTTCCGACCACGCTGAGCGCACCTTCGTACTCCTCCGTTACTCTTTAGGAGGAGACCGCCCCAGTCAAACTACCCACCAGACATGGTCCTCGTCCCGGATTACGGGACAGAGTTAGAACCTCAACATTACCAGGGTGGTATTTCAAGGACGGCTCCATTGGAACTAGCGTTCCAACTTCAAAGCCTCCCACCTATCCTACACAAGTAAGGTCAAAGTTCAATGTCAAGCTGCAGTAAAGGTTCACGGGGTCTTTCCGTCTAGCCGCGGGTACACTGCATCTTCACAGCGATTTCGATTTCACTGAGCCTCTGCTGGAGACAGCGCCGCCATCATTATGCCATTCGTGCAGGTCGGAACTTACCCGACAAGGAATTTCGCTACCTTAGGACCGTTATAGTTACGGCCGCCGTTTACTGGGGCTTCGATCAAGAGCTTCGCTTACGCTAACCCCATCAATTAACCTTCCAGCACCGGGCAGGCATCACACCCTATACGTCCACTTTCGTGTTTGCAGAGTGCTATGTTTTTAATAAACAGTTGCAGCGGCCTGGTTTCTGTGGCTGCCAATAGCTCAGGGAGCAAGTCCCATCACCGTCAGCAGCGTACCTTCTCCCGAAGTTACGGTACCATTTTGCCTAGTTCCTTCAGCAGAGTTCTCTCAAGCGCTTTGGTCTACTCGACCTGACCACCTGTGTCGGTTTCGGGTACGATTCCTGTGTAACTGAAGCTTAGAGACTTTTCCTGGAAGCATGGTATCAGCCACTTCACTGTACAAGTACAGCTTGCTATCAGTTCTCAGCATAGAGTACCCCGGATTTGCCTAAGATACATGCCTACAACCTTCCACCTGGACAACCAACGCCAGGCTGACTTAACCTTCTCCGTCCTCTCATCGCATTACACAGAAGTATTGGAATATTAACCAATTTCCCATCGACTACGCCTCTCGGCCTCGCCTTAGGGGTCGACTCACCCAGCCCCGATTAACGTTGGACTGGAACCCTTGGTCTTTCAGCGAACGGGTTTTTCACCCGTTTTGTCGTTACTCACGTCAGCATTCGCACTTCTGATACCTCCAGCATACTTCTCAATACACCTTCATCGGCTTACAGAACGCTCCCCTACCACTTGACTAAAAGTCAAATCCGCAGCTTCGGCACATAGTTTTAGCCCCGTTACATCTTCCGCGCAGGCCGACTCGACTAGTGAGCTATTACGCTTTCTTTAAAGGGTGGCTGCTTCTAAGCCAACCTCCTAGCTGTCTATGCCTTCCCACATCGTTTCCCACTTAACTATGATTTTGGGGCCTTAGCTGGCGGTCTGGATTGTTTTCCTCTTGACTACGGACGTTAGCACCCGCAGTCTGTCTCCCGGATAGTACTCATCGGTATTCGGAGTTTGCATCGGTTTGGTAAGTCGGGATGACCCCCTAGCCGAAACAGTGCTCTACCCCCAATGGTATTCGTCCGAGGCGCTACCTAAATAGCTTTCGGGGAGAACCAGCTATCACCAGGCTTGATTAGCCTTTCACCCCTATCCACAAGTCATCCCCTGGCTTTTCAACGACAGTGGGTTCGGTCCTCCAGTTAGTGTTACCCAACCTTCAACCTGCTCATGGATAGATCGCCTGGTTTCGGGTCTATACCCAGCAACTATACGCCCTATTAAGACTCGATTTCTCTACGGCTCCCCTATGCGGTTAACCTCGCTACTGAATATAAGTCGCTGACCCATTATACAAAAGGTACGCAGTCACACCACGAAGGTGCTCCCACTGCTTGTATGCATGCGGTTTCAGGATCTATTTCACTCCCCTCACAGGGGTTCTTTTCGCCTTTCCCTCACGGTACTGGTTCACTATCGGTCAGTCAGGAGTATTTAGCCTTGGAGGATGGTCCCCCCATATTCAGACAAGGTTTCACGTGCCTCGCCCTACTCGTCATCATTGTGTGTGCCCTTTCGTGTACGGGAATATCACCCTCTACGTTCGCACTTCCCAGAGCGTTCCACTAGAACACACACAACTTAATGGGCTGATCCCCGTTCGCTCGCCGCTACTAAGGGAATCTCAATTGATTTCTTTTCCTAAGGGTACTGAGATGTTTCACTTCCCCTCGTTCGCTTCAATAACCTATGTATTCAGTTATTGATACCCGCCTTTTAGCGGGTGGGTTCCCCCATTCAGATATCTCCGGATCAAAGGATATTTGCCGCCTCCCCGGAGCTTTTCGCAGGCTATCACGTCTTTCATCGCCTCTGACTGCCAAGGCATCCACCACATGCACTTAATTACTTGACTATACAACCCCAAACAGTCGTTAACACATACAAGTGAGTGTTATCGTTGCAAACTTAATTGCTACTGGTTTGTTGTCTGTGAACTTAATCACCATACAGCTTCAATCTAAATTCATATACCAAAACGCTTGATTCAGTGTTTTTGCTAGTTCTCAATTTCATTCTTTCGAATGAATTGAGTGAACAATTTATTTCAGACTCAATTCTACTAATCTGTTAATGATTAACTACAGCCTCGTCAGCTTGCAGTAAACTGTGATAAATCACAGAAGTTAATAAGCGTTTAACTTACTAAGTTCTGTAATCTTTAGCTCGTACTTCGTAAAGTACGTGGTGGAGACTAGGAGAGTCGAACTCCTGACCTCCTGCGTGCAAAGCAGGCGCTCTACCAACTAAGCTAAGTCCCCAGCTTACAATCATCATGAACGATATATCTTTTTATCTAGCAGCTTGTGATTATTCATCACTTCGTCAGTAGTGGTGGGTCTGACAAGACTTGAACTTGTGACCCCACGCTTATCAAGCGTGTGCTCTAACCAACTGAGCTACAGACCCTCAGATACATCTTCGAAGAACAACTTGTTGTGGATTCTTACCAGTCACCAATCTTTCGTTAAGGAGGTGATCCAGCCGCAGGTTCCCCTACGGCTACCTTGTTACGACTTCACCCCAGTCATCGGCCACACCGTGGTAACCGCCCTCTTTGCAGTTAGGCTAGCTACTTCTGGTGCAACAAACTCCCATGGTGTGACGGGCGGTGTGTACAAGGCCCGGGAACGTATTCACCGCGGCATTCTGATCCGCGATTACTAGCGATTCCGACTTCATGGAGTCGAGTTGCAGACTCCAATCCGGACTACGATCGGCTTTTTGAGATTAGCATCCTATCGCTAGGTAGCAACCCTTTGTACCGACCATTGTAGCACGTGTGTAGCCCTGGCCGTAAGGGCCATGATGACTTGACGTCGTCCCCGCCTTCCTCCAGTTTGTCACTGGCAGTATCCTTAAAGTTCCCATCCGAAATGCTGGCAAGTAAGGAAAAGGGTTGCGCTCGTTGCGGGACTTAACCCAACATCTCACGACACGAGCTGACGACAGCCATGCAGCACCTGTATCTAGATTCCCGAAGGCACCAATCCATCTCTGGAAAGTTTCTAGTATGTCAAGGCCAGGTAAGGTTCTTCGCGTTGCATCGAATTAAACCACATGCTCCACCGCTTGTGCGGGCCCCCGTCAATTCATTTGAGTTTTAGTCTTGCGACCGTACTCCCCAGGCGGTCTACTTATCGCGTTAGCTGCGCCACTAAAGCCTCAAAGGCCCCAACGGCTAGTAGACATCGTTTACGGCATGGACTACCAGGGTATCTAATCCTGTTTGCTCCCCATGCTTTCGTACCTCAGCGTCAGTATTAGGCCAGATGGCTGCCTTCGCCATCGGTATTCCTCCAGATCTCTACGCATTTCACCGCTACACCTGGAATTCTACCATCCTCTCCCATACTCTAGCCATCCAGTATCGAATGCAATTCCCAAGTTAAGCTCGGGGATTTCACATTTGACTTAAATGGCCGCCTACGCACGCTTTACGCCCAGTAAATCCGATTAACGCTCGCACCCTCTGTATTACCGCGGCTGCTGGCACAGAGTTAGCCGGTGCTTATTCTGCGAGTAACGTCCACTTATCCAAGATATTAGCTTGGTAAGCCTCCTCCTCGCTTAAAGTGCTTTACAACCATAAGGCCTTCTTCACACACGCGGCATGGCTGGATCAGGGTTCCCCCCATTGTCCAATATTCCCCACTGCTGCCTCCCGTAGGAGTCTGGGCCGTGTCTCAGTCCCAGTGTGGCGGATCATCCTCTCAGACCCGCTACAGATCGTCGCCTTGGTAGGCCTTTACCCCACCAACTAGCTAATCCGACTTAGGCTCATCTATTAGCGCAAGGTCCGAAGATCCCCTGCTTTCTCCCGTAGGACGTATGCGGTATTAGCATTCCTTTCGGAATGTTGTCCCCCACTAATAGGCAGATTCCTAAGCATTACTCACCCGTCCGCCGCTAGGTCCAGTACCGAAGCACCTTCCCCCGCTCGACTTGCATGTGTTAAGCCTGCCGCCAGCGTTCAATCTGAGCCATGATCAAACTCTTCAGTTAAAATCATTTGCACCTTAGTTAAGACAAGGTGCCAATTCTGGCTCATCAATTACTGACTTAATATTCGCTCAAATAAACTTCGAGAAATTTAAACCAATTAATCAATGAAAATATATTCGATCGATCAACCAGTAAAAATCCACACAAGTTGTTCTTCTATTCTCTTAATGATTAACTTCTTACTTCGTCAGCAAGAAATTAACGCAAAACACTACCTATCATCTTAACCCTGTAAGCTAAGATATTTTCGTGTATCGCGTCAGGATGTGGTGCATTATAGGAGTTTTTTTAAGGCGTGCAAGCTTTTTTAAAACCCAACCCCACCAAGTGTTCTTTTTTTGTGCGAAAAAACATTGGCTATCGCACAAAAATAAGTATAAATACATGAAATATAATTAGAAAAATTATATTTACATTTCTACTTTGGCTTTTTACTTTTTGCTCTTTATTTGAACACTGATAATTTTAACAGGTTGTTTAGGTACATTTTGATGTAATCCTTGATTGCCTGTAGGCACATTTACGATTTTATCAACGACCTCCATGCCTTTAGTCACCTTGCCAAAAACTGCATAACCAGCATCCATTGCTGATCGGTTTAGAAAATTATTATCTGCAACATTAATAAAAAATTGACTCGTTGCAGAATTAGGATCTCGCGTACGTGCCATAGCTAAAGTACCACGTGTATTTTTCAGACCATTGCTTGCTTCATTTACAATTGGTGCTTTGGTTGTCTTTTCTACCATATTGGCATCTAACCCACCGCCCTGAACCATAAAGCCAGGAATCACGCGATGAAAGATCGTACCTGTGTAAAAGTTGCTTTTCACATAACTTTCAAAGTTTTTTGCCGAAACAGGTGCCTTATCATCAAAAAGTTCAATTTCGATATTCCCCATGCTCGTTTTCATTTCAACCATGGTATTTGCAAATAGATGGCTGCTTGCGAGTAATAAACTTGCCGTAATAAATAACTTTTTCATCTCTACATTCTCAGTCTAAGAATAGATTTAACCGTGAAGCGTAATTTTAGTTTTGCACACTGATCTTTACTATTTTTATTTGTTAAGTGCCATGTTCCACGTGAAACATAGCACTATTTTAAGTGGTAACTTAACTGTGCTTATCCCAGAACTTTCTAAAGTTCCGTGCAATTTCGATGGTATTACGTCTTGCTTTCGATGAAATAGGCGTTAAGTTGATAAAGCCATGTGTTTGGTCTGGATAATCAATGTACTTCACTTTAACGCCATTTTGTCTAAGCTTATGGCTATAAATTTCACCTTCATCATGGAGTAAATCATGTCCTGCGGTAATCACATAAGCAGGTGCAAGCTTTCTTAGACCACCATAGGTTGGAGAAATTAATGGGTTATCTAAAGCAATATTATGTTGGGTGGCATAATACGCTGTCACATAGTCCACATCTTTACTGGTCAGTACCAAACCTTCACCATAAGCATAAAATGATGGATGTCTACTTTTAAAATCGACCGTTGGATAAATAAGTAACTGTGCTTGAGGCGCATAGGCCTTACCTACTGAATGCTGTGAAACAACGGTACTGATATTTCCGCCGGCACTATCCCCCGCAACTGCGATACGATTTTTATAGATTTTTAACTGACGACGATTTTGATACACCCATGCCAAAGCATCTTCACATGATTGAATAAGTAGTTTAGGTGAGGCCTCAGGTGCAAGAGGATAATCAATACTCATGACTTGAACCTTTGCATACTTGGCAATGAGGCGACATGCTTCATCATGTGTATCTAAACCACCAACTACAAAACCACCACCATGATAGAACACGATCATTGGCAGTTTCTTATTAGGTGCCGGATGATAATGTCTTGCGAATACTGTACCGCTTTGTAAAGGCAAACGAATATCCTCAACAGACTCAATAAATGTTGACTTATTGAGTATGGCAAGCATCTGCGCATCAAATTGGCGTCGAGATTCAATTGGATCATCACCCAGAAAACCAATGCGTCCTTGTTTAATTTGGACCGCCATCAAACATTTAGTAAATGCATCTAAATCTGGATATTGATGTGGGTAACCTAGAATCTTAGCTAAAGACTCTTGTACAAATGTAGGTAATTTATCAAGTGCTCGTGCAGCAGGACCTTGCCCATGATCTAAAATGGTTTGTATTTTTTGAGGTAATGCCGTCACTTTGAGTCCCCTTTTACGCTATCCATCGTTCTTTTCCTCTCGACTATATGCTTATCCAAAGCGACAGATCAAGAATTTAAAAATATTTTGTACGCTATAGCCTTGGTTTTTAAAAGTCATTAACCATTATGCTTACCGATGATCATTATTTAGGTCAATTGACCACTTTTCTCTGTATATAACAAAAACTCAAAAGTATTGGATAATTACTTTTGAGTTTTATAGACACAAATTTATTTACGGCCTGCTGCAGCTGAACCCGAAATATTGACACCAACTTGTCCAGGTTGAACCTGTGCCTTGACCCCGCCACCGGTTTGAACACCATGAGAACCAACACCAACATTTGTAGAGCCCGTTGCTTCTACTGAAACACACCCGACCATTGTGCTGATAGTAAGACCTAGTACTGAGATCAGAACAAATTGCTTCATACATTTTCCTTCAAAATTTCGATATACACTTTTATTTGTGTCATATCATCATTACGATTTTAAGAATGAATGTATAGGCAGGATTGATTTTTTTTAATGTCAGTTTGGCAAATTTCTTATCGCAACAAAAAATCTAGATCAAAAATAAAAAAACTAGAATCAATCCAATGATTCTAGTTTTTTCAATTCATTCAGCTCACTTAACACTTCATATATAGCAGTATATGGTTCAATAAATCTATTGGCATCAATATGATAATCGATTGTGTTAAGGTGTAGCCTATAAATTACTGAGCTGAAGCTTCAGCATCTACTGCGCCAGATACATCTGCTGATGCACCGCTATGATCAACACCCATAGATGTATTCGCTTGAATATCAACGCCGCCTTGAACACCAGCTGGACTTGCACTTGTTTGTGCTGAACCTGATGCTTCTAAACCACCTTGAGTTGAACAACCTACTGCTGTTAATGCAACACCTGATACAACCATAGAGATCAATGCTAACTTTTTCATTGCGTATTTCCTTTCATTATGACAAAAAGCAAAGTTGTCTTTGCGTTGCCTATGATTCACAATTTTTTCCTTGGACGTGATGAGGATTAGTTGCAGTTTGTTATTTATACAGGAGATTTTTGCAATTTTTATTAAATCAATTCACTTTATAATTCACGCTCCTCTCGACTCAAACTAAAGAGACAAATAACTATTAATTTAACAACTTAATGTAATCCTCTTCATTTTTTAAAGACTAATAATCTCATCAACTTATATTTTTATAATTCATATAAACACTGCACAATCATCTTATAAGATTACAATTGCGTAATTTTGATTAAAAATAAATGTAGAACAAATAAAAAACCGTGGGAAGCCACGGTTTTTACTTATATTTGCTGCTGGATTATGGCCACTGCATTTCACTTTTAACCACTTTAGCACCCAACTCAAGACTACTTGACTCACCTAAGAGCGGATACTGTTTTTGCATCATTTGGATTAACTCAGCCGAGTTCTTCGTCACCTTAACCGCCTTCTCATATTGTTTTAGATAATCGATTGAAAAATTAACCGCATCTAAACCTTCAGCTGCACCTGCCTTCATATGTGCAGGCACAACCACTTGAGGATTTAACGCTTTAATATTTTCCAAAACTTGTACGACTTCATTACGATCTTTTGTAGTTGGTGTATCTGCCATCCATAAATGAATACCAGAAGATACAGGAATCCCACCAACAACAGCTTTAGCACTTGGAATCCATAAATAGGTCAGCTCTTTTTTACCCTTAATTTCGATGTTCTCGTTTTCGATTTTTAAAGTTTTAGCCGTATAAGGCTGCGGAACAATAATTTTGCTCGGCGCATTGGCTCCCATCTTTGGTCCCCAATACGCTACTTTTAGTGCTTGCGTATCTTGGATATGCTTAACGGTTTCAGGTGTTGCAATAATCTGAACATTTGGGAAATATTGCTTAAAGACATCTAAACCAAAGTAAAAATCTGGATCACCATAACTCACAAAAATCGTTTTTAAGGTTTTACCACTATCCAGAATATCTGCAGCAATTCGTAAAGCTTCTGATTTAGAAAATTGCGCATTGACCAATAACATTTCTTTATCACCTTCAATCAAGGTTGAAGTTACGCCAAAGTGTTCAGGTTTTGCTAAGAAATTTTGGATTTTTAAATCTTGCGCAAAGCTCGTTGAGGTTACAGCCAACGCTGTCAGTGTTAATACATAAGGTTTAAAATTCATTTATATGTCTCCTATCTGATAAGAAGCACTTTAAGTTGCAATTATTGCCAAATAAACACCCTAAATTAAGATAAAATGTTGCATATCTTGCAACAATGATAATAAACATGGATACATTAAAAGCCATCCAAGTCTTTGTGTGTATTGCTCATCAAGGTAATCTGAGTAAAGCAGCAGAACATTTGAACTACTCAAAAGCCATGGTCTCTCGCTATTTAGAGCACCTTGAAGCCACATTTTCAACGCGACTGTTTCAACGTAATACACGTAAAGTTTCACTTACACCAGCGGGCGAAAAAGCATTGGTCTATTGTGAAAATATTTTGCAACAGCAACAGCTTTTAGAAGGTTTAGCCGCCCCTGAACAACATAGCGGTACAATTCGTTTTACTTGCGGTTTGTTTTTATTTCAGCTTGGTGTGAATGAATGTATCAAACAATTCAAAAAGCGATATCCACAAATTCACTTTGATGTATACCTGACAGAAAATACCGTTGATTTGATGGATGCTCAGGTCGATCTTGCCTTACGAATCACCCAAAAAGTGGCAGAGGGTTTAATTGCCCGACCTGTCTGTCAGATTGAATCGATCTTTTGCGCGCATCCACATTATTTACAAGATCACACTCCCCTGTCTCACCCAAGCCAACTGATTCAGCATGAATGTATTGCCCATCATACCCATAATCAGTACTGGACTTTGTTTGATACAGATCAGCAACCACAGAACTACCCGTTAAATGTTACGTTTAAAAGCAATGATGTGATTGCGCTTTATCAAATGTGTCTCAAAGCAGAAGGAATTGCCATGCTTCCGACTTTACTGGTACGCCAAGATATTGCTCAACAACGCTTGCAACAGGTATTTACAGATTTTTCAGCACCTGATCTCACCTTGTCGTTAGTCTATGCTTCTAGACAACATTTACCCAAAATCACTCAAGAATTTATTGCTTTTGTGATCGAAAATCTAAGTTTTTACTTAAATCAGCAAAATTAAAAGATTTAAATTGACCTGAACGCTTGAATTTTGTCGTCTTGCCCATACCTCATCCGTATCTATGAATGACCAAGATGTGACAGTTCAGGTTTAACCCGATGAGCATTCACGCCAAAAGGACTGTACATGTTTGAGAACTTTTTTAAACGGAGATCATCAATGGCTAATGAGCACAATGAGCAAGCTCAAGACATTCAAAATGAGCAACAGGCTGAACAAACTCAAGCTGAAGGTGTAGAGCAAGCAAACGAGCTTAGCGTTGAAGATTTACAAGCGCAGATCACCAAACTTGAAGAAAGCTTGAAATTAGAAAAAGCACGTACAGCGAATGCTGTGTATGAAGCACAAAAGAGTGTAGAACGTATCCAACGTGAATCTGAAAAGCACAAAGATACTGTGCTGGAAAAATTTGCCAAAGAATTATTGGACTCTGTCGATAATCTCGAACGTGCAATTCAGGCAGCTGGTGATGAAGAAACGCCGGTACTTGAAGGTGTTAAGTTAACCTTGAAGTCACTTTTAACAACTCTCGAGAAATTTGGCGTTGTAGAAGCTGATACCAAAAATGGTTTCAACGCAGATTTACACCAAGCTGTTGGTATTGATCCAAATGCAAAAGCGAATGAAATCGGTACCGTTTTACAAAAAGGCTATACCTTAAATGGCCGCTTATTGCGCCCTGCTATGGTTATGGTAGGTCAATAATCTGCGAGAACAGCACGTTTATTTGCTCAGAATGAAAGAATTTGAGTGTTTTTCAGTTTTTTTTCATAAAAATGCTTGAAAAAAAACGATTGACTCTCATATCGAATAACAAGCAAATCCCCTTTTGACTCTCCCTTATCATTGGAGAAATCGGGGATTCACAAAATTTTAGAGGAACACACCAAATGGCAAAAATTATTGGTATTGACTTAGGTACTACCAACTCATGTGTTGCTGTACTTGAAGGCGATAAAGTAAAAGTAATTGAAAACGCTGAAGGCGCACGCACAACTCCATCAATCATTGCATATAAAGATGGTGAAATCTTAGTTGGTCAATCAGCTAAACGTCAGGCTGTAACCAATCCAAAAAATACATTATTCGCAATCAAGCGTTTAATCGGTCGTCGCTACGAAGATCAAGCGGTACAAAAAGATATCGGTCTTGTACCATACAAAATCATCAAAGCTGACAATGGCGATGCTTGGGTTGAAGTAAACGATAAAAAATTAGCACCTCAACAGATCTCTGCTGAAATCTTGAAAAAGATGAAGAAAACTGCAGAAGACTATTTAGGTGAAACAGTGACTGAAGCTGTGATCACTGTTCCTGCTTACTTTAATGATGCGCAACGTCAAGCGACAAAAGATGCAGGTAAAATCGCGGGTCTAGATGTTAAACGTATCATTAACGAACCAACTGCTGCGGCACTTGCGTTCGGTATGGACAAAAAAGAAGGCGACCGTAAAGTTGCAGTTTACGACTTAGGTGGTGGTACTTTTGACGTATCAATCATTGAAATCGCAGACCTTGATGGTGACCAACAAATCGAAGTGTTATCAACGAACGGTGATACTTTCCTTGGTGGTGAAGACTTTGATAACGCATTGATTGAATTCTTAGTTGAAGAATTTAAGAAAGAACAAAGTGTGAACTTGAAAAATGATCCACTTGCGTTACAACGTTTGAAAGAAGCAGCTGAAAAAGCAAAAATCGAGCTTTCTTCATCAAATGCAACTGAAATCAACCTTCCATACATCACTGCTGATGCGACTGGTCCTAAACACTTAGTGATCAACGTAACGCGTGCAAAATTGGAAGCTTTGGTTGCTGATCTCGTTGCTCGTACGATTGAGCCATGTAAAATTGCACTTAAAGATGCAGGTCTTTCAACATCTGACATCTCTGACGTCATCTTGGTGGGCGGTCAGTCTCGTATGCCGCTTGTACAACAAAAAGTACAAGAATTCTTCGGTAAAGAGCCACGTAAAGACGTGAACCCAGACGAAGCAGTTGCAATCGGTGCGGCAATTCAAGGTGCAGTATTGTCTGGTGACAAGAATGACGTATTACTTCTTGATGTAACACCATTAACACTTGGTATTGAAACAATGGGTGGTGTATTAACACCAATCATTGAGAAAAACACTACGATTCCTGCGAAGAAATCACAAGTGTTCTCTACAGCAGCTGACAACCAACCTGCAGTAGATATTTCAGTTTACCAAGGTGAACGTAAGATGGCTCAACAAAACAAATTGTTGGGTAACTTCCAGTTAGGCGACATCCCACCTGCTCCACGTGGTGTGCCACAAATTGAAGTATCATTTGACATCAATGCCGATGGTATTTTGAAAGTGTCTGCGAAAGACAAGAGTACTGGTAAAGAGCAATCGATTCAGATTAAAGCAAACTCAGGTTTATCTGATGCTGAAATCGAAGCGATGATTAAAGATGCTGAAGCGAATGCTGAAGAAGATCGTAAGTTCGAAGAACTAGCAAAAGCACGTAACGAAGCAGATGCTTTAGTTGCTAGCTCAAATAAAGCAGTGAAAGATCTTGGTGACAAAGTGACTGAAGATGAAAAAACTGCAATCGCTACTGCGGTTTCTGAGCTTGAAGCAGCAACTAAAGAAAATGATGTTGAAGCAATCAAAGCAAAAACTGAAGCTTTACAAAACATCTTGATGCCTATCACTCAACGTGCTTATGAACAAGCACAGGGTGCTGGTGGCGCAGAAGGTTTTGATCCAAATGCATTCCAAGGTGGTGATGCTGGTCAACAACAAAAAGCGGACGATGGCGTTGTAGATGCTGAGTTCACTGAAGTAAAAGATGACAAAAAATAATTTGTCTCTTTAAAAAAACCGCGCGAATGCGCGGTTTTTTTATGCATTAAACTTCTGTAGCTTGATCAAAATACAATTCACCCAAAATCGGCATAAATAATGGCTCTACTCCACAAGCTTTAATTTCGTCTAAAAACTCAGGAATATTCACACCAGGTAATAATTGTGGTGGTTGATCAATCGGCGTTACCATCGTATCCCAATGACACGGAATAATATATTTTGGCTTGAGGAGTCTTACGACATCCTTAACATAGTTTGGACGATATTTACGCCCAATGGCACATAAGCAAACAATATCTGCCTGTCTCCCCTGCAATTCTTGTTCAATAAAATCAGCTGAATCAATATGTACTACAGTCAATTTGCCTGTATTAATCCACCAATTAAACACTTGACCATGCCGTAGGTGATGAAATTTCGGTGGATAAGGTGGCGGTGTGGTCATATCACCTGGTAAAGGAACACGACCAAAAAGGGCTTTGCCATGAATCGAAGGCAACCCAACAACTTGCCATTTACCACATTCAATAATTTCCCGTCCTTTTGTTTCAAGCATTTGCTGTTCAGACAAACCTGCCGATCGTGCATACATTAAACTCGCTCGAGCACCAATTAATCGTGCCCCTGTTTGTTTACATACTTCAGGCGCATCCAAGATATGATCATAATGTGCATGTCCAATTAACACGTCATCTGCATGTGGGATATATTGTTGAACCAATCCTGGATCACTGAGTAAAGGTTGAGTCAATGTATGCCATAGACTAGGACGACTAATAAAAGGATCAAGTACGACTGTACGATTACGATCTGAAAGGATAAAACCCGCTGTACCTAAATATTTAATGGCTAAACTCTCAGTACTAGCTAAGGCTGGTGACATGGCTGACCATGTTATATCAGGTTTTTTGAGTAAATATTTCAGCATTTTTATTCCTTGATCTTTTTATTTATTCATTTAATTTAAGGCATTAAAGCAAAAATCAGTAATGGGATGATATCATTTTCCGATACTTGCTATTTTTTTGTTATAGTCTGAGCAGCAAGCACGATTATTTAACTCAATTGAGCGTCGTAATTTCAGAAGAAAGTAAAATGGTCCGTTTGTTGTTTTTTTTAGGATTACTCCTCCTCATTTTATGGTCTGGCTATCAAAGCCATCAGCACCCTCAACTCAAATTTAACTCCCTGCTTGATCGCATGACGCATCCTTTTGATACACGCCTTCGCTATCGCATTGCAGAAGTTGATCCTCGTTTTAAACTCAGCCTAGAACAAGTACAAGAAATTAGCCAACAAGCAGCTAAAATTTGGAAAGATGGAACTGGTCGAGATTACTTTGTATATGACCCCAATGCGCAATTAGCCATTCATTTGATCTATGATGAGCGACAAATTGAAAGTGAGCAGCGTCGCACTCACTTGAACCAGCTTGAAGCAAATCAACAGCAATGGCGAAATAAAAAACAGCAACTAGATCATATTGAACAAGAACTACTCGAAACCAAACAATATCTAAACTTAAAACGTCAACAACTAGATCAGCAAATCCAACAATATAATCAAGAGAAAAGAACTGCGCATCTCAACCCGATGACAGGTGCTTATCAACAGCATCTCAAAGAAAAACAGCAAAACTTACAGTACAATATAGAAACATTAAAACAGGAAGTGAGTGAATTTAATCAGAAAATAAGTAAATTAAATCAAAAGGTTGATGAACTTAATGCGCTTGACCAACAATTACATGATTCGGTCAAAGAATACAAACAACGATTTCAACCTCACTTATTTCATAAAGGTCTATTTAACGGGAAACAGATTATTATCTATGAATTTGAATCCATAGATGATTTACGCTTAACTCTCGCACACGAGTTTGGCCATGCATTAGGATTACAACATACTGATGACCCCACAGCATTAATGCACCCGATCTTGAAAGAACAAAACTTTACTGACTTTCGCTTAACCCAAACAGATCGTGACCTACTGAAGGCGAGATAGATACCATAAAATCTCGGACTGTTTTATAGAACTTGTCACAAGACTTCAACTACTTCTGATACGTTAAGATAAGCAAATATATAACTCACAGCTAAAACAACCAGCGACCTTTAATGTCACAAATAAACAATTTTTCATCTAAATGTAAAAAGCTTTTCAGTTTTTAATTTTTTTTACAAAAGATAACAATTGGGCGTTTTTCTACATGTTTTATTGATGAATCCGCACAATAAAAATTAATTAATTGATTTTTATAAACTTATAAAAGAAAAATTCGAAGAATTCTGGATTTTACATTCTGTATATTATTCGATCTATTATTTCCTTTCTTCTAATAAAATCACAATTTTTATTTTATTTATTAATTAGATAGCATTTTGACCAGTCTAAAAATTTACCCAAAAATAAGTTTTATTTTGGGGAAAAGACCATGCGAAATTTAATTATAGCGCTCTGTACCGTTACATGTTCTTACATGGGAATACCTCAACAAAGTCATGCTCAAAACACCCCACATACGCATCATCACAAAACAATTCAAACACCTATATTTTATCGTGTTGCAGAGGTTGATCCTCGCTTTAATTTGAGCATGCAGCAAGTGATTCAACTTACCCAACAAGCAGCAGATATTTGGCACCAAGAAACAGGTAAACAACATTTCATTTATGATCCTAACGCTACTTTTAGCATCCATCTAGTTTATGATGAACGGCAACAACAAAGTCATTATCGCCTCCAAAATCTTGATCAACTTCATCAACAGCAACAACAATGGGAGCATCAAAATCAAAAATTACAGCAAGATAAAACGGACCTTGAAACGAAAAATGCGTTGCTTACGATAAGACAAACTCAACTCGCCGCCCAATTTCAGCAATATAATGCAGATGTACAACGCTTTAACCAACAACGTTCATCATCAAAATTCTTAGCAGATCAGCTTGTACAACGTCAGCAAGCCTTATATCAACAGGCCAAAGCTTTACAACAAGAAGTAAATCTACACAACTTAAAAGCTCAACAAATCAATCAAGAAATTAATAAATTAAACGAGAATAATCAGCTGCTTGTTTCCTCAGCACAGCGATTCAATCAAGTATTCAAACCACGTCTATTCCATAAAGGAAATTTTAATGGCAAACAGATCATGATTTATGAATTTAGTTCAACGGATGATCTTCGTTTAACGCTGGCACACGAATTTGGGCATGCTTTAGGCTTACCGCACACCGATGATCCAACTTCACTTATGTATCCTGTGATCCAACAACAAAATTTGCAGCGCTTTGCGCTAACACATAGTGATAAAGCCCTAGTTAAAGCCATCTATTAATCACAGATAGAATTAAAAATCCCCAACAAAACTGATTATTTATCAAACAAACAATTTTCCATATTAAATGAAATAGAAAATAATTTTTAGGCATCACCAAAGACAAATCATCTAGTTTTTTATCCTAAATTTCATGTTCAAATTCCTAAACCATAAAAATTAAATATCTGTTCCAATGTTATTTTCGATTAAAAAACCAACTAATCCTAAGTTGATCCTCTCATTCTAAGCTCAATATTTATACATTTGTATCTTTATTAAATTTCTATAAATATTCTTTAAGTCTGTATTTCTAAATACAATTCATTAAATTGACTAATCATAAAAGCACATTAAAATACGGCCTTTTTCTTGTTTTATCTCCCCTATTATGCGTTTGCTCCCTCTCCTATTGGCAACATGTGCTTTCATGTTTGGCCATGTAACAGCCTTTGCTCAGATTTCCACTATTTCTGATTCTACCCCAATAAAATATGGTACAAATCATCCACTGCATTACCGTATTGCTGATTTTGATCCTCGTTTAAATCTCTCTAAACAACAAATGATTGAAATCAGCAAGCAAGCTGCTGCAATTTGGGAAAAGAATACTGGGCAAAATTATTTCGTTTATGATCCAAATGCTGACTTTTCGATTCATTTGGTGATGGATCAACGTCAAATTCGTAGTATGAAACGTTCCAAAAATTTACATCAATTGGAACAACAGCAACAAACCTGGTTAAATGAGAATGAACAACTACAAGAGCTGAAGAGACAAGTTGCTTTTTCAAAAGCACAGCTTGAATCTCTAAAACACAAATATCAAGTTCAGTCTTTAACATACCAACAAAACCTCAAACAACATCAAAATCTTACCCAACAACTTGATTCTCAAACTGAAAAATCTAAACAACTCTATCAGCAACTCACACAAGCTATAGAACAATTTAATCAAACTTTTACGCCACAAGTTTTGCACAAAGGACAATTTCAGGGAAAACAAATCTTTATTTATGAGTTTTCTTCAATTGATGATTTACGTCTCACCTTAGCACATGAATTCGGACATGCTTTAGGTCTGAAACATACTCAAGATCCAAAATCTTTAATGTATCCTCGCATCAAAGAACAAGACAGCAAAAACTTTAAATTAACTGATACGGATTTGGCGTTATTGGGCTTGTCTCACTGAGGATGAATCGTTTAAGCTGATGTTTTTATGAGATAACAAGAATGGGTCGATAGTTTTGATTTATTCATGTTATTGTGGTGTGAACGCATCATCTTAATCTAAATGGAGATCAGCATGAGTTATTATCATATCCTCATTGAAGTGAATGACCACATCAGTACGATTGAGCAGACTCGTGATATCGAAATCCTAAATATTGAAGATATTAGCCCTTTTCTTCACTCGATTTTGATTCCTTATTTCAACGAACAAATTGTTGAATTAGAAGATGAAAATGTGCCTCATGATGAGATATTACATTTGGAAGTGAAACAAACATTACTTCCAATTGAACATTTAATCGAAGAAGAACAAAAACAACTGCCAAGTGATACTGATGTGACGATTACGGCTTATGAAATTTTTAATGATCGAGATCTGAGTCAGGATGTTACGGCGGTTATTTTTGATATTTTAGAAGCCGTCAAATTAGACGCTGCGCCATAAAAAAGGTCTGCACTTGGCAGACCTTTTCGCATAATTAGCTTATTGCATCATTTTTCGTGCTTGTTCTTGACGGAAAGCACGTAAAATTTTCTGCCCTGCTCGTCCTGTTGGATTTAAGCCCAAACGAGTTTGCTCTTGACGAATGGCTTGACGACTTTTATCGCCGATCAAACCATCAACTGCACCAATGTCATAACCACGTTGAATCAGAAATTGTTGAATTTCACGACGTTCTGCTCTTGATGTTCCCGCATCATCTGTAGGCCATGCCGTTAAAAATGGTGTTCCACCACGCAGACGATCAGACAAATGTGCAATTGCCAAACCATAACTTTCAGCAGCGTTATAGCTATATATCGCATCAAAATTTCTAAACACTAGAAATAATGGACCATTCGCACCTGCTGGCGAAATCAAACCAGCTTGTGTACTTCCAGTCAAATTCCCTTGGATTAACGCCGTTCCATCTGCACGTGTTACGCCCTGTGCAATCCAACTATTGAGTGACTTTTTATTACGACGACTTTCACCAGAAATCGACATACCTTGTGGAATTTTCACTTCAAAGCCCCAAGGCATGCCTGTTTGCCATCCAGCACGTTTTAAGAAGTTTGCTGTCGAAGCCAAAGCATCTGGAATACTCGATACGAGATCACGGCGACCATCACCGTCAAAATCTACGGCTAAACGCTCATAAGTAGATGGCATAAATTGGGTGTGACCAAATGCTCCTGCCCAAGAACCATAAAGTTGGTCTTGAGTCACATCACCTCGTTGCAAAATACGCATGGTGGCAAAAAATTCACCACGGAAATAACTTTGACGACGGCCTTCACAGCTCAATGTACCTAATGCCTGTAATAAAGGATATCGACCAGAAATATCACCATAGTTACTTTCGACACCCCAAACCGCAACCACTGTTTCAGCAGGCACGCCGTAAGCTTGTTCTACACGTCTAAGCACATCACGATGTTGCGCAAGTTTTTGTTGCCCTGCTTGTACGCGCTCATTATCAACCAAACCTGATAAATAATCCCAAATCGGTGTAGAAAACTCTGGCTGATAATTCAAACGATCAATCACTGAATAATCCGCACTTAGATTTTGGGTATAACGATCATAGATTGCACCAGACACACCTGAAGAAATTGCTTGAGATCGTAAACCTGCTAAGCAGCTTTGAAAATCACGTGTTGGGCTAAATGTACTGGTATTGCTTACTGCAGGCGTTGTTTTTGTCGTTGAAACTTTTGCGCCATTGATAATCAACTCTGCATGCGCATTATAAGATAAGGTCAATAAGGCAGCGCCTAGAAAACTAGAAAAACGGTACATGATGTCTAAACCATATTTTTGAATTTAAATTTCAGAATTAACATAACACGATCATTAACGTTACAACGTTTGAAATCGTAATTTTTGAATTCATAATTGAGTTTTAAATTTAAAACATAAGATTTAAATTCAAAAGTATCTTTTCTTTTAAATTTAAAAACAGATAGCATCTATATTTTGAATTCAAAAGTAGCTGTGTGGCGCATACCATTATTTAAATTCAAAAACAGCAACCACTAATGAATTCATTTTTCCACCATACATTTATAAAAAATAAAGAAATAGACTTAAACTCTATTGTTTCAGATCAAATAGATATCCACAAACCACAACTTTAAATTCAAAACTTAACCACATTCAAACTTTTAAATTTAAAACGCTTTGATTTTTGAATTTAAAGCAATACGCCCACTCAAATCAAAGTTTTAAATTCAAAACAAACAGACAATATTTAAATTCAAAGTTTGAAGAAAAGTTATCCACACACGCTTTTTGATATATCTTTTATTTTATGAATTTAAAGTAATAAAAAAAGCGATCCGAAGATCGCTTTTCATGTCCTGTGGATAAGTTAGATGGTCATCTCATCTGTTAATGCCAATGGTACAGGTAGAATTTTAGCTAGCTGACGACACAATGACGTTAACTCATCGCGATTATTCGGCATCAAAGTAATATGCCCTAACTTACGACCTTCACGTTCAGATTTATTATATAGATGCAAATGTGCACCTTTGAGTGCTAAAACATCCTCAGATTTTGGATGTTGCCCAATAATATTTACCATGACTGTCGGACGCACCACATCAGTTGCACCGAGTGGCAAGCCTGCAACTGCACGAATATGGTTTTCAAATTGCGAGCAAATTGCACCTTCAATTGACCAGTGACCAGAGTTGTGGACACGACATGCCATTTCATTGGCATATAAACCTTGTTCTGTCACAAACAATTCAAGCGTCAATACACCTACATAGTTGAGATGATTCAACAAACGTGTGATGTAGTCTTGTGCAACAGGTTGTAAATCGGTGCTATTTGGCGCAGGAACAATCGAGTGCGACAAAATACCATTGTGATGGTGGTTTTCTGCCAATGCCCATGTTTTGACATCACCATCTTGACCACGTACCGCAATAATCGATACTTCACGACTGAATTTCACAAAACTTTCAGCGATTAAGCTTTTCGCAGGTCCAAGCTCAACCCAAGCTGTATCAATCTGATCTTCTGAACGTAGAACAAATTGACCTTTACCATCGTAGCCACCAGTTACGGTTTTTAAAACGATTGGCAAACCTAGATCAGTTACTGCTTGTTTTAAGCTGTCTAAGCTATCTACTGCACGATACGGCGCAACAGGAATACCTAATTCATCAAATAAGGATTTTTCAGCCAAACGATTCTGTGCTGTTGCTAAAGCAAGGCGAGGAGGGTGTAAAGTTTTGGTTTGTGTCAAAACGTCCACATCCGCAACAGGCGTGTTTTCAAATTCAAGGCTAAATACATCTGCACTGGCAATAAAATCCTGCAAGGCATGCTCATTTTTACTTGAAAAGACTGGACCTAAAATCGCCGCTGGGCAATCTGTTTCTGCTTCAAAAAAGCTACATTGAATATTCAGTGGCAGAGCTGCTTGCGCCATCATGCGCCCAAGTTGTCCGCCACCAAAAATACCGATGGTTTTATTCATGATTGGCCTCGTTACACTTGACCAGGGATATTTTTGCTCGACACTTTCTCAGTTTGCGCAGTACGGAAATCTGCAACATTTTTTGCGATCTCAGGACGTGTTAAACCCAGAATTTGCGCTGCCATGATCGCTGCATTGGTTGCACCCGCTTGACCAATCGCCAATGTACCTACTGCAATACCTGCAGGCATTTGTACAATCGAAAGTAATGAATCTACACCGTTTAAAATCGAAGATTTAACAGGTACACCCAGCACAGGCAAATCAGTTTTTGCTGCACACATTCCTGGTAAATGTGCCGCACCACCAGCACCTGCAATAATCACTTGGATACCACGGTCACGTGCTGTTTCAGCATATTCAAATAAACGATCTGGTGTACGGTGCGCAGAAACCACTTCAGCTTCAAAAGGCACACCCAATTGTTTGAGCATGTTAGCGGTATGTTCAAGTGTTGCCCAATCTGATTGAGAACCCATGATAATCCCGACTAAAGGTTGGCTATCTGTTGCGACCGCATTCATTGGCTTTTCCAAAACTTGATAAAAAAAGAGGGCAGTGTCTCGACTTACGCCAAACACAAAGGAGTAAATTGGCAGATATTATAGCGGTTTTTTCAAGCATCCCCAACTACAGAACGCTTGAACTGATCGCAGAAAAATTAGCTGTGATTGCGGAAAACAAAATAGACGCAGCCCAATAAACAGAGCATTGCCCAAACATAATCTAACTTAAAAGGCTGTTTAAACATAAATAGTAAAAATGGGACAAACACCAGCAAGGTCACCACTTCCTGAGTAATTTTCATTTGCCCCAGACCCCAGCCATGTTGACTCAATAGTTTGGTCGCTGGAATCATAAAACTGTATTCGAGTAGGGCAATACACCAACTCAGTAAAATCGCTTGCCAAATCGGCGCATCATGTAAATATTTTAAATGACCGTACCATGCCAAAGTCATAAAACAATTGGAAATCACCAATAAACACAGCGCTAAAAGAGTAGGGCTCAAGTTCATGTCCTTCGTATTTAGAATACGAGTTTAATCAGGAGATTGGAGTAACGATAAAAACGCTGAAATCTTAACATTTCTGGCTTGAATTTTAAGTAAACAACAACGAATTTTGACTATCTTTTCCATAACAGCCTTGCTATCTTTTCAAGCAAATTTTTAATTGCATTACACACGTTTATTACGTGACTGAATAAGAGAGAAGCACGATGCATCTGCATATTTTGGGTATTTGTGGCACATTTATGGGGTCTTTGGCTCTATTAGCACGAGATTTAGGGCATAAAGTCACAGGTTCAGATGCCAATGTTTATCCACCGATGTCGACTCAACTCGAAAATGCGGGCATCGAGCTCATGCAAGGCTATGACCGTAGCCATTTACAACCACATCCTGATCTTGTCATCGTTGGCAACGCCATGAAACGTGGCATTGATGCGATTGAATATATGCTGAATGAAGGTCTTCCTTATATTTCTGGTCCACAATTCTTAGCTGATCATGTATTACAAGGCAAACATGTATTAGGTGTTGCAGGTACACATGGTAAAACCACTACTACGACTATGCTGGCTTGGGTACTCGATCAGGCAGGTTTAAACCCTGGCTTCTTGATCGGCGGCGTACCACTTGGTTTTAGCGAAAGCGCTCGCTTAGGTGGCGGGAAATACTTCTGTGTGGAAGCTGATGAATATGATTCAGCCTTTTTCGACAAACGTTCTAAGTTCGTTCACTACCATCCAAAGACCGCGATTTTAAATAATCTTGAATTTGACCATGCCGACATTTTTGATGACCTTGCTGCGATTCAAAAACAGTTCCATCATTTAGTGCGTACCATTCCAAGTGAAGGTCGTATTATTGCACCGATTACTGAGACCAATATTGATGAAGTCTTAGAACAAGGCTGCTGGACACCTGTGGTTCGTACCAGTCTAGAGCCAAATGACCAAGCCGCTTTATCTGCTGAACTGACCAGTGCCGATGGCAGCCATTTTAAAGTTCTTGAAAATGGCAAAGTGATCGGGGAAGTGAAATGGAGCATGACTGGACAGCATAGCGTTGCCAATGCTTTGGCAACCATTGCTGCTGCACAACATGTCGGTGTCAGCATTGAACAAGCCTGTGAAGCATTATCTAACTTCGGTGGTGTGAAACGCCGTATGGAGCTTTTAGGTACAGTACGTGGCATCGAAGTCTATGATGACTTCGCCCATCATCCAACGGCGATTGAAACGACTTTGGACGGTGCACGTAAACGTTTAGGCGAACGTAAATTATGGGCAATCATTGAACCACGCTCAAATACCATGCGTATGGGCAGCCATAAAGATGGTTTGGCACATTCAGCACGTTTAGCGGATGAAGTAATTTGGTATCAACCAGAAGGTTTGGATTGGGATTTACAACCTGTAATTGCGGCTTCATCAAACAAGGCAGAAGTCAGCCGTTCATTGGATGAGATCATTGCCCGTGTGGTGAATGAGGCAGGTGAGGGCGATGCTGTGGTGATCATGTCCAATGGTGGTTTTGGTGGTTTACACCAAAAATTGATTAAGGCTTTGTCGTAATTTAGCCAATAGCCTATTTTAATCATCTAATTTTGTCACGGTATTCACTATCGTGAAAGGCGGCATGGATGCCGCCCGTTGGACTGTGGTATGGGAATATACCATCAGTCCAACAAAGGATTTTTGTTACTTTTCATCCCTGAAAAGTAAGGAAACGCCTATATCCAAACAGGTCAATGATTCAGCCTATATGAGGCTGTCAAACTTTCCAAATAGAGATATCTCCGATCTATTTTGAATAGCAATTAACTCAGTTTATTCACCAATTTTAAAGGCAAAATCTTCATTGCAATCCCCATTGGCAACCACGGCCACTGCGGTACATATGCCTTCACAGGCTCTTTCTCAATCGCTTTCACCAACGCCTGACTACCCGTTTTCTCATCCACTTCAAATGGCAACTTCTTCACACCCTCATTCAATTCAGTGCGAATATAACCTGGGAAAATCGTCGAGACCTTAATCGGAGTATCCAACAACTCCGCTCGAATCCCCTCAGCCAAATGCGCCACAGCTGCTTTACTAGCAGCATAGGTCGATAAATGCTTCGGTAAACCACGCATTGCACTCATCGAAGAAATCACCACTAAATGCCCTTGATTTTGCGCCCTAAAAATTTCTACCGCTGCTTCACATTGCGCTAATGCTGAAATGAAATTGGTTTCTGCCGTGGCACGGTTGATCTCAAAATGCCCTTTTCCAATACGGCGACCTTCGCCCACACCTGCATTGACAATAATTCGATCAATACTGCCAAACTCTTGCTGAAAAGCTTTAAAAACCGTAAAGACATCATCGTAATGAGTCACATCAAGGGTTTTGATTTTGACCTGAATTGCAAACTGGCTTTGCAATTCTTGCTGTAAGGATTCCAAACGATCTAAACGGCGTGCGCACAATGCCAAATTGTAGCCTTTCGCCGCAAATTCACGTGCCATCCCTGCACCTAACCCTGAACTTGCACCTGTAATTAAAATCGTCTTTGCCATGTCTGTCACCTATTCTTATTTAAATCCATGTTAATAGTTCTGCATCACATGCTTTTAAATAATGATGCTCATTAAAACTCAGTAACTGTAAACGTCCATCAGTCCAACGTAGCGTGGTGATACTTGCATTGGCGATTGACCAATTCAGGGCAAAAATCTGTTTGGCATCTAAGCCTAATATCTTGCCAACAGCCACAGAAATCACACCACCTGAACTAAACACCACCGTCTGACGTTGTTGTGTGACATCAATGTGCTGACATAACGTCTGTAAAGCACTTTCGACCCGTGATTGAAAGCCTAACCATGTTTCATGATATTCGTGGTCATACTGCTCTCCAATCCAGCGATCTATCGCACCATCAAAGATACTGGCAAGATAGGCACGTGGATTCGCCACTTGAGCAATATCCTGCTTCAATAATTCAGGTTGTTTAAATCGGGGATCATATTGTGCAAAGATATGCTGATGATCAAACTCATTCCAAGCAGGCTCCGTTTGAATCAAGGTATCTTGAAAATTTTGCGCTAAAGCCAATTGTGCTGTTTGTTGATGGCGCTGCATTGAACCAGCAAACACTAAAGGCTGTTTTTTTAAGGTATGTTTAAAAAAATCACCCACCACCTGTGCCTGTTGTTCTCCTTTAGCTGAAAGCTGGTCATAGCTTTCAGCACCAAATGAAGCCTGCCCATGTCGCACCAAATAAATCGTGCTCATCGCTTCAAAATATCCTGTAATTTCGCCACATATTCAGGAATTAACTGCTCAGCTTCAGCATTGTTTTGTGCAATTAATTTGAGTGCCCGAATATGTAAGGCATGAACCATGATCCAGAAATCCTTAAAAGCTGGATTATCCGTTTGTTGATGGTAATAACGATAATAAATCTGCTGAGCAATCACAGCTAAACGGAACAAACCAAATACTTCATAAAATGCCCAATTATCCGGTTTCAAATCCGTTTTTTCTAAATAGTAGTCCACGACTTGTTGACGTGTCAGCATGCCTTTTAAATTGGTTGGTTGACGGCGACTAGATTTCAACAAGGCATCGTCATCCTCTTGAATCCAATAGGCCAGGGCACTGCCTAAATCCATAAGCGGATCACCCAATGTCGCCATTTCCCAGTCCAACACACCGATTACTTTTGTTGGCTGTTGTGGATCTAAAATGACATTATCAAAACGCCAATCATTGTGAATTACGCAGATCTTAGCATCCGTTGGAATATGTTGCTTTAGCCATTCCCGCACAAAGCTAAAATCAGGTACATTCGGTGTAAGCGCCTTGCTATAACGGCCATCCCAACCTTCCACTTGACGACGACAATAGCCTTCACCTTTGCCTAACTTTTCAAGTTCTGTGCCTTGATAAGGCACTTGATGTAATTCAATCAACTTATCGAGTACATTTAAACAAAGTTGCCGAACTTGTTGCTCATCGAGTTGTAATTCTTTGGGTAAATTAGCACGGGGAATGATGCCCTCAATCCGCTGCATCACATAGAAATCACAGCCAATTACACTTTCATCCTGACACAATGCAATCATTTCAGGTAGGACAGGGTAGAACGGTGCAAGATGCTTCTGCACATTGTATTCACGCGCCATATCATGCGCTGATTTGGCTTTGGTTCCTTTAGGTGGCCGACGCAAAATCAAATCGGCATTTTCATATTGAATACGATAAGTCCAATTCGATGCTCCCCCTGAATATTGGGTCACTTGTGCTTGACCATCGAGCGCAACACCTTGTTTTTTTAACCATGTTTCAACAGCGGAAATATCGAGTTCTTCGCCATGACGAACCTGACCACCCACATCTATTACTGTCATTTTTATATCCTTATCCGCGACCATAACCACGTTTTTTCAGTTCTAATTTAGCAATCATGCCCTTATGCACTTCATCAGGTCCATCGGCTAAACGTAAACTTCGTGCCTGATTAAAAAATGCAGTCAATGGCGTATCACGAGATACTCCTTCACCACCATGAATTTGGATCGCCATATCAACGACGTTTTGCAATACAGTCGGGGCAACCACTTTGATCGCTGAGATTTCAGTGAGGGCTGCCATATTGCCCAAAGTATCCATCTTATAAGCGGCATATAGCGTTAATAAACGGGCTTGGTCGATTTGCACACGTGCTTCTGCAACCCGCTCTAAGTTCCCGCCCAATTTAAGAATTTCTTTGCCAAAGGCTTTGCGGGACATGCCACGATCGATCATCAACTCTAGGGCTTTTTCCGCTGCGCCAATACAACGCATACAATGGTGAATCCGCCCAGGCCCTAAACGTCCTTGGGCAATTTCAAAACCTTGCCCTGCGCCACCAATAAAATTACTAACAGGTACACGCACATTGTCAAAACTGACCTGCCCATGACCATGCGGCGCATCATAATCGCCGAAGACAGGCAACATCCGTTCAATAGTCACACCTTGGGTATCAATCGGCACCAGAACCATCGAATGCTGATGGTGACGGTCTTTGCTTGAATCAGGGGTGTAGGCCATAAAAATGATCACTTTAGCATTCGGATCACCCAAACCTGATGACCACCATTTACGACCATTCAGAACAATTTCATCGCCATCAATCACCGCCGTAGCTTGCATATTGGTCGCATCGCTCGACGCAACCGCAGGTTCAGTCATGCAGAATACAGAGCGAATCTCACCATTCAGTAGTGGTTGCAGCCATTGTTGCTTTTGTAGCTCACTACCATAGCGCCATAACACTTCCATATTGCCAGTATCAGGCGCATTACAGTTAAATACCGTTGGTGCAAGGAGGCTACGTCCTGTCAATTCAGCAATATGCGCATATTCTTGAACCGATAAACCTGCACCGAGTTCCGCATCTGGCAAGAACATATTCCATAAGCCTGCTGCTTTGGCCTTGCTTTTTAATTGTTCGAGTTGGGCTGGCCATTGCCATTTGGTCCAGTCGCCATCGACATTGAGATGATGGACCTCATCCCAAAAGGCTTTTTCAATCGGTTCTATTTCTTGTTGAATAAAGGTTTGCGTTCTTGCAATAAAATCCTGCGCGCGTTCAGATAATGCAAACATCATTATTTCCCTCAAGGTAAATATTTAACGAAACTTGATTCGCTGCTTTACTTCACCTTAAGCGAAAACTTATTATGAATGAAATGATTTTATTTTATTTAAAACTATGAATAAGATTCATAACCAAAACCCTCTCGAAGTCGGGCAATTCCACCGTATAGATATTAATTTATACCCACTTTTTATTGCGATCTTTGAACAAAAAAGCATTTCTAAAGCTGCTCAATTACTCTGTATTAGCCAATCTGCCGTCAGCCATGCCTTACAACGATTACGTGCACAGTTGAATGACGAACTATTTGTACGAAGTGGGCAAAAGATGCTTCCTACACCTTATGCTGAGCAAATTTATCACCCAATCCAAGAGGCGTTATTGACGATTCAACAGATTGCTGTACCGCAACAAGAGTTTGTTCCTAGCATGTTGCAAAGTATTAAGATTGCGATTCACGATGAAATTGAACCGATTATTTTTCCTCGATTGGTACATCACTTTGCACAATTAAATCTCAATATTCAGTTTTTAAGTTCCAAATTGGACCGAAAAAAAATGCTGGCAGACTTATCTGCCCAACAGATCGATTTTGTAATTGATCTGGTACAACCCCATCAAGCACATCTACAGTTTGAACAGCTCATTCAAGATCATTTTGTGGTGTGTACCCAACAAAGTAAAATGGATCTAGCAACCTACTTATCCTCTCCACATATTGGGGTATCTTCTCGTCGCACTGGGGTTTTATTGGAAGATATTTATTTGAATCGCCAACAATTATCTCGACAAGTTTTTCTGCGTTGCCAGCATTACGCAACAGCACTACAAGTCTTGGCACAATACCCCAATGCGATATTAACCATTCCACAAAGTATTCTGAATCATCTGCATTATGCGGAAACATTACAGATTCATGCCTTACCCATCGAATTACCAAAAATCACGATGGGGATGTATTGGCATGACCACGTCAAACAAAACCCTCGCCATCAATTTTTACGACATGAAATTCTAAACATTTTTAATGCGAAACCATAAAGCATCCATTTGCAGATTTACTCAAATTATGTAATGCTACGCGCAGATTTGGATGGCATCATCCATACCATATTTGTTGACAAGGGGAGTAGCCTCCTCCAAACCTGAGTATTGCAATTAAAACTCAGGTGTCAGAGCTCCGTCATTACACTTTGCAAAAAGTCGGACTCTGAGCATCATCTCTCATGGTGATGTAGGCAAGACCTTGATCATGTTGAAACAGATGTTTTTTTAATTCATCTGGCAACTGGTCAAGGTTTTTTTATGTCCATTTGCCAGATAGGGAGTAGTGATGGAAACTATCGGCAATTTATGGCTATACCTTGCCTTTTTTGGCATTGTGTCGGTGATGTTAATCATCGACTTTTTAGGTTTTAAACAGAAACAAAACCAAAATGTTCCTTTTAAACAAGCTGCTTATTGGAGTATTGCTTGGGTCACTGTCGCCATACTGTTTGGTGGTGCATTGTGGCTGTATCTCCAGCAAACAGTTGGAGTGAACATTGCCAATCAAAAAACCATGGAATACTTCGCAGGCTATTTACTTGAGAAATCCTTAGCAATCGATAATGTCTTCGTTTGGCTCATGATCTTCGCTGCTTTCACGATTCCACCTGCTTTACAACGCAAAATCTTGCTCTATGGAGTTCTCGGCGCAATTGTACTTAGAACCATCTTTATCTTTATTGGCGCTTGGTTCGTTCAAGAGTTTTCATGGATTCTTTATATCTTTGGTGCTTTCCTCGTCTATACCGGCTTTAAATTTCTAAAAGGGCAGGAGGAAGAGGGTGATATCGAAGACAATGCTTTACTCAAATGGTTACGTAAACACCTTCGCATCACACCTCAACTAGAAGGCAATAAATTCTTCGTCCGCCGAAATGGACTTTTGTGGGCGACGCCGTTATTTTTAGTATTAGTACTGGTCGAAGCTTCTGATGTCATTTTTGCTGTGGACTCGATTCCTGCAATTTTTGCTGTAACGACTGACCCATTCATCGTTTTAACTGCAAACTTAATGGCAATTTTAGGCTTGCGTGCAATGTTCTTCTTACTCGCTGGCGCAGCAACCAAAATGCATTATTTACCTTATGGCTTAGGTATTATTTTATTGTTTATCGGTACGAAAATGTTGTTGTTGGATGTGTTCCACATGCCGATCTGGATTTCCCTCAGCTTTATCATCTTGGTATTGAGTATTACGGCGTATCTATCGTTACGTCACAATAAACATCAAGCGGAATAAATTAATTTTTAATTGGTTTGATCTTAATGATCCACTCTTGATACCTTTTTAAGCCTATACAAAGCTCGATATCTATAGCATATCAAATTAAGCAGAAGGATACTCACTAAGCTGAGTATCTTTTTTTAAGACTAAATTTCAATATTAAAACTCTATAGCTAATCACTCCGCCTCCAAGAAAGGAACAAAAGTAAAATAAAAATCTTCTCTTTCAGGATAATCATTCACATCAACCAACTTCGTACCTCTAGCAGTATACATTTCTAAACATGGAGGATCATTTTCAAAATCAGCCCATCCTAAAAAAACTTCATTGTACTGATCATTCATTCTAGTAATAAGAACACGAAAATATAGGAGCTTTCCATCAAGCTCATCATTATGATTGTTCCATCTAAAAAGCTCTAGTTCTCTCACGTCAAATTGTTCATTTTCAATAATCTGATAATAAAGAATCTGATCAGTATCATCATTAAATGCAACAAGTTCCTCTAATAAAAAATCATTTGAATGGTAAGTTAAAAAAGTTTCATTTTTAGGGACACTTATATCATCAATAATTACTTCAATCAGTGCAAAGCTTTGTCTTCGCTCTCCTTGACCATTTCTATACTCAAATAATATCCACATGGTCTCAATTTGCTGTTTCATTTCCTCAAGGAGGGTAGAACTATTTTTAAATGCTTTAAAACCATGCGTATAGCAAGAAGAACTTTTGACAAGACTAACTACCTTTTTAAAAACACTCGGCAACAAACATTTGATGTGAACCCAGTTTGATTGGGATTAGGTTTATATCGTCAAAAGTTGAATTGAACATCTCTTTATCAGCTTTGTTCACTTTGATTCGACCCGCTGATCTACTTTCATTTTGCTCTTTTGGGACAAAATTAATTTGAATTATTTCAATATTGTTATCTCTCGGCTGTATATCAAAGGTCAAATTCTTCTTTGGAATATCATCTAGTTTAAAGTTTCCCTTCGTAATGTCTTTTAATTGATCTTGGCATTCTAGAGTATGCTTAAAAGTACTTTGATAAGTTTTATTGTTAGAATCACATGCTGAAATAGTGATTGCCAACAAAATAATTAATCCTATTTTTTTCATAAATTTTATCTCAATTTCTAAAATTTCAAATACTGCAAATCTAGTTTAAACGAGATCACTCTCGCAACCTTCATCAACAATACAAAACTTATAAAAAATATTATTTAGTAAATTTTTTAATTTTGAATTATCAATATACTGCTCTCAAACAGTACTTCTTTTTGCTAAGAATATATACATTCTCACCAAAGATAAACTTAATTCATTGACTCAAAAAATTTACTCACATTTATACACTTTTTAGTCGCTTAATTTAGGCGAATATTCCAGTAACCTGGACAAAATCAGGTACAATCAACCGAAAAAAGTAAAACTGTAGGTTGTTATGACGTTGGCTACTCCGATCACGGTTATTCGTGGTCGCTTCTTAGATATTCAAAAAACTGTTTCCCAAGCGACTGAAATCGCAGACCAAGTGCGATATATCGAAGATGGTATTCTGATCACTGAACAAGGCAAAATTCGTTGGTTTGGCACTTGGGATGCGGCTCAAGATCACCTACCTACAGATGTTGAGATTCAACATTATCCAGATCAATTGATCATTCCTGGGATGATTGACACCCACATCCACTTCCCACAAACAGAAATGGTCGGTGCCTACGGTGAACAATTACTCAGTTGGCTCAATACCTATACGTTCCCAACTGAAATCCAGTTCAAAGACCAAGCCTATGCCGAAGAAATTGCAAAATTCTTTGTGCAGGAATTGCTTAAAAATGGAACCACTACGGCACTGGTGTTTTGTACTGTTCATCCTGAGTCTGTGAATGCTTTATTTGAAGCCGCAGAACAGTACCAAATGCGTTTAATCGCAGGTAAAGTCATGATGGATCGTCATGCACCTGAAGCACTGTGCGACACTGCAGAGAGCGCCTACGATGATTCTAAGGCCCTGATCGAAAAGTGGCATGGCCAAGGCCGCACTTTATACGCCATTACACCTCGATTTGCACCAACCTCTACACCAGAACAGCTAGAAAAAGCAGGGCAACTCAAAGCAGAATATCCTGATGTCTATGTACATACTCATTTAAGTGAAAATAAAGATGAGATTGCATGGGTCAAAGATTTATTCCCAGCGCAAAAGGGCTATCTCGATGTCTATCATCACTATGGCTTAACAGGTCAGCGTTCGGTATTCGCGCATTGCGTACATTTAGAAGATGCAGAATGGAAATGCATGCATGAGACTAACTCTGCAATTGCCTTTTGCCCAACGTCTAACCTGTTCTTAGGTAGCGGCTTATTTCCACTAAAGAAAACATGGGAACAACAAGTCAAAGTTGGTTTGGGTACAGATATTGGGGCAGGGACTTCATTTAGCTTATTACAAACCGTCAATGAAGCCTATAAAGTGCAGCAGTTACAAGGTGATAAACTCTCTGCTTTTGAGTCGCTATATCATGCAACCTTAGGTGGTGCAAAAGCACTTGATCTCGATGATAAGCTCGGCAATTTCAATATCGGTAAAGAAGCTGATTTTGTCGTGCTGAATCTGCAAGCAACGGCTTTACAACAACTACGTCAGTCACGTTCTAAATCAATTGATGACAGCTTATTTGCGCTGTTTACTATAGGCGATGACCGTAATATCGAGGCAACCTATATCTATGGACAAAAAGCCTATAGCGCCAACTAGAGTATTTAATAAGCGTAGGATTGGATTGATCCTCTTTGCCATGAGCTGCGCAGTTTTGTTGAAGCGAGACAGTGCTTCACGGCAAAATGATACATATTCTTCATCATCAAAAGATGCATGAAAACTCATTTTGTTTTAAAATTCTCACATTAACTCAAGATTTCGAGGTGTTGCAGGTCAACACCTTTTTTATTTTCCCATTTTTAAAGTTTTAGGAATCTATCGATGACTGTTGCGATGCGCGTAATGATTTCCAGTGAAGAGATCCAAGCCAAAGTGAAAGAGCTAGGTGAAAAAATCAATGCACACTATGCTCAAAGTGATAAAGAACTGGTATTGATTGGTTTACTGCGTGGCTCAGTTATCTTTATGGCAGATTTATGCCGTGCGATTGAAAAACCGCATGAACTCGATTTTATGACTGTTTCAAGCTATGTAAACGGTACAACCGTTTCTTCACGTGATGTCAAAATTTTAAAAGATCTTGATGGTCAAATCCGTGGTAAAGATGTTCTCGTTGTTGAAGATATTATTGATTCAGGACGGACATTAAGTAAAGTTATGGAAATTCTGCAAACCCGTAATCCTAACTCAATCGAGCTATGTACCTTAGTCAGCAAACCTTCACGCCGTGAGATTGATTTAGACGTCAGATTCTTAGGTTTTGAAGTTGAAGATCGATTTATTGTGGGCTATGGTCTCGATTTTGATCAAAAATATCGTCATCTTCCATTTATCGGTGAAATTGGTCTTTGATTAATAAAACAATCTGTATCATTGGTGCTTGAACTGCCCATGCAAAAGTAGCTCAAGCACCTGTTCAGCGACGATTTCGTCGCTTTTTTATTTTTAAATCTTAATTAAAAATATCTCAACACTGCACAAAAATACGACATAAATAAGCAATCCACTACAGACAAAAGCTCTCATCATCAAGCAGGATAACAACAAATACTATTGTTAAAACAAGGAGAAATAACAATGTGGTCTCTAATTGTAGCAATTGTCGTTGGTTTCTTTGCGGGTTTAATTGCGCGAGCGCTCCATCCAGGTGATGACAAAGCTGGCTTTATTGTTACCACTTTACTCGGTATTTCGGGTTCTTTATTGGCGACCTATGGCGGTCGATTACTTGGTTTATATGGTGAAAACTCTGCGGCTGGATTTATTGCATCTGTCATTGGTGCCGTGATTATTTTATTTATCTATAACCTTGTTATTAAGAAAAGCTAGCGTCATAGAAATCACTCCCAATTCATGATTGTTATGAATTGGGAGGTTTATATTTATAGTCCTAGTTCCTTCCAAATCATTTGAATATCTTCAGCACTACGTCCCCCTACCATCTTTAAACCATTTGAAAAAATTAAAGTGGGGGTCCCGTTCACACCTAATTTACGTCCTAAAGCTAGGTTTCGATCAATTGGATTGGCACAGGTTTTTGCTTTAGGTTGAACATTCTTTTGCAGTAAATTTTTCCATGCATAGGATGGATTTGCATCGCACCAAACTTGCTTAGAAACAGCGATAGATTGCGGTTTTAAGGCATAGATAAAGGTATAAATCGTTACATCATTGAGCTTATCCAGTTCTGCTTCTAATTGCTTACAGTACGGACAGTTTGGATCTGAAAAAATAGCGAGCTGACGTTTACCATTACCTTTGACCGTTTTAATTGCATCTTGTAAAGGGAGTTTTTGCCAATCAATTGAATTTTGCTTAAGTACTAAATCTTTTGTGAGATTTTTTTGGTCTTTTAAACGCACCATTGAACCGATAAACATATGCTCGGCATTTTCATCGAGGTAGATGATTTGATTATCTAGATTTGCACTATATAAACCCTTCATTTCGGTGGCTTGGATATTGGTCACTTGGATATTGGGATAGTTTTTATTTAGATTACTTTTTAAGGTTTCCACATTGGCTAAACTCATCATAGAAACACAGCTCAATAATGAGAATATCCCAATTTTTTTTAACATGACTGACACTCGAATCAAAAATCAGCCGCTATTGTAATCCGTCTCACAAGGCTATACAGCTCGACTTACTGAGTCACAACCAAAATCAAACCAACACCCAAGATGTTTCACGTGGAACATTTATGCTTGATTAAACTCACTTCCCAATACAGAACGAACCAAAAATTTTCCCAAGCAGATCATCCGCACTAAAATCACCGGTGATTTCACCAAGGGCATTTTGTGCCAATCGCAATGACTCAGCAACAAGCTCACCCGCATTAAACACCACAAGTTGTTCACGTGCCTCTGACAAATAGCGCTGAGTGCGCTTCATTGCGTCTAAATGACGCGTACGGGCGATAAAGGTATCTTCCTCAGGTTGAAAGCCTGCATGCGCTGTAATCGCATCTATGAGTGCCTGAACCCCCATATCCTGTTTCGCTGAAACCCGAATGTGGCGGAAGCCTTGATAATCTGTCATTTCTGCTGGTTGACCCGTTAAATCGCATTTATTTCCGATCAACAATAAACGTTTCGGTTCCAGATGATCTGCAAAATATTCATGTGCCAATTGCAACGGTTCATCACCTTGATTTAAGTCATATACCAAGAGTAATAAATCTGCCTGCTCAATCTCTTTGATCGCTCGGCGAATACCTTCACGCTCAACAACATCACCTGTTTCGCGTAAACCAGCCGTATCCGTTAAAGTAATCGGTAAGCCATTCAAACTGATTTTTTCGTGCAAAACATCACGTGTGGTACCCGCAATATCAGTCACAATGGCACGCTCATGTCCAGCCAATGCGTTTAATAAGCTCGATTTGCCAGCATTCGGTTTACCCGCGATCACGACTTGCAAACCTTCACGTAACAATTGACCTTGACGCGCTGATTGTTGTACCGCTTTGACAGAATCTTGTACATCATCCAACAATGCTAAAATTTTACCATCCGCTAAAAAATCAATTTCTTCTTCTGGAAAATCAATCGCGGCTTCCACATGCAAACGCAAGTGAATCAATTTTTCTAAAACAGTATTAATTTTGGTTGAAAAAGCACCTTGTAAAGAACGTACTGCTGAACGTGCTGCTGCCTGTGACGTTGCATCAATCAAATCTGCAATCGCTTCTGCTTGAACCAAATCCATTTTGCCATTTTCAAAGGCACGCATGGAAAATTCACCTGCTTTTGCAGCCGTTGCCCCTAAATCAAGCAAGCGCGCCAACAATGCATTTTGAATCACAGGACCACCATGTCCTTGGATTTCAACCACATCCTCACCTGTAAATGAATGTGGATTTGGAAAACACAAGATAATGCCTTCATCCATCACTGAATTATCCGCATCATAAAACTGACGAAAAGCAGCCATTCTTGCGGTAGGTAATTGTTTTTGTGTGAGTTGTTCGGCAATCATATAAGCCTTCGGCCCAGAGAGACGAATGACCCCCACACCACCACGACCCAACGGTGTAGCAATCGCAGCAATTGTGGTTTGATGTTGCATATTTTTCACTTCACAACCCTAAAATTCAGCCAAATAAAAATCCGCTTAAGATTACCATCTTAAGCGGATTTATTCAGTAAAAGTTGGAGAATTAAGACGCTGACTCAACCTTGTTGAGACGATCTTTCTCTACACTCTTATTGATAAATGACTGTTGCAGAATCGTAATGGCGTTGTTGACGATCCAGTAAAGGACTAAACCTGCTGGGAAGAACAACATAAATACCGTAAAGATGATTGGCATCAAACGGAAAACCTTTGCCTGCATTGGATCAGTCGGTTGTGGATTGAGCATTTGCTGCACATACATGGTAACCCCCATGAGTAGCGGCAAAATAAACCAAGGATCCATCGCAGATAAATCTTGAATCCATAGCAACCAAGGTGCATGACGTAATTCCACACTTTCCATCAATACCCAATATAGGGCAAGGAAAATCGGCATTTGCAGTAATAACGGCAAACAGCCCGACAATGGATTCACTTGTTCACGCTTATACAATGCCATCATTTCTTGAGAGAAACGCATACGGTCATCGCCAAACTCTTCTTTCATGCGTTGCATTTCAGGTGCAATCACACGCATTTTTGCCATCGAGCGATAGCTTTTCGAAGAAAGTGGCCATAAAATCAGCTTCACTAAGATCGTCAAAAGAATAATTGACCAACCCCAGTTCCCCACGATGTTATGGAAAAATTGCAAACCAAGGAACAATAATTTTGCGATCGGCCATAACCAACCATAATCTACAGTTTGGTTTAAGCCTACAGCTAAATCTTTCAGCTCAGACTGGATTTTTGGACCTGAATAGAACTTCGCATCAACTTCCATTGAGGTACCTGCAGGTACATTAATGGTCGGAGAGGTAAAGCCAATAATATTCATCTTGTCTGCAGACTGACGTGATTCTAATTTAGCAGTATATGGCTGACCATCTGCTTGCGTCAGTTTTAAGTTACCCGGAATCCATGCACTCACAAAATAGTGCTGAACCATCGCAACCCAAGCATTTTTCGCATCAAGATTCAACTTCTCATCAGAGAAATTAGAAAACTTGAGTTTGTTGTAATGTGCATCAGGTGTACCCCATGCACCACCCAAGAAGGTACCTAAGGTAAAGATACCTTGGTCAGATTTTCCTGGATCATCTGAGTTATCACGTTTTAGCTGACCAAACATTTGACCTTGCCAGTTTTGCTGACTACGGTTAATGACTTGGTGTTTTACTGTAATTGGATATTCACCTTGGGTGAAAGTGAAAGTTTTAATCACTTCTACACCTTCAGGTGTTTTAAATACCAATGGAACAGTCAAAACTTGACTGGTTGCTCCATCTGTAGCAGCCACTTTTTTTGCATCTTCCATTGTATATGCTGTTTTTTCAACATCATACATTGGACGACCATTCCGGCTGCTGTCTGGTCCATTTAAACCAATTAAACCCGATTGAGCGACATACGTACGATTCGCATCATTTTCCAGCATAACAAATGGTTGATCACCATTTTTGCTTTTATCATGGCTCAACAACTCAATACGAACAATATCACCACCTTTCGGATTAATCCAAAGATGATAGAGATCAGTTTGTACTGAAATCAGTTGCTGATTCACAGGGGTAGTTTCTGTGGCTTGTTGTGATGCAGTCACATTTGCTTGTGGCAAGTCTGAAGCCGCTGTTGCATTTTGAGCATTTGGCAAATCTGCAGACACATCATGTGCACTCACTACAGCCGCTTGTTGTTGCGGAGCTGGTGCAGCATGACCATAATCTTTTTGCCAAGCCAAAATAAGCAAATATGCGGTAACAAACATGGCTCCAAGAATTGCAAATCTGGCCCATTGTTGCATAACTAATATCCCAAATGATTAGAGAAATTTTGCTTACATAAACGATCACGAAAGGGTACAGCAACGTGATGCATTTGAGAATCTATTTGATGAAACGAAATAAAACGAACTGCTTTAGGTGGCACTGGGTCGTAACCAGACCCTCCCCAAGGATGACATCGACAAACACGTTTAGCTGACAGCCAAACTCCTTTAACTGCTCCATGCGTTTGTAAAGCTTCAATGGCATATTGAGAACAAGTTGGAATATAGCGACAACGTGGCCCCAATAACGGACTGATTGCGATTTGGTAGCATCTTATCAACCAATGCAGGATACGTACCATTGGAGATCTCTAATTTTGGAGGGAAGTAGTAACGACTTTGGAATGCTTTTTTGCTAAACGTTGTAATTTTTGCCAAGCAAAATCTAATTGTTGATGTAATTCTTGATTTGAAATTGTATCTATACCTATTTTAGGCATCACCACAATATCGATATCAGCATTAAATTGTGCTTGATGTAAACGAAAGCTCTCACGAGCAAGACGTTTTACCCGATTTCGTTCATGTGCACGACGCACCTTTTTTTTAGCAACGACAATACCCAAACGGCTATTTGGCTGTTCGGTTAATTTTGCTAAAAAAAGGAAATGGGGCTGATGCACTTTAAAAAGCGCACCATCAAATACACTTTTGTAATCTGCAGCACAACGAATACGAAATTCAGTGCCAAAACTGTAAAGTGCCATCACCCAAATCTGGTCAGCTTAACAGTATTAAACAGTTAAGCTATGACGACCTTTCGCACGACGACGAGCTAAAACTTGACGACCAGCTTTAGTTGCCATACGAGCACGGAAACCATGAACGCGTTTACGCTTTAATTCAGATGGTTGGAAAGTACGTTTCATATCGAAACTCCCAAAATGATCTTTCTATAAAGGTCCGCGATTTTATTGCGCAATGTTTACGCTGTCAATGAAAAATCGAAATCTTTACATTTTATCTTATTTGTTTTCTTACATTTTTCTATAACGACTTCTTTATATATATTGTGAAAACAAAAAACATACACAAGCTATCTATTTAAATTATATCAGGAATAAGTTATATTCACAGCCTATCCTCAGACTTACCCACAATACAGCATGTGTTTTAAATTTATTCTTTGGATTTTGAATTTAAATTTCGATATGCTCAGTTATCCACATTCCGGGTGGGCTTTATAAATAAATTCAAATTTTAAAATTTAAATTTATTACTATTAGGGTGGGTTTATTCTGTGGGAAACCATATATTTTCATCATTAAACATAGGGTTACCTTGTGGATAACCATGTTTTTATTGATTTTATGAATTGTGGATAACTTGGTGGTTAAAATTATCCACAGGATGTGGTAAAAG